>JBAQGL010000060.1:0-28859 GCA_049287785.1 Candidatus Dormiibacterota bacterium | reverse complement strand
GCGTGGTGATCATCGCGCGCGGGCGCTTCATCTATGAAGGGAAGCTGGCCGACCTCGAAGGGGCAAGCGGCGGAGTCGTCGTACGCACCCCCACGCCCGACCAGTTCGCAACCGCGGTCGCGCCGCTCAACGCCCAGATCACCCCGCGGGACGACGGCGCTTGGGCGGTGGTGGGGGCCACACCCGAGGCCGTTGGCCGGGCCGCATGGGAGGCGCATGTCGAGCTGCACGAGCTTCGGGCCGGGAGCTCAAGTCTGGAGGAGACATTCCTTCGGTTGACCGCGGACCCGGCCGCACCGCCCGGACCCGCGCCGTGATCAACCTGGTCCGCGCCGAATGGCGAAAGGTGACCACCATCAAGCTGGGCTGGGGCATGCTGCTCGGAGCCCTCGCGCTCGCAGCTCTCGGAGTTGTGGCCCAGATTGCCAGCAACGGCAACGGTGCCAGTGGGAATCCCCTGCCACCCCTGAGCGCGGCGGAGACTCAGCGGTCGATCGCCGCGTCCGGCGGCAGCGCCTACCTCTTCTCAGTGGTGGTCGGGATCATCCTGATGACCACCGAGTTCCGTCACTTCACGTCGCGTCCCACCTTCCTCATCGAGCCACGACGCGGTCGCGTCATCGTGGCGAAGGTGATTGTCGCAGCGGTCGTCGGCATCATCTACGGACTGGCGTGCGCAGCGCTGACCGCGGCCATCATGACGCCCTGGTTCGCGGCGCTCGGCGTCAACATCGGGTGGACGTCCAACGGTGTGCTGCTCTCGATGCTCGGCGACATCATCGTGATCGCCGTTTTCGCGGTGGTCGGCATCGGGGTCGGCGTTCTGGTGCGCAACCAGATCGCCGCGGTCATCGGGGCGCTCGTGTATCTCTTCGTGCTCGAGCCGCTCATCGACATCATCCCGGTGGTCAAGAACGCATATCCCTACCTCCCCGGCGCGGCGGGGGCGGCGATCACCGGCGCGAATCGCGGAAACCTCGCGCACCTCAACGCAGTGGAGGGCGGCTTCGTCCTGCTTGGATGGGGGTTGTTCTTTGCGCTGTGCGGCTGGATCCTCACCGTCCGCAGGGACATCCCCTAGCGCTCAGTCAGCTCCCCGAGACGATGCTGGGCGCGCTGGGACGCGGGGGGCGCCGCCGGGGGAGGGCGATGATCTTTCCGGCCCCTGCAGGGGGGACCGCACGAACCGAACGATCCCGGCCCTCGTGCTTCGCCGAGTACATCGCACGGTCGGCGGCCCCGAGGAGTTGATCAAGCGTGCCGCCGTGCTCGGGATACGTGGCGATACCGATGGATGCGGTGAGGCCGTCGAGGCTGCAACCCTCGGGCACGACCACCCCACGCACGGCGCTGCGCACCGCTTCGGCGGCGATCCAGGCGCCGTCCGCCGGGCATTCATGCAGCAGCACGACGAATTCCTCGCCACCGAGACGCACCACCGCGTCTGCTCCGCGCACCGCGGTGCGCAGCTGGGCGGCCACCCGCTGGAGGACGACGTCGCCGACGGCGTGCCCCGCGCTGTCGTTGACAGCCTTGAAGTGGTCGAGGTCGACGAGCAGCAACGACAGTGACTTGCAATCGCGAGCGGCCCGCGCGATATCGCGCTCGCCGGCGTCTCTGAGCCACCGGCTGTTGTAGAGGCCCGTCAGCGGATCGGTCATGGCAGCGTTGACAAGCTCGCCGTAGAGCTGCGCGTTGCGCCATGCGGACGCTGCGACGTGCGCGAACAACGACGCCGCCTCGAGCTCGCTCGCCGAGAACTGGTCGACTCCGACACGCCAGCAGTTGATGATGCCGAGCTTGTGCTCGGTTGCGACCAGCGGGACGAGGAGCAGTGACTCTTCGACATAGGACGTCCCGGGAATCTGCCGCGCGAGCGGGTGCATCGATGTGTCAGGAATGTTCTGCGGTGTGCCTTTGGCGAATGCCCAGCCGGTGATGCCCGCGTCGAGCGCCATGCTGTCCGCCATGATCTCGTCGCGGTCGGGCCCGGTCGCGAGGACGGGAACCAGCCGGAAGGTCTCGTAATCGGCGACGAAGATCGCCATCTCGGTGACCGGCACAACGCGGCTCATCTGCTCCGCCATCACGCCGAGGATCCGCATGGGGTCGTGCTCGCTCTGGAGCGCCAGCGCCGCGTCGCTGAGGGCGCGGGCGAGTGCGCGGCGTGGCCGGGTGACCGCGACCGTGTCGACCGGTGCGATGGCTCCCGGTGCCGCCGGTTCCGGCCCCGTTGACGCGACACGTGTCGGCGAGACCAGCCGCTGCGCGAACCAGGTCGCGTCGACGACCACCATCGCGGTGTCTCCCTTGAGCGGATGGGGTAGCACGGGACGCCCGAGCAGCCAGCCCTGTCCGAACTGCACGCCCAGGGATTGCAGCGTCTCCTGCTCGCGCTGGGTCTCGATGCCCTCGGCGATCACCCGGGCTCCGATGTGGCCGCTGAAGGACAGCAGCGCAACCACGAGGGCGCGGCGGGCGCGGTCGGCGTCGATGGCGGTGATCAGGGAGCGATCGACCTTGATGAATTCGGGGCGCAGCTCCGCGATCACTCGCATGCTTGCGTGCCCTGCGCCGGCGTCGTCGACGGCGATACGGAACCCACGGGCCCGCAGCTCCGCCGCGATGCGCTGCAGCAATGCCAGGTCGGGAACCGGCTCCCGCTCACTGAACTCGAGGACCACAGCAGCCGGATCCACCCGCGCGTCGAGGACCGCCTTGTCGAGCGCGGCGACACCGCTCTGGTCGACCAGGGTGCCGATGAGCACGTTGACGAAGAGATCGGCCTCGCCGATGTTCGATGCGGCCTGCAGGGCGGCACGCACGCATGCCAGGTCGACCGCCGACTGCATGTTCAGAGCCGCCGCCGCACCGAAGAGCTGGTCAGGGGTATGGACGCGAGCCCGGGGTGGGAAACGGGCGAGCGCCTCGTAGCCGATGACGGTGTCGTTCACCAGACGGACGATCGGCTGCAGCGCAGAGACGATCCCACCGCTCGTGATCATGGACGAGATCGTGCCTCGGAGCCTGCGGTCGGGTGCCGGTGAGCTGAGGGCGTCGAAACGCTGGACTCCAGGCTGCGCCTCCGCTGACCATGCCCCGCCGAGCATGGCGGCCACGGCCTCGAGCGTTGGCCCGAGCTCCGGGCTGCAGCCAGGGCCCCACACCGACAGCACGGCGACGACCCGATCCCGGCAGGTCACTGGGACTGCCATGACGTCGCGCTCGTCTGCTGCGTTGGGCAGCGCCTTGGCAAGGGCGGAGTCGGTGGTCAGGCGACGCATCGTCTCCGAGGCGTCGGCGACGCCGTAGTACGGTCGTCGCAGCCGGACGGGTTGGCGCAGTGATTCGACGCCGTCGAGGGGGATCCGCATTCCCACGATGGTCGCCGCGAGTCGCGTGGACAGGAGAAGCGTCTGCGATTCCGGGATATGGACGGCGAGCACCACCGCCATGTCCGACTCGACCGCGCTGACGATCCCCGCGACCTCGAGAGCGGCGAGGGCTTCGACCACCTTGGTCGATGCTTCAGCAGGGCTCCGAGCGCCCGGGAGCGAGTGTCCGAGCCCGGTGAGCACCTCGAGGCGCACATCAGACGACCGCATAACCACGTGAAGGAGTTTGCTGGGTCGCCGAGCCGGCGCCGACAACGGAATGGTCGCTATCCGTCGGCAAATCGCCATATTTCGTGTTTCGGACCGTCCTTTCGAACTGGACAGGCTCGACTCGACCGGGTGGAGGGCGGCGTACGCTTCGCCGGATGAGTCGCTGTCCCGCTTGTGGGCACCGGAACCGGGACCGGGCGAGGCGGCGTCTGCCTGAGGGTGCGCCCGGTGTCGGATAGTGCCCGCGAGGCCGAGGCACGCGATGTGCTGCTCAAGAAGCGATCCGAGATTGTCGCCAAGGTCGATCAGCTGGGCGAGCACGATCCCGCGGAGGTGGCCAACCTCGGCTTCGGCAAGCGAATCGGTGACGCCACCGCATACGCGGTGGAGAGGTTGACCGACGCATACCAGGCCCGAACCATCTACGCGACCGTGGCCGATATCGACGAGGCGCTCGACCGGATCGAAGCAGGGACCTATGGACGCTGCATCAGTTGCGGCGACCCGATTCCCGGCGAGCGACTGGAGGCGGTACCGTGGGCGGCCCTCTGCGTTCCCTGCAGCGCGAAGCCCGCCAAGTCCAAGCTGGTGCGCTGATGGATGTGATGAGCGTGCAGGACGCGGCGTTCCTCCACATTGAAAACGGCAACAACCCGATGCACATCGGATCCGTGGCCGTGCTCGAGGGACCGGCACCTGCCTATGGGGACCTGGTCCGGCTCGTCGCGGGCAAGCTACCCCTGGTTCCCCGCTACCGCCAGAAGGTGCGGTTTGCCCCGGGTGGCGTCGGACGACCCGTCTGGGTCGACGACCCTCACTTCCAGATCCTGTATCACATACGGCACACCGCGGTGCCGCCGCCCGGGGGCAGGGACGAGTTGCGCAACCTTGCCGGCCGGGTGTTCGCTCAAATGCTCGACCGCACCAAGCCGCTCTGGGAAATCTGGATGGTCGAAGGCCTGCGGCATGGTCGATGGGCGGTCATCTCGAAGGTGCACCACTGCATGGTCGACGGCGTCTCCGCCACCGACCTGCTCACCGTGATGTTCGACAGCGCGGCCGCATCGCCGGCACCGCCGCCGGCCGTCGAATGGACTCCTGAGCCCGAGCCGGGCACATTGACCGTGACCAGCCACGCGGTGTTGCGCACCGTGGGCGACCCGCTCGGCCGCCTGCGCGATTTTTCCGGCTCTCTCCGCATCACCGCGGGACCACGTACGCGGCTTGCGGAGGGTGCGGTGCTCCTGCGGTCGCTCGCAGAATGGAGCAAACGCTCTGCCACCTCGCTCAATGGGCCGATCGGGCCGCATCGCCGGTGGAGTTGGGCTGAGGCCGGCCTCGATGACGTGAAGATCGTCCGTGACGCTCTCGGCGGGACCGTCAACGACGTTGTGCTCGCGGCGATCACCGCGGGATTCCGGGCGCTCCTGCTGCACCGCGGTGAGGACGTGACCAACCGGGTGGTGCGAACGCTGGTACCGGTCTCGGTTCGGTCGGATTCGGAGCGCGGTACCTACAACAACCGGGTGTCCGGGATCTTCCCCGGGTTACCCGTGTCGATCGCCGATCCGGGTGAGCGCCTCGCTGCGATCGCCGGACAGCTGTCCATGCTCAAGGGATCGAAGCAGGCCGTCGCCGGCGATGCCCTGGTCAAGCTCGCGGGTTTCGCACCGCCGATGCTGCTGTCGCTCGGCGCACGGCTCGCGGCGCGGACGCCGCAGCGCGCGCTGCAGACGGTCACGACCAACGTTCCCGGGCCACAGTTTCCGCTCTTCGTGGTTGGTCGCCGGATGGTCTACTCGTACCCGTACGTGCCGATCATGGGAAGCGTCCGCATCAGCATTGCGATCTTCTCGTACTGCGGGCGGCTCTTCTTCGGTATCACCGGTGACTACGACACCGTGACCGACATCGATGTGCTCCGCGATGGTATCGAGGCGGGAATGCGCGAGCTGGTTGTCGCCGCGGGGGGAGCGACGGGTGACGCACCACGGGCAAGTAAGAAGCGCGCGCCACGAGCAAGCCCCGGGCACTCGCGGTCACCGGACGGTCAGGCGGCGGTGCGTTCCGGGAAGAGGTGACGGGCGAGCGACGGCGCCCGGAACGGCTGCCACGTTCCTTCACGTTGGGCCAGGCGATCGGCGATTACCCACAGGGCGGCGGCGTTATGACCCATGCCGAGATGACTGCTGTACACGGCGACGTTCTCGCGGTGCCGACCCGGCGTGTTGATGCACGCCTGCCACGGCACCACACCATCGAACCGCGAATAGATGGCCGTGGTGGGCACGGGGATGGGGCGTGACAGACGCTCGCGCGGAGGAAGCGAGCCCGGGCTGACGTGAAGCACCCCGAGGCGGCTGTACGCCGAGCCGGCCCGGCTGTCGGCCGGATCGCCCAGAGCGAAAGGACTCCCAAGCGTGATCACCTGCCGTGCGAGCGAAGGGCGGGAGCGAGCCAGCTCACGAGCGAAGATGCCGCCCAGGCTCCAGCCCACGAGGCTCACGGACCGCCCCGAGGATTGATGGAGTTCCTCGAGGCGCGCGCTCATTCCATTGAGAATCGCGGCGGTGGGTCCGAGGTTGCGGCCGAGCCGCCAACCGTGCACCTGGTAACCGAGTGAGCGCAAGTACAGCCGCATCGTTGCCGTGGATGCGTCCTCGGCGAGCAGACCCGGGAGCACCAGCACCGGGTGACCATCGCCCCGAGGGGCGCGAAGCAGGACCGGCGAGGACGCGAGCGTTGCGCCGTAATCGGCAATCGCGCGCCCCGGCTCGCTGATGAACAGCGCGAGCGAAGGGCGTAAGGACGTGGTCACGAGTGGATTGTCCGAATTAATGGGGTGAGAGTGGCGAGATGCCCCAGGTGCTGCGGTGCTGCTCTCCGGGGTGGAGGACGAGCAATCCGGCACCGGAGTTGAAGGCGTCGGGCGCACAGGTCATCGGCTCGATGGCGACGCCGTGGCGCCGGCGCTCGACGTCGGGGAGCGTGTCCCCGCTGTAGACCATCACGTAGCCGTGGGATGGGTCCATCCAGACCACCGCTCCCTCAGGTCCATCGGGCGCCGTGAGCGCGATTCGGGTGAACCCGTCGTCGTCGGGCTCGAGCCGTGCGAAGGCGGTGTCGAGCTGCAATGGACCCACCGGGCGTGCGTTTCGGAAGTCGAAGCTGGTGCCCTCGACGGGAAGCTCGACGCCGGTGGGAATGCCGCGGTCATCGGCTTCGAGGATGGCTCCTGCTGGGATGCGCAAGAGTGCATCGTCGATCCGGCCGCCTGCTGCGAGGCGGACGTATGGATGGGCGCCGGCGCCGTACGGGCAGGGACGCTCGCCGGCGTTGAGGGCGACGACTTCGACGGTCAGACCGATGTCGCTCAGCGAGTACGTCACGTTCAGGCCGAGGGTGAACGGGTAGCCCTGCTGTGGGGGCAGGTCGAGGGCCAGGGTCACCGCCGTCGTGGACGAATCGACATGGCGCCAGGGCCGGTCCCTTACCAGGCCGTGGATGGCGCTTCCGGTCCGCGGCTCGTTGACCGGCAGGCGCAGCTCCTGGCCTGCGAATGGGTATCGGGCGTCTGCGATGCGATTCGGCCAGGGGAGGAGGAGCTGGCCACGTCCGCCATCGGGATGCTCGTCGAGCGCATACCCGTCGAGAAGTGCGCGCTCGTCCGAACCGTATTCGCGCAGTCCTGCTCCAAGCTCAACGACGACGGCTCGTTGCGCCCCGTGGACCAGCTCGTATTGCCTCCCTGTTGGGGGCGCGGTCACTGGAGTCCGGTGGTTGCCTTTGGGGGATGGTACGGTCGCGAGAGGTCGACAACCCGCTCGAGCTCGGACCGGATCACCCCGTAGCACTCGCAGGAGACCGCTTCGAGGCCGGCTCGGTCGACGATGGTCACGTGCCCGCGGACGTAGCGGATCAGCCCCGCCCGTTGCAGGATGCCGGCGGACACCGAGACGGTCGATCGACGGGCGCCGAGCATCTGTCCCAGGAACTCCTGGGTGATCATGAATTGGTCAGAGCCGACCCGATCGTGGCTCATCAGGAGCCAGCGGCTCAGGCGCTCCTCGCTGGAATGGAGCCGATTGCAGGCGGCGGCCTGGGATATCTGACCGAAAAGAGCCTGCGTGTACTTGTCGACCAGTACGCGAAACGCTGTGCTGCGAACGGTCAACGCGAGGAACGCATCGGCATCGATGCGCAGGCTGTGTCCGGCGACCTGCGAGATGGCTCGCACCGCCAGGCCGTTCTGTGGCACCAGCGGAACACCGACGATCCCCTCATTGCCGATCGTGGCCACCTCGACGATGGCGCCGTCGTGCAACGGTGTGACCAGCGAGATGACCCCATCGGTCGGGAAATAGAGGGCGCTGATCGGCGCTCCCGGTTCAAAGAGAACCGTTTTGACGGGCAGGGTGACGCTTCTCACAAGACCGAACAGCTCGTCTCGATCTGATGAAGGGAGGGCGGTGAGAATCCTGTTCGCACCAGCCTGAGCGACCTCACCGGTCGCGTCGTGACTCATACCCGGACTCGGAATGACATTACCTATGTGCGCTGTGGGACAGACGTGTTGGCGGACGTGTCCCAGATTATGCGGCACCGGAAGGCACGACAACTGGCACGCAAATCGTTTGCGATTATCAAACGGCGACCAAGGAGAGGCTGGAAGCGTGGCTGCGGAACGCAGTTTTCCGGAACCAGGGGTTTTGGACGCGGGCGATCGGTTCTGGCTCGAAGCCATGGCCGACGCCGTCGTCATTCTTTCACCGGTGTTCGGCCGCCGCCGGCTGGTTGCCGACTTTCGTGTCGACTATGCAAATTCGGCCGCGGCGGAGCTCGCCGCCGACCTCGGCGATGACAGTCTTAAGACTGGTGCACTTGTTGGCACGAGACTCCTCAACCTCGAGCAGAGTGATGCCACCGCGCTGATCGCCGCGTTCCGTGATGTGCTGGCCACCGACGTTCCCTGCGCCATCGACGGGATGCGGTATCGCGTTCTGCGGTCAGGCGTATCGGCCGACCGGGTTTGCGACGTGCGGATCAGCAGACATGGCGAACGCCTCCTGGTGACGCTGCGCGACGTCACCGAGCGAGAGGCGTCTGAACAGGGAATTCGTCGCAGCGAAAAGAGCCTGCGCGCGCTGGTCGACGGCGTGTTCGATGAAGCGCTCATGACCGTCGATCCCATCGGGACGGTGCTCAGCTGGAACACCGGCGCTGAACGGATCTTCGGCTATCCGGCTGAGAGGATGATCGGACGGCACTATTCCGTCCTGTATCCGCGAGGTTGGCCGGTCAGCGGTTCGAGCGAGAGCGCCGGTGCGGTCGCCGGAACGTTGCTGCACGAGACCTGGCAGGTTCGCAAGGATGGAAGGCGCTTCTGGGCAAGCGTGTCGATTACTGCCATGCATGGCGACAACGGCGAACTGCGCGGCTTCTTCTCGGTGACGCGCGACCTCACCGAGGAATCGGAGCAACGACGCCGGGATCTGCAGTTCTCGCTGGTGCGCGCGCTCACCGATTGTGCTGACGTCGATGCAGCGGCGGAGACCATCCTGGAGCTGACCACGCACAGGCTGGGGGCGACCTTCAGCGAGATGTTCGTGGCGCGCCAGGAGCAGGCACGCCGGGATTCAACGTCGCGGCATGCCTTCCCACGCGCGACCCGCGATGCGCTCGACGTCGCGGCGGAGGGTGCCTCGGGGCCGCTCGACGCTCTCATCGCCCGCGTGCGGACCACGGGCACGCTGGTCACGGTCCCCGACCTCAACGAGCTCGGGACGTCGACGCAGATCGCTGCCGCCGTCGCCCTGGGTGTGCGCGCGGCGATCGCCTGTCCGATCGTCACCCCGACCGGCAGCGTCGGCGTGCTCGCGTATTTCTTCGAGACGCTGCCGACCGTAGAGACGCTCACCGCGGAGTCCATCACCGAGATCGGCGCCGAGGCCGGCCACGTTGTCGCCAGGATTCGCGCGCAGGGCGCGCTGCGCGAGGAGGCGCTCCGGATGGCGGAGCTGGCGAGCACCGACCGCCTCACCGGGCTGAAGAACCGGCGCGAGTTCGATCGTATTCTCGGGACGATTCCCCGGCAATCGTTCGCGATTCTCGCGATCGACGTCGACCATTTGAAGCGCGTGAACGACGAGTTCGGTCATGAGGCCGGCGACACGGTGTTGCGCACCGTGGCGACGACCCTCGCGTTGATGTTGCGCGGCTGGGACGTCATCGCCCGGGTCGGCGGCGACGAATTCGCGGCCATCCTCCTCGACGTCGACCCCGCCGAAGCGGCGTCCGCAGCGCAACGCCTCCGCGCCGCAATGCATCTCGTCCCCACTCCGGGCGGTCGCTCGAACATCAGTCTTGGTTGGGCGTCGGCTCCGGCGGGAACCGATCCGATGTCGGCGTGGCGGCGTGCGGACGAATGCCTGTACGAGGCGAAGCGAAGCGGGCGTGACCGCGTGGTCGGACGGCATGTCGACGGCGCTGAGCAGGTCACGCCGTCCGGATCCTCGGTCACCGAGCTGATTGGCGAACTCGTGGCTGGGCGGCCGATCCACGCGGTGTACCAGCCGATCGTCGATCTCAACGACGGGCACGTGGCCGGGTACGAGGCGCTGGCCCGGCCCGAGGGATACGGCGCGTCGGACAGTGTTGAGACGCTCTTCGAGGTCGCTCATCGATCGGGCCATATCCGAGATCTCGACTGGTTGTGCCGGAGGGCGGCCTTGAGCCAGGCGGCGTCGCTGCCCGCGGAGATGCCGCTCTTCATGAATGTGAGCATCGCGGCACTGCTCGATCCGCTGCACGACGTCGACCAACTGCTCCTGCTGCTCGAGTGGACAGGACGTTCGCCGTACCGGCTCATCCTCGAGATCGGCGAGCACGAAAGCGTGCGCGACCTCGATCGCCTCCGCGTTGTGCTCACCTCGTATCGCACTGCCGGCATCCGGTTCGCGATCGACGACCTCGGCGAGGGATTCGCAACCACGGAGTTGCTCGAAACCGCCGAGCCCGAGTTCGTCAAGCTGGCGCGCAGCCTGACCATGAACGCCGCGCGCCGGAGTGCCCGCGCAGCGATCAGCACCGCCCTGAAGTTTGCGCGAGCCCACGATTCAATCGTTATCGCCGAAGGTGTCGAAAACGAGCTGGTCAGCGATCAGATCCGGTCGTTGGACATCCCGCTCGGCCAGGGCTTCGGGCTGGGGCGGCCGACGGTCGCCGCGGACCTCCTCGACGCTGCGGCCGCATGGAGGGCGCGGGACACGTTGCGTCCCCTCCGTCCGCGCCATGCACCATCGCGCAGCCGCGTCGCGCCCGTGGCGCAGGAGCGGGAGGACGCCAACGGTGTCGAGCGCATCGGCATCCCTCGGGAAGGGTCGCGCCGTTCGGAGAACGCCACCGGGCGCCGCATGGTTCGGCGCTCTGACAGCGCCGCGTCGGGGAGGGCCTCCTAGATGAGCGGGCGTCTCTCCAAGTCCCGCCAGGAGCCACTCGGACCCGATGAGACCTTCAGCGCCCTGGTCACGCGGCTGATCATCACCAACCGGGTCGAGCGCGCCACTCGCGAGAAGATCAGCCCGACGCTGTCAACCGTGCCCGATGCGTTGGGCGATGGCCTCCGCGAGCCGCGCAGCCGCATCGAAGCCGAGTCGTAGGAAGAGCGACGGCTCGGCGAGCTCGAGCTCCAGCAGCAGCGGCGCCCCGTCGCCACCGCGAACGACGTCGACCCGCGCGTACAGCAACTCGTCTCGGGGCCAGGGAAGAGTGTCCAGCACTGCCTCCGCGAGGCTCCGCTCGCCGGGGTCCGGCGCACGGGGGGTGATGTCCTCGATTGCCCAGAGCTGATCGGTGGCGGTGCCCGCGGTGCGGAGGAGCGGCCCTTTGCGGATCGCATGTGAGAACGCGCCGTCGATGAAGATGAGGCCGGTCTCGCCGTCGGTGTCGACGGAGCTGACATACGGCTGCACCATCACGTCGCGTTCATCCTTGAGCAGGCGTTCAACATGCTTTCGCGCTGCGTCCTGATCGCCTCCGCGGTACCTCGAGGTGTGCTGGGCTCCGGAGGAGATCGACGGCTTCACAACCAGGTCACCCTCCGGAAGAACGAATGGTCCCACTGGCGAATCGATCCGGATCCACAGCGTTGGCACGATCGGGATCCCGGCGTCGGCGAGGGTTCGCAGGTACGCCTTGTCCGTGTTCCAGGTGATCACCGGCACGGAGTTGAGCACCCGGGGAACGGCGGCGCACCAGGCGAGAAAGGCGTCGCGCCGTTCGGCGTAGTCCCAGGTCGACCGCACCACCACCAGGGGCACATCGGCCCATTGAAAGGACGCGTCGTCCCATACCCGAGGCTCCGCGACGAGGCCGCAAGCCCGGAGTGCAGGGATCAGCGATCCCTCGTCGACGTCGAGATCGGGGAGAACGGAGCAGGTTGCGAGCACAACGTCAGGCAGGGTCGAGAGCCTCCGCGATGGGCGACTGATACGGCTGGAAACGATCGCCGGCCAAGGGCTCGAATCTTGACGGCGACGGGCACCGGAGGTTCTCTGTACGCCAGCGGACCGCCATAACCGGCCAATCTGTGGCTTTAATGACGCCATTGATGCAAGGCGACCGGTCGTGACGCGTACCTTGGCCGCCGGGGTCTCGTCGAGCTCCAACGGTGACCCCCCGATGATGGAGGAGCGCTTCGCGACGGTCCGCGGGCAGCCGCTTCGCTACCTCGTCTGCGGACGCGGCAAACCGCTCGTGCTCTGCCATGGCTTCCTCAGCTCGGCCGAGGAGTTCGGAGGCAGGTTCAGCGAGCTCGGGGCGTATCGAACCCTGATCATCCCCGACCTTCCAGGAAACGGTGCGTCACCACCGCTCCGCGGACGGCACTCGTCCGGAGCCATGGCCGATGTGCTGTTCGACCTGCTCACCGAGCTCGAGATCGACAAGTTCGACGTCGGCGGTCTCTGCCTTGGGGCGACCGTTGCCTGTGCGCTGGCGAAGCGGGCAGGAACCAGGGCCGAGCGGTTGGTGCTCCACACGCCGCTTTTGTCGTCCGATCTGATGCGGCGCCGCTACCGAGACCAGGTGCGCCTGCTGAGCCGAAGGCCGATGTGGGACGGCGTTGTCTGGTTGAGCCGGCAGCGCTGGGTGAGCGACCTCTACAAGCGCTTCGTCATCGTCGAGGGTGACGTCGATGATCGCACCGCCGACATCAACTACGAGAATCAGCGCCGCGCGGACCCGCGCGCCGCCCGTGAGTGGCTCAACGACTGCCTGCGCCGCGACGACGTCGATGTGGTCGCCGCTCGGGCGGAGCGGACCCTGATCATCGTCGCTCGACACGATCGCCTGGTTGACGTGGAACGGCTCAAGGACGTGATCGCGACCCTACCCGACCTCCAGGTGTTCACCGACAGCGACCAGGGCCATGGGTGGAACGAGGAGGCGGTGCACCGTCAGCTCGAGGTGCTCAAGGCCTTCTTCGGCAATTGTCACGAGAACGGGCATGCCAATGGAGGCTATGCAGTCGCCGCGGGTGCGACGGAGAACGGTGCCACCAATGGGGCGGGACACGGACGGCCCGCGCTTCGCGACACGGTGACGATCCCGCTGACCCACGCCTGATCCGGAATCAGATCACCCCGGCTTGACGGGCCGGCGGCCCAGATCGGCGCCCTCGAGTTCGAGGAGGCTCCGTTTGCGTTCGAGCCCCCAGCCGTATCCGGTCAGGTCGCCGTTGGCGCCGATGAGGCGATGGCAGGGCACCACGATCGAGATCGGGTTCTGACCATTGGCGGCACCGACGGCACGGACCGCGCGCGGCCGGCCGATGCCTGCGGCAACCTCCGCGTAGGTCGAAGTCTGGCCGAACGGGATGTCGAGGAGCGCGGCCCAGACCGCGCGCTGAAAGGGTGTTCCCTCCAGGCGAATGGGGAGGTCGAAGCCGGTTCGGATCCCTCGGAAGTACTCGTCGAGCTGGTCTGCCACCGCGCTCAGCGTCGCGCCGGTGCCGCTGGTACGGGCGCCGAGGTCCGGGGTCCGGGCGTGGCCATCGAAGTGCAGGCCGATGAGCTCGTCACCCGCGATGATCACCAGGACCCGTCCGAGCGGAGTTGGTGCGTAGCCGTATGACTCGGCGGTGACTGCTTCCGACATCTGCCAAGGGTGAACCCGATGAGCGGACAGGAACCGGTCATTTCCGGACAGATCCGCCCCCATGTCCGGATATGGCCGGTACGCGCCTGGCGCATCGCGATACAAGTACCGATGTGAGCGGTTACTCGGCGGTGGTCACCACCGGCATCTACTGCCGGCCCGGATGCCCGGCACGCCCGAACCCGGCCAACGTGCGCCATTTCGATGTCGCCGCCGCCGCCGAGGTTGCAGGCTTCCGGGCCTGCCTTCGCTGCCGGCCATACCGGGCGGCGGCGCCGATTGCCGGCGTCGCGTCGGAGGTCGTCTGCCGTGCCATCAGGCTGGTGGTCGACGGGGACCTGCGGAGCGACAGCGAGGCGGCGCTCGCCGACCGCCTCGGGGTTTCGGCGCGACACCTGCGCCGGCTGTTCCAGGAGCAGCTCGGGGTGACTCCGTCGCAACTGGCACGCTCGAGCAGGGCTCACTTCGCCCGGCGCCTCCTCGACGACACCGACCTGTCGATTACGGAGATCGCCTTCGCCTCCGAGTTCGGCAGCCTTCGGCAGTTCAACCGGACGCTCCACGAGATCTTC
Organism: Candidatus Dormiibacterota bacterium; assembly: GCA_049287785.1. GTDB lineage: Bacteria > Chloroflexota > Dormibacteria > Aeolococcales > Aeolococcaceae > Palsa-851. The sequence continues at coordinate 14,527 of JBAQGL010000060.1, read as the reverse complement.
CGGGCCACCCCGCGGGAGCTCCGTGGCCGGCGGCGCGTCGCCGACCGGCTGGTGGCGGACGGGGGGCTCGCGTTGCGTCTGACCTTTGCCGGGCCACTCGACTGGGAAGCGATGCTCGGATACCTCTCCGCTCGGGCGATCTCCGGTGTCGAGCATGTCGAGGCAGGGGTATACCGGAGGACGGTCACGGTCGACGGCGATCCGGGCGCGATCGAGGTGGCCATGGGCGGCCCGGATCACCTGCGTCTCACCGCGCATCTGCCGCACTGGGGCGGGCTGGTCCACGTCGTGCATCAGGCCCGCCGCATCTTCAACCTCGACTTCGAGATCGACCGTGCCAATGACCTGCTGGGGCGCGACCCGCTGCTCGGGGGGCGGATCGCGTCCCTGCCCGGGCTGCGAGTGCCGGGTACGTGGGATCCGTTCGAGGTAGGCGTCCGGGCGATCATCGGGCAGCAGGTCACCGTGGCCGGAGCTGGCACCATCATCGGCCGCTTGGTCGCGCGCCACGGGATGCCGGTGGCCGGTCTCGGTCAACTCGGCCTCACTCACACGTTCCCGTCTGCCGAGGAGCTGGCGGACGCCGACCTCACCGCCACCGGCCTCACCGGTGCACGCATCGCCGCGATCCACAACTTTGCCCGCGCCGTGGCGGCCTCGCAGATCTGCCTCGATCGAAGCCGGCCCCTCGATGCGCAGGTGCGGTCGCTGGTGGCGGTGCCCGGGCTCGGCCCGTGGACCGCGAACTACCTTGCCCGGCGCATGGGGGAGGCCGACGCATTTCCATCAGCTGACCTCGGGCTGCGTCGCGGGGTCGAGTCGCTCACCGGGAGCGCCGCAACCGCCGGCGATGTCGGTGTGCTCGCGGAGCGCTGGCGCCCCTGGCGGGGACACGCCGCGATGCACCTGTGGTTCAGCCCTCGATCGCACCCCGTTCGGGCGGTCGCCTGACCTCGAGGTTCCAAGGCGCGGCACCGGGTTTGAGCGCCGATACGTTCGCAACCGGGACGATTGCCCGATGATGTGCGCCGTGGTTGCAAATCGTGATCTTGCCCATGCGCGGACCAATCTCCTCCACGGGAGTGCCGAGGAAGTGCTGGCCTGGACCTACATGCGCTTCCGGCGCGTCGCCCTGGTGGCCAGCTTTCAGGCGGAGTCAATGGTTCTCATCGACATGGCGTGCGGGATCGTGCCCGAGCCCGAGGTCCTGACCCTCGATACCGGCCGCCTCCACGAGGGGACCCACGACTTCATCGAACAGGTCAGACAGCGCTACCCGATCCGCCTGCGCATTCTCTCCCCGGATTCGGTGGAGCTGGATGCGATGACCGGGGAACACGGGACCATGCAGTTCCGCCGGTCGGTGGCGCTCCGCAACGAATGCTGCGCGGTTCGCAAGGTCAACCCCCTCGCTCGAGCGCTCCAGGACTACGACGCCTGGATCACCGGGCTGCGCCGCGAGCAGACACCGACCCGTGCCGAAACCCCTGTTGTCGCAGGCGATCCCGGCCATGGAGGTATCACCAAGGTGGTGCCACTGGCCGGTTGGTCACGCGCCCAGGTGTGGGACTACCTCGCTGCCCGGGGCATCGATCATCACCCGCTCTACGACCAGGGCTACACGTCGATCGGTTGCGCCCCGTGCACGCGTGCAACCGGGGCGGGCGAGAGCGAGCGAGCCGGGCGCTGGTGGTGGGAAGGGGACTCCGACAAGGAGTGCCTGCTCCATCCGCCCCTCGAGAGCGGTTCGCAGGCGGACCTGCTCGGAAGTCCGGTCAGTGCCCCATCGGGAGGAGCGCGCTCAACTTCGCGGCCATGAGCACCGAGATCGCATCGCGAGTGTCATTGACCAGACGGGCCTCCTCGGCCGGGGTGATCACGCCCTTTGTGACTCCCAGCGCGAGCCCGGCCCGCACCTCGGCAAGGGCATCTGCCTCCACCTTGGATGCGTGGGTCCCGGCGATCTGACCCAGGGTTTCGCCGCGGACCACATAGGCGCCGACCTGTTCCCAGGTGAGCTTGGTGTCCGTCGTGAAAAAGTTGAAGACGTGCGAGGCCTCCGACCTGGCCTGCCCGGATGCGGCGAATGCGCCCGAGGAGAGGAGCGATGAGACGGTGCTCGGCGCGGCGGCCAACGATGCGGTCTGCGTGTGGGGCGCCGGGGTCGTGGTGTGGTCGACAGCCACCACGGTGCCGAGACCGACGACAGCGGCACCGAGAACGGCGATGACGACGTTCGTGGGGCGGAGCAGCGGGTGCATGATGGAGGTCCCCCCGGGGTGTACGGTTGCTTGCTGACAGCGTAATCCGATTGGCTCGACGCGCAGTTGGCAGCCCTGTGACGATCGGCCTGCGGCGATCTCGTGGCGGGCCCCTCGGCGACGCCCCAGATCTGTGGTAAACTGCATGCCGACCTAGCGCCGCTAGGTCTCTTTTGTGTTTGAGGCAATTGACACATGGCTACGGCCAAGGGCGGTTCCGCGATCATCACGTTGCAGTGCAACGAGTGCAAGGAACGCAATTACACGACGGTCAAGAACAAGCGCAACGACCCGGATCGCCTGGAGTTGCGGAAGTTCTGCAGGCGTTGCCGCGTGCACAGGCAGCATCGCGAGACCAAGTGACCGAAGGGGCGTAGCTCAGCTGGTAGAGCATCGGTCTCCAAAACCGAGGGTCGCGAGTTCGAGTCTTGCCGCCCCTGCCATCACCGACCCAGTCCGGCTCGCCCCGGTATCATCATCAGGAGAGATCACCGTCAATGGCCAAGGTTCGAAGCGCCCCGGGCGGTCCCCGGACCCCGCGGCCGGTTCTTCCCGCGCCCGCTGGCGGCAGGTCGGGCCCGATCGGCTATCTGCGGGGTGTCTGGGAAGAGCTCAAGAAGGTCGTCTGGCCGGCGCGGGACGAGCTGACCCGGATGACCGGCATTGTGATCGCCACAGTCATCATCTTCGCCGCCCTCGTGGGGAGTGTGGACTACGTGCTCAGCCTCGGCGTGAAGCAGGCGGTCGCGACCCAGGCAGCCTCAGCCACCGCCACGCCGGCGCCCTCCACCGCCCCGCTGACAACCCCCATACCAACCGTCGCACCGACTGTGGCCCCAACCGTGTCGCCGTAGCCGTCGTGGGAGAATGAACATCGCTGTGAGCAACGCCGCCGTTTCCGCCAAGGACGCCCGCTGGTACGTCGTGCATGCGTATTCCGGCCACGAGGAGAAGGTTCGCGCGAACCTCCTCAAGCGCGTCGAGTCCATGGACATGCACGACCAGATCTTCGACGTCCTGGTTCCGACCGAGGAGGTCATGGAGATCAAGGACGGTCAGCGCCGGAAGGTGAGCAAGCGGATCTTCCCTGGCTACATCCTCGTCAACATGGTGATGTCGGATGAGTCGTGGTACGTCGTCCGGAATACGCCGGGGGTGACGTCCTTCGTCGGGTCGGGCAACAAGCCCGTTCCGTTGCAGGAGCACGAGATCCGCGGCATTCAGAAGCAGGTGAAGGCCGAGGCTCCGACCAAGGTCAATGTCGAGTACGAGGTCGGCGAGAACGTTCGTGTCATCGATGGGCCGTTCACCGACTTCCACGGCAAGGTGACCGAGATCAACGTCGAGAAGGGCAAGCTCAAAGTGCTGGTGAACATGTTCGGTCGCGAGACGCCTGTCGAGCTGGACCTCCTCCAGGTCGAGCGCCTTCGCTAACCCATCCCAGGAAACCAGGTCAAGGAAACCATGAGCAAGAAGAAAGTCAAGACGGTCATCAAGCTGCAGCTCCAGGCCGGCAAGGCGACGCCTGCGCCGCCCGTCGGCACGGCCCTGGGTCCCCACGGGCTCAACATCATGGAGTTCTGCAAGGCGTACAACGAGCGCACCGCCAACATGTCGGGTGTCATCCCCGCCCAGATCACCGTTTTCGAGGACAGGACCTTCAGCTTCATCACCAAGACGCCGCCCGCGTCGGAGCTGTTGAAGAAGGCCGCCGGCGTCGAGAAGGGCTCGGGGAACCCCAACCGCGACAAGGTCGGGTCTCTCTCGAAGGCGCAGGTGCGCGAGATCGCCGAGGTCAAGCAGGCCGACCTCAACGCCCACGATCTCGAGCATGCCACCAGGATCATCGAGGGCACGGCCCGGTCCATGGGTCTGAACGTCAACTGAGCCACTGAGTGGGAGGGCGCGTTCGCGCGTCCGCCAACACCACGGAGAAAGTGAAGATGCCCAAACAACACGGCAAGAAATATCGGCAGGCCGCGAGTGCGATTGAATCGGGGAAGTTCTACCCGCCGTCCGAGGCGGTGAGCCTGGTTCGCCAGACCGCGGTCACCGCGTTCGATTCGTCGATCGAGGCGCACATCCGTCTCGGCATCGACCCCCGCCACGCCGACCAGGTGGTGCGAAGCACGGTCACGCTCCCGCACGGCACCGGGAAGACCAGGCGGATCGCGGTGTTCGCGACCGGCGAGAAGCTCCGCGAGGCCATCGAGGCCGGCGCAGACGTCGTCGGCGGCGAGGATCTCGTCAAGAAGGTCCAGGCAGGAGAGATCGACTTCGACGTGGCGCTCGCGACCCCCGAGGTCATGGGCATGGTCGGTCGCCTCGGCAAGATTCTCGGCCCGCGAGGCCTCATGCCGAACCCAAAGGCCGGGACGGTGACCTTCGATATCGCCAAGGCGATCCAGGATGTCCAGGGCGGCCGCGTCGAGTTCCGTAATGACAGGACTGGCATCATTCACACCGCAATTGGTAAAGCTTCGTTCGACGACGACAAATTGCGAGACAATTTCGCCGCTTTGATGGATGCGATCGTTCGGGCCAAGCCTTCCGGCGCGAAGGGCACCTACGTGAAAACGGTCACGATCGCGGCCACTATGGGGCCAGGCATACCGGTCGACCCGGTGCAGGCAGCACGCTTGTCGGTGGGCTGAGGTCCCGATCGATTTGATCCGGCTCCTCATCGTCGACGACATCGCGAGCACCCGCGACAACCTGCGCAAACTGCTCGGGTTCGAAGAGGACATCGAGGTCATCGGCACCGCGGGCGATGGCAAGCAGGGGCTCGAGGAAGCTCACCGCCTGCTGCCCGACATCGTGCTCACCGACGTGAACATGCCGATCATGGACGGCATCCAGCTGACCGAGCGGCTCGCTCAGGAGCTGCCCGCCTCGCCGGTGATCATCATGTCGGTGCAGGGCGAGCGTGACTACCTCCGACGCGCGATGCAGGCCGGCGCTCGCGAGTACCTGATCAAGCCCTTCAGTCACGACGAGCTGGTTGCGGCCATCCGCCGCGTCCACCAGCTGGAGGAAAAGAAGGGAACCTTCGCTCGGGCAGCGGCCCCCGACGGCAACGGCGCTCCGCGCGCTGCGGCGCTGGGCGAGGTGATCGTGCTCTTCTCCGGCAAGGGCGGGGTGGGGAAGACGTTGCTCGCGACCAACCTGGCGGTGGCGCTCTCTGTTGAGACGGAGTCACGCGTGGCGCTGGTCGATCTCGACCTCCAGTTCGGCGACATCGGGGTGATGCTCAACCTCGATCACAGCCGGAGCATCACCGACGTGGTGGACTCGGAGACCCTCGAGCCGGAGATGCTCAACGAGGTCATGGCCCAGGGACCGAACGGTGTCCGGGTCCTGCTCGCGCCGATCAGCCCGGAACTTGCCGATCTCATCACCGGCGACCACGTCCGCATGGTGATGGGAGAGCTGCGCAAGACGTTCGACTACGTCGTGGTCGACACCTCGTCGCACCTGGCCGACTTCAACCTCGAGGTCATCGAATCCGCGCAACACATCCTCGTGGTCACCGCCCTCACCATCCCGGCGATCAAGGATGCGAAGCTTGCGCTCAAGGTGCTCGAGTCGCTGGCCGTCGACCCGAGCTCCGTCCTCCTGGTCGTCGACCGCAGCGACTCGCACTCCGATTTCAACAAGGACTCGATCGAGCAGAACCTGCGCCACAGCGTCGGCGCTCAGATCCCCTACGACCCGCGCGTCGTCGGCGATTCGATCAACCGCGGGATCCCGTTCGTGACCTCGAGCCCGGAGTCCGAGATCAGCCGCTCCATCCGCGAGCTGGCCGGCGCGCTGGTCCCGAGCGGTGGCCAGCCGGTCGGCGCCGGCGTCGCCGCCGGCAAGGCGGACGACAAGCGCAAGCGCCGCATCTTCGGCCGCTGAACCGGGCCGGAGGAGACCGGGGCTGGGGTCTCCTCCGTCCGTCTCAGTGGCCGAGCTCGGCTCCGGCCTCGACTCAGTCCCGGGCGAATCCGAGCCGGCGGCGGCTGCGCTTCTTGCCGGGTTGCTCGGAGGTGGATACCGGCTCGGCGTCGCCGGTGAGCGCTGACGCGAGGCGCTCGAAGGCGGCCGTGACAGGGGTGGAGTGGCCGCCGATGACGACGGGCACGCCGGAGCTGACCGACCCGCCGATCGCGGTCGCGTCGTGGGGGATCTCGGCCGCGACCGGGTGGCGGAGAAAGTCCTCGATTCGGGCGCGATCCATGCCGCCGGCGAGGGGCGCATCCCGATGGTTCGCCACCACGACGATGCGTTCGGGATCCACCTGGAGCACGCCGATCACCGACATGATCAGGCGGGTGTTCTTCACCGCGGTGACGCTGAAGTCGGTGACCAGGACGATGTGGTCCGAGTTCTCGAGCGCCTCCAGGGTGATCTCCGAGAGCTGCGAGGTGGTGTCGGCCACCACCAGCTCGAATGTGGAGCGCAGCTCGGCAACGAGCGAGCGGAGGTGCGCGGTGGTGACGTAGTCGGCGAGCTCGGGGCTCGGAGGCGCTGCGAGAACGGTCAGACCCTGCGGGCCGAGGGAGAGCGCCTGCTGGATGACGTGACGGTCGGTCATCCCGGCGTCGCTGGCCGCAAACTCCGCGATGGACCCGTCCGGGGTCATGGCGAGCAGCGCGGCGACGTCGCCGAACTGCAAGGACAGATCGACCAGCACGACGCTTCCCGGGTGCGGCCGGTTGAGCACCAGGGCGAGGTTGGTGGCGATGATCGACTTGCCGACACCGCCCTTGCCCGAGACGATGGTGATCATGCGTCCGTCCCGGCGCCGCGCCCCGTCGGGAGCCGGCGATCCGCCGCGCTCGGGCTGGCGCACGGCCTGCGCCGCACGCTTGCGTGCCTGGAAGGCATGCACCCGGTGAATGGCGGCAACCAGGTCGTCACCCGCGAACGGCTTCTGCAACACCTCGCGAGCACCGGCGAGCATCGCCCTCCGGAACAGCTCGCTGCCGCTCTCCATCGACATCAGGATCACGCCCGCCTGGGGGGCGTACTCGGCGAGCATCTCGGTGGTCTGCACACCATCCAGGCCGGTCAGGCCGGCATCAAGCACCGCGATGTCGGGGACGAGGTGCAGCGCTTCCTGGAGCGCCTGCTCGCCATCGCTGGCGGTGCCGCAGACGGTGATGTCCTCCTCGGCGGCGAGCCGACGGACGAGGTTGGCGCGGATGCGCTCACTGCCGTCGGCAATCAGAACGCGGATCACGGCGCCACCTTACCTCCGGCCCAGACTGAACCGGCGCCGGTATGCCGGGGTTTCCGGTGTGGTGATGTCGACGGCGCTCGTCTGGGTGGTGGCGGCAGCAGGCGTCGCGACCAGCTCGGCCAGCGATTTGAGCCGGCGCGAGAGCTCCGCCCGCGGCTGCGCCAGGACGATCGGCGTCCCGGAATCAAGGGAGGGGTCAATCCGCGGGTCGTGGGGGAGATCGACCAGGATCTGCCTGCCGAGAATGTCCTCGATGTCCTCGCGGCGGTAGTTGGTACGCGGACGTGTGTGGTTCAGGACGACATCGACACGATCGAGGTCGACGCCGAGTGCCTCGAGCATCAACAGGGTGGCTTTGGTTCCGCGGACGGCGCTGAGGTTGTAGCTGGTGACGAGCAGCACGCGGTCGGCGAGGTCGAACGCCTCCAGCACGCACTCATCGACGTGGGATGGCGTGTCCACGACCACGAAATCGTGCGCGCGGGCGATGGCCCTGATGGCCGCGCGGAGATGGGCTGCGGTGATCGCCTCGGCCAGCTCGGGGCTCGAGGGAGCTCGCAGCACCCGCACGTCGGCCGGCCCGGTGGCCAGCACGTCGTCGAGAAGCGTCATGTCGATGTCCTCGCCATGCGCGGCGAGATCGGCGACGGTCAGGGGGTGATGCTCGACGTGGAGCATCCCCGCGGCATCGCCGAACTGGAGGTCGATGTCCACCAGCGCTGCACGTGCGTCCGGGCCGTGCGCGAGGATCACGGCGAGGTTGGTGGCCACCATCGACGTGCCGGTGCCTCCCTTGCCGGAGAACGCGACGATGACGGCGGCTCTGCCAACCGGGGTCCGGACCTCGCGTCGTGTCTGGGCGGCGACGCCACCGCCATCGCCTAGCGCCGGCGCGTCGGCGAGGCCGGCTACGAGGGGAGGAGAGGCGCCGGCGGCGACGCGAATGGCTTCGAGGAGCTCGGCGCTCGTCGCCGATTCGCCGATCGCTCGGCCCGTCCAGGTGCCCGACCCCTCCGCGGTCGCGTTCGCGGTCATGAGCAGGACGCGCGTCGTCGGCGACACCGACGCCAGGTGCGCGGCGAAGTCCGACTCCGGCAGGTCGGCGAAACGCTCATGGAGCACGAGCACGTCGGGTTGGCGCAACCACGCTTCCTCGATGACCGCCGATGCCTGGTGTGCCACGCCGCAGACATCGATGGCGTCACGGTACGGCTCGAGCTTCTCCAGGTCGCCGACAATTCGCGCGATCTCGTCCGCGATGAGTACGCGGATCACATCCGCCACCCGCACGCCCAGTGCATCGAACGCATGGTACGGCGAATCGCGTTCAGGTGGATGGCGTGCACCACCGTGCGACACGGCGTTACACGCAATAAAAAGAGGAGCCGACCCGATGGCCGGCTCCTCTTGACTGTCCTGGTTGCTTGTAAAAGCTACGAGGCCAGGCCGTTGCTGATGTTCGAGAACACGTTGTTGACCTGCTTGCCGACGACTTGCAGGATAACGATAACGACGATGGCGATAAGGACGAGGATGAGCGCATACTCAACCATGCCCTGGCCTTCCTCAGCCTCCTCACGCTTGCGAGCGATGAACTCTGTTGCGCGAAGGTACAGGGTGCTCAGCATATCCATTCTGTGTTTCACCTCCTTTCGGGTTGGATTGTCGAGCCGAGATGTTGCTCGGACCCGACTGATGCGAGTGTGGGGCCCTGCTGCTGCAACGGAATGGCCTGCGTGCTAAATATTGGTAACGAAGAATCGGACACGCCCCGGACGGTGAGCCCGCAACGAGAATCCGTGGTGATTTGATGACAACCGCGCTACGGGAGCGTCGCTCCGAATTGCGCTGACCTAGACTCCGGCCATGGCCGATGCGGTCGCGATTCCAGCACGCCGTGGCGACCTGGAACGTCGCGTCGAAGAGATCCGATTCCTCGTCTTCGGGCGCTCGCTTCCGGCGGTGCTGTTCGCCTTGCTCGGCTTGCGCGTGTGGTCGAACCTGATGTCGCAGGTGCACGCACTTCGCGCTCACGCGGGCTTCGGAGACTTCCTGGCCGGCCCGGTGACCACAGGTGTCTACCTGCTCTTCTGCGTCATCCCGGTGGGGATCTACCTGGTCCGGCCGCGGCCTCGCGCCCGCGACGGCAGGGTGATCGCGCGAACTGCGGGCCTGGTTGGCACCACGATGCTCCTTCTGGTCGGAGCCTTCCCAAACCCCGTCCTCTTCACGCCGTGGACCGTGATTCGCGACATCTCCGCCCCACTGGCACTCGGCGCATTCGTCCTCGCCGTGTACGGCCTCCTGTACCTGCGCCGGAGCCTGAGCATCATCCCTGAGGCACGCCGCGTGGTCACAGGCGGCCCCTATCGCTTCATCCGCCACCCGCTGTACGCCGGCGAGATACTCGCGGCGTTTGCGGTCGTCATTGCTCGACCCGCACTCTGGGCCACGCTGACCCTGGTGCCGTTCATCGCTGTGCAGATGCTCAGAGCTCGCTTCGAGGAGGGCCTGCTCGCCCGAGTCTTTCCCGAGTACCGGCTGTACGCCGCGCGGACCCGCCGGCTCATTCCTCTGGTGTGGTAGGTGAGCAGGGTTCGCGCTGAGCCGACCGATGCTAATGTGGATCAGATGACGTCCGCGGACCCCGCGCAACCCTCCCTGCATCCGTGCACACAGGGCGGATGCACGTCCACCGAGGGCGTGCCATGCGCATATGTCGACCGTCGTGGCCGGGAGTGCCGCACCGCCTGGTGCATCGAGCACCGGGTCACGATCGAGGACCGGGTGTACTGCCGCCGCCATGCCGGGGTTGTCAGCGCGCTGCCGAGCCTCGACAGCTCCCTCGCGGTGTCCCTGCCGGACCTCGACAACCGGGCTCCCTCGCTGGTCGGCTGGGTGTCACGGCAGATCGACGGAGACATCTGGCGCCTCCTGCTCAAGGAGCTCAGCTCGGGGAGCGGTGGGCAGCTCGTGGCCGATCCCGTGACCCTGATCTTCGTCGGCATCGGCCGGCAGCGCGCCTGGGAGCGGGCCTGGCGTCTCGACAGCCACGTCGGCATCGCTCATCGCGTGAGCATTCTGGTTCAAGAGGTCGACGACACCCTGATTACCGTCAAGGTCGGCCAGAACACGGTCGAGCAGCTCGTCCCGCCCTGGATCCAGCATCGCGTGCGGGGCGAGACGGTCCCACCGGATGAGGACCGCAAGGAACGCGAGGAGTTCTACCAGCGCGTGCTCGACTCGATCGAGCGTGGCCTGGGGCACGAGCGCGATCTCTCGAACTACATGACAGAGGGTCGCCTGAGCGCGCCCCAGGGTGGAGCGGGGGCGTAAGCATGACCCGCGGAAGCATCCTCATCGTCGACGACGATCCCAGGCTCCTCCACATCGTCGCGATGTACCTCGGCATCGAGGGCTACGAGGTGACCACCGCCGAGAACGGCGAGGACGGCCTGGCGCAGGTTGAAGCGCGCGCACCAGACCTCGTGATCCTGGACATCATGATGCCCGGTATGGATGGTATCGAGACCTGCAAGCGCATCCGCAGCAACACGCCGACGGCCGACATACCGATCGTGATGTTCAGCGCACTCTCGAGCGATGACGACATCGAGCGTGCTCGCGTGGCCGGCGCCAACCACCTGATCACCAAGCCGTTCAACCTTGTCGGCCTCGGCTCGGTGGTCAAGACCTTCTTCCCAGCGGACGTCGGCTCGCCTCGTTGAGCTCGCGCCGGTCAGACCGGCGGGGTGACCACCACCGCGTTCTGAGCGAAATGGTCGCTCAGGTTGGAGGGGAGAGCGGGCGCGAACAGGGTCTTCACCTGTGGCTCGAGCCGGATCGCCGCGCCGCTCAGCGTTGCCGCGTGCAGGTCCTGCGACATCGAGGAGTGCGTGGTCGAGCTCGGTCCGCTGACGGAGATGGCGACGAGGAAGAGGATGAGGACCTCCGCGACACCGACGACCGCGCCGACGAGCACACCGCCGATCCGGTCGAACGCGGCCACGACGATCTTCTCGAGACGCTCATTCAGGAGCGCGCCCAGGACCTCGAACACGATGATCACGAAGACGAAGACCGCCACGAATGCCCAGGCATTCGCCTCAACGTCGTGGGAGTGGATCAACGCGGCGATCGCATTACCCAGGTTGGAGGCGGCGAAGCACGCGAGGAAGACGCCCACCGCGCTGAAGACGCGGCGGATGAGTCCGTGACTCCAACCCAGGTAGGCGTTGATCGCCACCGCGACGATGAGCAACGCGTCGGCGAAAACCTGGCCGGGAGTACTGTCGATGGATGTGGCTATCGCGCCCACAAAGTGACCGTAGCACGCGTTTGCCGCACTGGAACCGGAGATTTCGTTACAGAATTGCTCTGTGCAACCCCTCCTGCGTACGTCCCGGAGCGACGTCTCCGCGCGCAAGACCTACGATCTCCTGGACGAGCCGACCGGCCCCGATTACGCCGGGCTGCTCGAGTGCGCCCTGGTCCAGTGCACCACCGCCGTGCTCACCGTGCCGAACAGTGAGATGGACCCGGAGGGGCAGGCCACGGTCGAGAGCCTGGCGCGATTCCAGCAGGCGAAGAGCATCACCGCAGCCGGGAGCCTGGTTCGTTACGCCCTGAGCCGGGAGAGCATCACCGTGCTCCAGGAGGCAACCGGCGGCCTCTACGGGTGGCAGCATCCCGGTCTGCCCGACAACCTCTGCCTGTATCGCGGTGACGGCAGCCCGTGGCTCGTCTCGAGCGCCGGCGCCCACATCGGATACCTGGAGGTCTCACCATTCGAGAAGCTCCTGATCGGGCGGACCGCTCCCGGGCTCATCGCCGTGCTCGCGCACCAGAGCGCGCGCGACGCGATCCTCGCCTACATGGAGCGGCGCTTCGAATCCAACGTGGCAACGCTCACCGAACAGCTCTCCGACTACGCGCGCATCGTCATCGGTGACGGCCGAGAGGGCCTCGTCGACGCGCTCGAGGACTGGATGCGCTCCGGTGAGGAAGCGCGAATCTCGGCAGCCCTCGAGGTCGCACGCGACCTGCGGCTCGTGGAGCTGCGCGACACCGTGGCCTCGTTGCTCCGCGCGTCCATGCGCGAGGATGCGGCGGTTCCCGAGGTGTATCGCTCCGTCCCGGCGCTCCGCGCGCGCTGGCGCATCGCCCGGCGGCGCCAGCTCGAGCGCGTCCTCCGCCAGTTGTCCTGAGCGCGCGGACGGTGTAGACCCGGGGCTCGGTGCCGCACCCGGACGGAAGAGAACCGGGCTCCGTGCCGCACACGGACGGAGGGAGACCCCGGCTCCGGCTTCAAACCGGACTATTCAGCCTCCGCCGGGTCTCCCTCCGTCCTCAGGTCAGCATCAATTCGGGGTCTTTTCCGTCCGCGTGCGGCCAGAGCCGTCTCGTCCGTCCTCCGCCAGCAATCGCGTCTGACCCGTGAGCCGTGTCCCCGTGCGGCAACACCGAAAAGCCGCCCCGAGCCTAATGGGAGTCGCGCCTTCCGACTGCTCAACGCTTACTCCGCGGTCCGTTGCGGAGCCAGCTGCTCGCGCCGGACATCAGAAAGGCAATTGGTCCCAGCAATGAGACAAGACACCGAGCTGCAGCCCATACGTCGAGCGAAGGCTGAATAGTCCGGGTGTGAAGCAGCGCGAAGGACGGATGAGATCCCGGCGGAGGCTGAATAGTCCGGTTTGAAGCCGTAGCCGGGGTCTCGTCCGTCCGTGTGCGGCGCAGCACGGAGCCCGGGGTAATCGTGCGGAGCTTAGCCTCCGCCGCCGAACTGGTGGGCGACCTCGATGACCGCAGGTCCGAGGAGGACGATGAAGAGCGTCGGGAAGATGCATCCGACCATCGGGAAGAGCATCTTCAGTGGCGCTTTCTGGCCCTGTTCCTCGGCGCGCTGACGGCGCTTGCGCCGGATCTCCTCCGACTGGATGCGGAGGACGTTGGCAACGCCGACACCGAGCTGTTCGGACTGGATGATCGCCTGGATGAAGTTGCTCAGCTCCTCGACCTTGCAGCGCCGGCCGACATCGTCGAGCGCCTCGAGACGCGGGCGGCCGAGGCGAACCTCGTTGAGCATGATCGTCAGCTCACGCGAGAACTCGTTGTTGTACTTGTCGACGACCCGGGTGAGGGCCGCGTCGAAGCTGAGCCCGGCTTCAACTGAGATGGTGAGCAGGTCGAGTGCGCTCGGCAGTGCGAGGAGGATCTCTTTCTGCCGCTTCTTGATACGGCGCGCCACCACCATCTGGGGTGCGAGGTAGCCGAGGATCAGGCCGCCGAGCGGAACGACCGCGAACAGCGGCATCGTCAGCGCGCCGAAGAGCGCGAGCGCAAGGCCGATCGCGGTGAACAGCAGCATGGAGAGGAGCCGCAGCGCGAGGAATCCCGACGCGTTGAGGCCCATCGGACGTCCCGCGAGGTTCAGCTTCTCCTGGAGTGCGTCGGTGCCGCCCTGACCTGCGTTCTTGTTGAGTCGGTTGCCGATCTTGTCGAGGAACGGTCGAACCACACGGTCGAAGAGCGGCAGCGACATCTCGACCTCTGCGAGCGTCGTCGGCGCATGCCCGGCTTCAGCGAACTGTGCGAGCCGTGCCTCGAGCAGGTCGCCCTGACGCGGTGACGTCGACATGGCAAGACCGAATGCGATGAGGAGGATGCCGCCGCCGAGAGCGGCCGCGAGCGCGATGGCGAGAATGCTCACGTCAGACCTCGATCTTCACGATCTTCTGGATCGCGACCGCGCCGATTGCGATCGAGAAGATCGCGATTCCCAGCATGATGTGTCCCAGCGGGTCGGTGATCATCGGATCGAAATAGGTGGGAGAGATCAGCGCAAGGAAACCGGCAAGGGCGATCGGCAGGATGGTGATGATCCAACCCGACGCGCGAGCTTGCGCGGTCAGGGTCCGGATCTCGCCCTGGATGCGAACCCGTTCACGGATGGTGAAGGCGATGGTGTCGAGGATTTCCGCAAGGTTGCCGCCGACCACGCGCTGGATCTGCACGGCGGTGACCATGAGGTCGAAGTCCT
>JBAQGL010000059.1:0-15002 GCA_049287785.1 Candidatus Dormiibacterota bacterium | reverse complement strand
CCCGGTCGCCGGCCAGCACGGTCGCGGCGATCACCGGGTTGCAGGTCGCGCCGACGGCGCCGTTCTCAATGGAATAGGTCAGCTCGTCGATCGCGGCGGAATCGTTCCAGAGGCAGGTCGCCGTGGTCTGCGTCATCTCATGCAGCGGGCTGCGATAGGTGACGCTCGTCTCGGAAGGTGGCATCGTGCAAACGAGCCTACACTCCCCCGCGCCGCGACCCTCGCAGCCCTGATCGCCGAGCCATGGAGGCCCGGCGGCGTTAGATCTTCCGGGCGCTCCGCCGCCGGCCGCGCGAAACCGCTGCAACCCCGGTGCCCAGGATGATCATCGCGGCGCCGAGCAGGGTGCGGGGCCCGGTCTGACCGGCCCCGGTCTCCGGAACGGTCACTGACGAGGCCGCGACGACCGAGAGCACGCCGAGCTGGCCGCTGCCGACCGCGGTCGACCCGTTGTAGTCGGCGTTACCGGAATACGTGGCCTTCACCGGGTATGCGCCGGGCGGGAAGGTGACCGTGGTGGTGCAGCTGGTCGAGGGGAGCGTCGACGTGCAGAGCACGACGCCGCCGGAGGTGAACGTCACCGTCCCGGTGGCGCTGGGCGGCAGACCCCATGCCGAGACGGTCACCGTTCCACCGCTGGTCGTCTTTCCCGGCGACACGGTCACCGTGATCGCGGTGTCAGCCTTGATGACCGTGAAGGCGGCCCCGGTCGCGGTCGCGGCGCTGTCGTTGACGTCACCGGAGTAGGTGGCGATGACCGGGTAGGTCGCCGGCGTCAGGGTGTCCGGCGTGACGCAGCTCGTCGTCGTCAGCGTCGCGGTGCACAGGGACGTGGTGCCCGACTTGAAGATCACGGTCCCGGTTGCGCCAGCTGGGAGTCCGCCGGCTGAAACCGTGTCGGTGGTGCCGTACACGATCGTCGCGGGAGATGCCAGCTCGGTGAGCGTGACCGTGTCCTTGGTGACTGTGAAGGTCGCGCCGGTCGCGATCACACCGTTGTAGTTGCTGTCACCCGAGTACGTTGCGCTGACCGGGTAGGTGCCCGGTGTAAGCGTCGATGCGGTGAGGCAGTTCGCCGCCGGCAGGGTTGCGACACAGAGGGTCGATCCCCCCGACGTGAAGGTCACCGTGCCGGTCGCGTCGCCGGGAAGTCCGGCTGCCGCAAGCGTGTCCTGCATGCCGAACGGGATGCTTGCGGGGGCGGCGGACTCGGTCATCGAGGTGTCCGCCTGGGTCACCACGAAGCTCGCACCGGTCGCGACGCCACCGGTGTAGTTGCCGTCACCCGCGTAGGTCGCGGTCACCGGGTAGGTGGCGGCGATCAGCGAGGTTGCGGTCTGGCAGCTGAGGAGTGGGAGCTCCGCAGTGCAGAGCGCGGATCCGCCCGACCGGAACGTGACCGCTCCGGTCGCGCCGACGGGCAGGCCGGCAACCGACAGCGTGTCGGCGTTGCCGTACGGGATGCTCGCCGGTGCGGCGGCCTCGGTGAACGACGGGTCCGCCTTGGTGACCACGAACGACGCACCGGTTGCCGACGAGCCGTTGTAGTGACTGTCACCGGAGTAGGTCGCGGTCACCGGGTACGCGCCCGGGGAAAGGCTTGTCGATGTCTGGCAGCTGAGCGCTGGGAGCGCAGCGGTGCAGAGCGGAGAGCCGCCCGACGAGAAGATCACGGTCCCGGTTGCATCCACCGGAAGTCCGGAGGCCGACAGCGTGTCCTGCGCGCCGTATGCGATGGTCGAGGGCGCCGCCGATTCGGTCATCGACGTATCCGCCCTGGTCACGGTGAAGCTCGCGCCGGTCGCGACCGCGCCGTTGTAGTTGCTGTCACCCGAATAGGTCGCGGTCACCGGGTAGGCGGCTGGGTCGAGCGACGACGACGTGTCACAGCTCGTCAGCGGCAGGGTGGTGGTGCAGAGCGTTGATCCACCCGACGTGAAGGTCACCGTCCCGGTCGCGTCGGCGGGCAGACCGGTGACCGACACCGTGTCAGCAGTGCCGTACGGGACGCTCGCAGGCGCGGCCGACTCGCTGAAGGCCGGATCCGCCTTGGTGACGGTGAAGCTTGCCCCGGTTGCGGTGGTGCCTTTGTAGTTGGTGTCACCCGGATAGGTCGCGGTCACCGGATAGGTCCCCGCAGCAAGTGTCGTCGCTGTCTGGCAGCTGGTTGCCGGCAGTGTGACCGCGCAGAGGCTGACACCACCCGAGGCGAAGGTCACGATGCCCGTTGCGCCGGCAGGCAACCCGGTCACCGACAGCGTGTCCTGCGACCCGTAGCCGATCGATGGCGGCGATGCCGATTCGGTCATCGCGGTGGTTGCACGTGTGACCGTGAAGCTTGCGCCGCCCGCGGTGGTGCCGGTGTAGTTGCCGTCCCCCGAGTAGGTCGCGGTCACCGGGTAGGTGCCGGGGGTGAGCGTTGCCGAGGTGGAGCAGCTGGTCAAGGGGAGCGTCGCGACGCAGAGCGTCGACCCGCCCGATTTGTAGGTGACGGTCCCGGTGGCGCCACCCGGCAGTCCGGACACCGACAGCGTGTCGCTCGTGCCGTACGGGATGCTCGCCGGCGCGGCCGATTCGGTCATCGACGTACTTGCGATCGTCACCGTGAAGCTTGCGGTGCTCACCGTTGTGCCGGTGTAGTTGGCGTCACCCGAATACGTCGCGGTCACCGGGTACAGGCCGGGAATCAGTGACGTCGGTGTGGCGCAGCTCAACGCCGGAAGCGTTGTGGCGCAGAGCGTCGACCCCCCGGAGGTGAACGTGACGGTGCCCGTCGCACCCGCGGGAAGTCCGGCGACCGAGACGGTGTCGCTGGTGCCGTAGGGGATGCTTGCCGGTGCTGCCGCCTCGGTCATCGACGTGCTCGCCTTGGTGATGGTGAAGCTCGCACCGGTCGCGGTTGCGCTGGTGTACTGACCGTCACCCGAGTAGGTCGCGGTGACGGGATATGAACCCGCCGCCAACGTGGATGCGGTCTGGCAGCTCGTCGTCGGGATGGTTGCGACGCAGAGCGTCGAGCCGCCGGATGCGAAGGTCACGGTGCCGGTCGCCAGGGCGGGTAGCCCGGAGTCGGACAGCGTGTCCTGCGAGCCGTACACGATCGACGCCGGCGCAGCCGCCTCCGCGAAGGTGGGCGTTGCCTTGGTGATCGTCAGTGTTGTCGTGCTGCTCTGCGGCGCGAACGTCGGGTCACCGGAATAGGTCGCGGTCACCGTGTCGGTGCCGACCGGGGCATTGGTCGCCGTGCAGCTCAACGCCGGCAACGTGGCCGTGCACAGTGTCGTGCCGCCGATGCTGAAGGTGACCGTTCCCGTTGCGCTGGAAGGCAATGTCGCGGTGTATGTGACTGTCTGCAGGTACGTCTGCGGCGACGGCGAGGCAGTGTCGGTGAAGGCGCTGACCACAACCGTATCGCTGCTCACCGCGGGAAGCGCGTCGGTGGATGAGAGACGCGCAGTGTTGGTGACGCTGCCACTCAACGCGGACGACAGTGTCACCGGGATCGTGATGTTGGGCAAGGACGTGCCCGCCGGCAGCGGGGAGCCCGGCGTGTACGTGCAGGTCACGGTCTGGCCGGCGGTCGCGCACCCCCAGTCGGCGCTGCTCGTGGCGGTACCCGGGGTCATCCCTGCGGGCAGCACATCGGTGACGGTGAGCATGTTCGACTCGGATCCGCCACTCGACGAGACGCTCGGCGCGAGGACGAAGTCGGCCTGGTTGCCGGCGAGCATCCGACCGCTCTCGTTGTCGGATTTGGTGAGCGCCAGCTCCGGGACGGCGCCGATCAGCGTCGCTGCGGTGAGCTGATTGACCTCGTGGTACTCGTTCGAGCCACCGGTCGATGCCGTCCACCCGAAGGTGAGCTGGTACGGAATGCCGGTCGCCGGGTTGATCCATGACGCGGGGAACGTCGCGAGCGCGGCGTTGTTGGTGGTGGTCGGCAGCGCGCCTGCGAGCGTCTGCTGCGTCGCGGTCCCGAGCGGCGTGTACGCGATGAGCCACGACATCGCCGGGACCGAGAGCCCGCTGGTCGTCGTGGTTGCCGAGCCCGAGGGGTTGATCGCGATCTCGATCGGGACCTTGTCGCCGGTGCGCGTCGTCGCGGTCTGGTTGTCGAGCAGGTGTCCCGCACCGACGTTGGTGATCGTGCCGTTGGCGCTGCCACCGCCACTCGAGTTGGCACTGACTGTCGCGGTGGTTCCGAGGATGCAGTACCCCACGTTGCCATTCCCGGGGCCGCGAGCCGTCACCGATTCGGGGTACGCGCGGTTGTTCACGAGTGGCGCCGGGTTCGTGCACCCGGTGCCACCCGCCAGCGGGGTGTTCTCGTAGTTGCCGTAGACGTCGAGCCCGATGCCGAGGTAGCCGTAGGGCATGCCGTCGGTCCCCGGAAGGCTCTGCGTGTTGGCCGCGTACCCGAGGTCACCGCCGAGCGGACCGGTGCTCGCCGGTGGCGTGGGGTTCGCCGGGTCGGCCGCGGCGAGGCTGAACACGATGCCGTCGGCGCCGGTGCCGTCGAACTGATAGGTGTTGAGCGTGACGTCGAGACCCTGCGTGGTCGGGAGGCTCGCCTGGTAGAAGACCGCGCCCACGGCGCTCGCCGCGTTGGTGGTCATGCGGAGCGCGCCGCTCCCCGAGGCGTCAGTGGTGGGCGAGCAGTTTGGGATTGACGTGGTTGCGGACACGGGCCCGGCGGTCAGGCACGCGCCGTTGGTGTTGCCCCGTCCGGCCGGCAGCACCCACTGGCCGGCAGCCGTCGAGTTGTTGGCGAACGTCTCGGTCTCGAGCGGCGATCCTGCGGCGAAGCTGTTGCTCGGCAGGAGTGCGAACACCGTCGTGAACACCGTTACCAGGCTCAGTGGCGTACGAAGCCGCCGGGCCACGGCGTGTCGTGACGATCGGGTCGGGTGAGTGGTTCTCACAAAGGATCTCAAAACTCTGATAGACGGGAACGACACGACCGTAAGCCACGACTGCCCGGCGTTCCCCATCTGTCATAGGCGGTGATCGGTTTTGTGACTTCGGGGGAAGCGCGCCGTGAGCCGAGTGCAAGATGGGTGCGATCTCTCCCGCCTCCGGTTGCGTTCTCGTGACAACCGATCTCGAACGTCCGCCGCGAGGGCGGTGGGGAACCGCCTGATTAGCCCACTGCCGAGATTGTCTGCCCGAGGTCATCGAACACGCGGGTGGACATGTCATCCCCGGTATACCGTCGTGCTGGTGACACAGCCGTATCGCGTCGAGGGCAACTACGAGGTCGCCGGCGAGGAGTCGCTCGATCGCGCGTGGACGGCCGTGTGGCCGGCGTTCAGTGCCCTCGACGTGCCAAAGACCTCGGGCGGTCGGAGCGCGGGCTCGCAGGTGGCCTGCCGCACGGCGCGGACCCTCGGTGCCGACGCCGTGCTGGCGCTCGCGTATCCGCTGCTGGGCCAGGCAGCTCCGAGGAATTGCTCCGCACCGGGAAGCCCACCCTGGTCGTCCAGGGCGAGCGAGACCCCTTCGGACGCCCGGAGCAGTTTCCGAAATTGCCGCCGAACATCGAGCTTGTCGCCATCCCGTTGGCGAACCACATGCTGATTTCTGAAACACGTCACGCAGAGCCGGACTCACTCGAGCGCGTCACCGCCGCGGTGGTCGAATGGCTCAGCCGGGTGCTGAGCTTCGATGCCCATGCAAGGCTGGCCGACCCTCGGTTGGATCAGGGTTGAACCGCGGTCTTACCGACGGCGCCGCCGGCGAGTCCAGGCGAGCAGCACGACGCCGTTCAGGATCAGCGACAGCGCGACGAGAGCAGTCCACCGGTTGGAACCACCACCGGTTTCGGGCACCGATATCAGCGCCACCACCGTCTGCGCATCGAGGGTGCCCGACGAGCTGCCGTTGTAGCTGACATCGCCGTTGTAGGTCGCGGTGATGGTGTGCGTGCCCACCGCGAGTTTGCTCGTTGCATAGATCGCGCGGCTGTCCACCGTGCTGTCGAGCACTTCAATGACGGTGGCCTTGCCGTCGATGAGGATGGTTACCGTGCCCGTTGGATTGCCGGAGCCGGGCGCGGAAGCCTTGACGGTGACCGTGATTGTGACCATGCCGCCCACGGCCGAGGGGTTCGGCCCCGACGTGACGGTTGTCGATGTCGGATCCGACTGCACGTGTTCGGTGAGGGCCGGCGCGGTGCTGGCCTGGTCATCGGCGTCACCGCCATAGATGGCCACGATGCTGTGTGTTCCGGTGGAAACATAGGTCACGGTGCAGATGGCCAGCCCCGCGGTCACGTTGACGGCCCCACAGCCGGCGATCGCGGTTCCGTTATCGGTGAATACCACGCTTCCGGCCGCAGCACCGGTTGACGGAGCTGTCCGCGACACGGTCGCGGTGAAGATCACGCTCTGTCCGACGACGGCGGGATTCGCCGACGATGTGGTGACCGTTGCGGTGCCCGCCGTGCCGACGATCTGCGCCACCGGCGCGGACGTGCTGGTTGCGAAGTTCGAATCCCCACCGTACGTGGCCGTCAATTGGTGGGTTGCAGCAGTTGCGAAGGAGAGGACGCAGGTGGCGATCCCCGTGCTGATAAGTTGATTGGTGCAGCCGGTCAGCGGGGCGCCTCCGTCATCGAATTCGACAGTTCCGGTTGGCGATCCGATGCTTGGTGCGACCACGCTCACCGCGGCGACGAGCGTCACCGATTCGCCGACGGCCGACGGGTTGGTCGGAGACGTGAGCACTGTTGCGGTTCCGGCAGCAGTGACCGTCAGCACAAATGCCTGGGTACCGTCCGGGGCGAATCCATTGGTCACGCTGATCGTGAATGGGTACGCGCCGAGAGTGCCGTCGGCCGGTGTTCCCGCCAGCGTCGCGGTGCCGGTTCCAGTGTCAACGAATGACACCCCGGTGGGAAGGTTGGCTGCGCCATCCGAAAAGCTCGCCGTTGCCCCTGCCGGGAACCCCGTCATCGTGACTGTGAAGGTGCTCGCGCGGCCGAGGACGAACGTCGCGTTGTCGGCGCTCGTGATGGTGGGCGATTCGTCGATCGTGAGTGTGAATGACTGGGTCGCGTCCGGCGCCGCACCGTTGTGTGCGGTGATGGTGAACGTGTAGATACCGCCGGTCCCAACCGCCGGGGATCCCGACAGGGTCGCGGTTTCGTCGCCGTTGTCGACGAAGGTCACTCCCGCGGGCAGAGTCGCTCCACCGTCGGTCAGTGTCATCGCGCCGATGCCGGGAAACCCGTTCGAGACCACGGTGAACGCTCCGGCTGTTCCCGCCTTGAACGCCGTCGCGTTGCTGGACGTGATGGCCGGCGGTCGATCCACGGTGAGCGTGAAGGGCTGAGTCGCGTCGGTTCCGATGCCGTTGGACGCCGTGATGAGGAACGAGTACGTCCCGCTGGTCAGCGCGGCCGGGGTGCCGGAGAGCGTCGCGGTGCCATCACCGTTGTCCACGAACGTCACGCCCGCCGGAAGCGTTGTTCCGCCGTCGTCGAGGTGCATCGACGCGCCGTTCGGGAGTCCCGTCGTTCTGACGGTGAACGAGCCTGCGATGTTGGTCGTGAATGTTGCGTTGTCGGCGCTGGTGATCGCCGGCGCGGCGAAGACGGTGAACGGCTCGCAGAAGGCGCTGGCAGCCTGGTAGTTGGCGTCACCCGAGTACGTCGCCAGCACACCGTACTGTCCAGACGTGAGCCGGCCGATGGTACCGGACTGCGGAACGCTCCCTCCCGAGAGGTCCTCAATGTCGCCCGCCAGGCCCGAAGTGGTGCAGTTCGCGCTGGCGAAGAAGACGTAGCTGACCGTCCCGGTTGGGGTGAACCCGCCAACGCCTGAAACGGCAGCTGTGTCGAACGCGCTCGCCGGAGCCTGCTCGGTGCCGGCCCAGGGTGCGCCGGTGCCACCGTCATGGACGACGGTCCCCACGGTGGGAACGCTTTTCGCCACTGCGAACGGTTCGCATGAACCAGTCGCAGGGAGGTAGTTCGAGTCGCCGGAGTAGCTGCCGGAGAAGCTGTATGACCCAGCGGCCAGACCGGCTGTGCTCGCTGAGTTGGGAACCAGTCCGCCACTCAGCGTCCTGGTGCTGGAGGTCAGCGGGGTGCCGCTGCAGGTCCCGCCGGCGTACAGGTTGTACGTGACTGTCCCCGCCGGCGTGAAGCCGCCGACGGTTGCGACCGTGGCGGTGTCGTACGCCGCGTCACCGACGGTCTCGGTCCCGTTCCATGCGCGGTTGGTTGCAGTGTTGTCGACCACCGTGCCCACACCGCTCGTCGTCGCGACGACCGAGAAGGGCTCACAGACGGCGCTCGACGGCACGTAGTTGCTGTCGCCCGCGTATATGGCTTTGAAGGCATACGCCCCCGCTGCGAGCGCAGCGGTGCGTGCCGACGGAGGGACGGTGCCCAGGCCGTTCAGCGTCACGTTCTGGGTCGAGGACGGCGTTCCGGTACAGGTCCCGTTGGTGAAGAACGTATATGTGACAACGCCGGTCGGCGTGAACCCGGCCACCCCAGTCAACGTGGCGGTGTCGTATGCCGCGGCTCCGGTCGCCTCGGTACCGTTCCACGGTGACGAGAGCGCCGAATCCTTCACGACCGTTCCTGCGTCCGCGGTGGCCTGATGGACGGTGAAGCCCTCGCAGGCGCCCTGCGACGCGAGATAATGCGCATCGCCTGAGTAATTGGCCTCGTAGCTGTAATTGAGGGGGCTCAGCGCGGGCGTCGCGTTCGAGTTGGGGACCGCCCCCGAAGCAATGGTCACGGTGTGCGTTGTGGTCGCACCACCGGCACACGTCTGGTTCGCGAACCAGCTGTAGGTCACGGTGCCGGTCGGCGTCCCCGATGTGCCGGTGACCGACGCGGTGTCATAGGCAGACGCGCCCGTGACCTCACCGGAGTTCCACGTCGTGTTGAGCGCGGCATCGTCAACGGTGGTCGTCACCGTGGCAGGCGGGAGTGCCACCGTCTCGACCTCGGAGCACGAGTTCGTCGACGGTTCATTGAGAGCGTCTCCGGAATACGATGCGTTCCAGTAGTACGTGCCCAGAGCAGCCAGCGCAATCGGATTCGAATCGGGGATGACGCCATTGGTGACGGTGACCGTCCCCGCGGAGACGGCCGCGCTCGTGCAGGTACTGTTGGAGTAGACGCCGTATGTCACAGTCCCACCGGCAGTCGCAGTGTTCGCTCCCGGGAGCGTCGCGGAGTCGACGACTGCGGTGTTCGGGTCGACGGTGATGCTTGTCCCAGTATCGCCCCCGCCGGACAGGGACGTCACCAGAGTCGTCGGAGAGATCGGCTGCCCGTTGTTGACGTTGAAGATGTAGCGTCCAAGGACGGGAGTTCCCGACGGCGGGACACTCGTTGCAGTGTCGCTGTTCAGCTCGTTGTGGATCAGACCAGTGGAGACATTCGAATCGAGCGTCCCGCTCGAGACCTGAGACCCGGGCAGTTGGTAGTAGTGGCCCACGATCCGCGAGCCATCCGAGTACCCCGCCGCTGCGGAGTTTGCGTCGCTCGCGTGGGTGCAGTTGGCGTCGCCGCCGGTGTACTGGCCTGCGTCCCAGAGCAGCGAGTTGTAGTTGAACTCAATCTGAAAGTTGTCACCATTGGCGCTCGTCCCGAGATCGGGTCGATCGATGAGGATGACCTGGAAATTGTCGGTGATCGCGGCGTTGCCATTCGAATAGCACTCGACCCCCGGCCAATTCGCGACGAAGGCGTGGAATCCATCCAACATGCCGGTGCCGATGTTCACCTTGTTGCCCAAGATCGTCTCGACGTCTGCGAAATACGGAGCGATGATCGGCGTCGTCGTCCCGGCCATGCCGAAGGGCGTATAGCCCGATAGCGCACCGGTGAACGTCAGGTTGCCATTGTTGTTGATGTACGCGCCCGGCTCCTGAACGCCGAAGTAGTTGATGTGAAAGCCGAATGGGAACACCTGCGGAGCGGTGTCACTCGGCCAGCTCCCGTCGTCAGTTCCCTGCATCGCCACGTCCGTGAAGCTCGTGAATGCCGAGTTCGGGAGCACCGCGTTGCCGGCAGCGAGAGCGCGCGCCGGAGCGACGACGAACGTGAAAGAGGCCGCAACGACTCCGGCGATTGCCGCCGCGACGCCGATCCGGTGCCGTACAGGCCTTCGCGGCGGACTACCGTGATTGAATGAGCTGTGGGTGCGGCCGGCCGCGCGTAATTGACTGCGACCGCGAGAACTCATTCAAACGTCCGTCCTGTATTGATGCCTCGTCGGTCCTGGTTGGCCTACGGGGCCGAGCATGGCAGCAGGTGCATGGCCGCACATGGCATTCGCGTGACGGTCCACCCCCCGTCAGGAACGCACCGGTCCGCGCATTCACCGCGCCTGGGCTAGTATCGCTTCGTGCTCGCGTGGATGGACCTCGAGATGACCGGTCTTGATCCGGCGCGGAACGTGATCGTCGAGATCGCCACCGTGATCACCAACGATGAGCTCGAGACCATCGCGGAAGGCCCGGATATCGTCGTTCATGCAACGCCGGACGAGCTGGGGGCCATGGAGGAGGTGGTGCGCTCCATGCACACCAGGTCCGGTCTCCTGCTTGCGATCCAATCCTCACCGACCTCACTCGCCGAGGCCGGCAACGAAACCCTCGCATTCCTCAGAGCTCACATCGGCGAGCCTCGCTCGGTACCGCTCTGCGGCAACTCGATCGGGACCGACCGGCGCTTTCTCGCAGCCCACCTTCCCGCGGTGGAGAACTTCCTCCACTACCGCTCCATCGACGTGTCCAGCGTCAAGGAACTCTGCCGGCGGTGGTATGCCGACGTCATCGCCGGTGCGCCTCCCAAGAAGGAGACGCACCGGGCTCTGGACGACATCCGCGAGTCGATCGCGGAGCTCGCGTACTACCGCTCGACGATCTTCATCGATCGGGTCAATTCTCGATCAGCGCCGTAGCCGGCGCATCGAGCTCGCGCACCCACGAGGGCACTGCGGCTGCGCGGGCGGTTGCACGCCGCCCGCGAATCGCCACCACCAGCACGACAACCGTCGCGCTGACGAACACGGTCGCCGCGATGAACGCGTGATCGGCGCCGGTCACGAACGCCTGCTGTGCCACGGTCACCGACTGTGCAGCCCCGCGTGCGGCCGTGCCGAACACCGAGACGAGCACCGCAAGCCCGAGCGCTCCGCCGAGCTGCTGCATCACGTTGACCAGACCCGACGCGGCACCGGCGTCCTCCTGGCGCACGCCGCTCAGTGATGTGAACGTCAGCGGCACGAATGCGAGGCCGTTGCCTGCACCGAAGAGCATCAGTGGCGCCAGCAGGGACACATAGCTGCTCGATGCCGCGAGCTGCGTCATCAGCAACATCCCCAGCGTCGACACCGAGAATCCGACCACCATCACCGGCTTGGCGCCAAACCGCTGCACGAGACCGCGCGCGCTGAGCTGCGACATCGCAAAGAGTGCGACGGTGAACGGCAGGAAGGCGAGACCGGTCTTGATCGGGCTGTAGTGCAGCACGTCCTGAAGGAACTGCGTGAGGAAGAAGAACATGCCGAACATGCCTGCGGTCAGGAGGAGCCGCGCGACGTAGGAGGCGCTCCGGCTGCGGTCGGCGAACAGCCGCAACGGCGTGATCGGCTCCGGAGCACGGCGCTCGAGCAGGACGAACATGGCCAGAAGCATGGCGCCCGCGGCGAAGGCAGCCAGGGTCAGGGCATCGCCCCATCCAGAGGTTGCGGCGCGCACGAAGGCGTAGGCCAGCGACGTCACGCCGAGGGTCGATGTGAGCGCGCCGCGGACGTCGAAGTGCCCGTTGCGGCTGGGGGTCTCGGTCAGCAGACGCCGCGACAGCGCGATGACGATGATGCCGATCGGCACGTTGACGAAGAGCACCCACCGCCATGACGCCCACTGGACCAGAAGTCCGCCAAGGATCAGGCCGATGGCGCCACCGCCGATGGACACGGCGGTGTACCAACCGATCGCGCGAACGCGCTCCTGGCCGTCGCGGAACATGGTCATCAGCAGTGCGAGCGCCGAGGGTGCGGCGAGCGCTCCGCCGACTCCCTGGAGCGCGCGGGCGGCGAGCAACCATCCACTCCACGGCGCAATGCCACCGAGGAACGACGCGGCGGTGAAGAGGGCGATCCCAGCGATGAACACCCGGCGGCGACCGAGAAGGTCACCGGCGCGGGCGCCGAGAAGCAGGAACCCGCCGAACGCCAGCGTGTACGCGGTGATGACCCAGGAGAGGTTCGCCGGCGAGAAGTGCAACGCCCCGGCGATGTCGGGCAGGGCGATGTTCACGATGGTGGCATCGAGCACGACCATCAGCTGGACGGCAAGGATGACGGCGAGCACCAGACCCCGGCGGGGCTGGCGCTGGGTTGCCCGGCCGGGCGGGGCGACGAGAGTGGCGGTAGATGGCACGGAGATCCTCCAGATGGGGTAGACTTGTGAAACGGACGACGCCTCCGGAAGTATAACGGAGGTTGCCTCCGTTTTGCAAACATGAGGCTATGGTGATCTGGTGATGGGACGTGAAGTCGAGGTGGCCGGGAGCCGGGTGATGGAGCCCGAGGATTCGGTTGCCACCGATCGCCGTCCTCGCGCCGATGCGGTGCGCAACCGCCAGCTCCTGCTCTCAGCGGCCGCCGATGCCTTCGCCGCCGGCGGGGCTGACGTCCCGCTCGAGGACATCGCCCGAAATGCGGGCGTCGGGATCGGCACCCTCTATCGACACTTCCCGACGCGAGAGGCACTGGTGGAGGCGGTCTACCGCAACGAGATCGACGTGCTCTGCGAGCGCGCGGACGAGCTCCTGGAGACCATGCCCCCCGACCTGGCTCTCGCGGAGTGGATGCGGCTGTTCGTGCGGCATGTGGCCACCAAGAAGGGCATGCTCTCCGTGCTCAAGCCGCTGCTCAGCTCAAACCCGAGCTTCTTCGACCAGACCCGCGGGCGTGCGACAGGGGCCGCAACCAAGCTGCTCGAAGCAGGGGTCGCAGCGGGGACTGTCCGGGGCGATATCGACGGTGCTGATCTGATCCGCGCCGTCGGCGGCATCTGCATGTCGACCGACCAGGAGCGTTCCGAGGCGTCGGAGCGCCTCGTCGGCCTGCTTTTTGACGGCCTCCGCCGCGGGACGGCGGGCTCTCCGACTCCTGTCTGACCGTTCTGCATGGATCCTGCAATCGGCTGTGCGCAGCATGCGAACCGAGGCGCTCTGACGGCGCCGAAAGCGTTCACAGGAGGCATGCAATGCCAGCGACGATCACGGCGGAACACAAGACCCTGAGCACCCCCGACGAAGAGCGGGTTTTCGAGAAGGGGCGGGTCGATCTCGTCAATATCGGCGGCGGCACCGTGGGGCGGCTGACCCTCGAGCCCGGGTGGCGGTGGTCGGTGCACGTGAAGCCGATCGCGGGGACCGAGCTCTGCGAGGCGCCGCACTTTCAGTACCACGCATCCGGGGTGCTGCGCATTCAAATGGCCGACGGCAGCGAGTTCGATGCGCGCACCGGTGACATCACCGCGCTGCCCTCAGGGCACGATGCATGGGTGATCGGCGACGAGCCGGTCGTGCTCATCGACTGGAACGGCGCAAGCAACTACGGCAAGGGGTGATCCGGCGCCGATAGTGCTTCCCTCGCGCGGACCCGCGGCACGTATCCTTGGTGCCGTGGACCGCGCCGAGGGCCCGCCGACGGTGCGTCCGGTGGCTCAACCGGGCGCGCTGCGGATCCATGTCATCGACGGGCTTTCGGTCGACGGGTTGGCTGAGCATCAGCTCGGCAGCCGAAAGGCACGAGTGGCGCTGCGCATGCTTGGCATCGCGCAGGGCCGCGCGGTCAGCGTGGAGCGGCTCGCCGACGTCCTCTGGCTCGACGATCAGCCGCGCGATCCACCCGCGCAGCTCGCGGTGCTCATGAGCCGCCTCCGCGGCGTTCTCGGCTCGTCGCGCATCAGCCACGGTGACGCCGGCTATGCGCTGCACGCCGACTGGATCGATTTGATCGCCGCTTCCGAGCTCGAGGCGGAAGCCGACCGGCGCCTGCGCGAAGCCGAACCGGAAGCGGCGCTGGCGGCTGCGCTGGCCGCGCGTGCGTTGCTTGCGCATCCCGCGCTCGACGACGAGGCGTGGCTCGAGGAGGAACGCCGTGCCGTCGAACGCCTCTCCGCGCGCGCTCGCCACCTGGTGGCACGCGCAGCGCTCGCCGCCGGTGATCTCGCAACCGGTGTGGAGGCTGCCGAGCAGGCACTCGATGAAGACGCGTACGACGAGGAGTCCCTCCGGCTCGTCATGGCCGCGCTGGCTGCACAGGGCAGGTCGTCATCAGCGCTCGCCCTGTACGAGCGGATGCGGCTGCGCCTCGCCGATGAGCTCGGCACCTCCCCGTCCGAGCTCACCGACGCCGCGCACGTCGCCGTTCTGAAGGGGCTTCCTGTTCCCGGAATCCTGGTCGCGTCGCCGCAGTCGGGTCGTCGCGCACGTTCTGGTCATACCGCTCTGCCCGGACGCGACGAGGAGTTGGAGGCGCTCGACGGCGCGTTCCAGCGAGCGCGGGCGGGGACACCGGTGGCAGTGGTGATCGAGGGCGAACCGGGCATCGGCAAGACAGCGGTTGCGTCCGCCTGGACCGATCGTCTCGGCACCGAGACCGTCGTGCTCGCAGCGCGCTGCGACCAGCTGAGCCGATCGCTGCCGCTCCAGCCCATCCTGCACATGATCCGCAACCACCTGCGCCGGGTCGGGACCGATGTGGCCCGAGAGCTGCTCGGGAGTGACGCGACACTGCTCGAGCCGATGCTCGACTGGAGGTCGACGGAAGCGGAACCGTTCGTTGATATCGCGCAGGTGCAGGCCTCGTCGCCAGCGGGGCTGGCGGTGCTCTTCGCCGCGCTGCGACGGGTGGTGCGGCGAGCATCCGCGTTGCCGGCGGTGCTGTTCGTTGACGATGTTCAGCGCGCCGATCCGCTCACCTGGGCGTGGATCGCCGACCTGGTCGCGAGCCCGGATC
>JBAQGL010000058.1:0-2814 GCA_049287785.1 Candidatus Dormiibacterota bacterium | reverse complement strand
GTACTGACCGCTCCGACCGTTCCGCAGACACGCGCGGTGAACATTCGCGGCGCCACGCTGCGCGCGATCTACATCATCTGGAAGCGCGACCTGATCCGGTACTGGCGTGATCGCATGCGCGTGGTTGCATCGCTCGCCCAGCCGGTGCTGTTCCTGTTCGTGTACGGGAGCGGCCTGAGCTCATCCTTACGTGGCAGCACCGGCGGTTTCGGTGGCCCGGGATCGTCACTGCAGTACGTGCATTTCATCTTCCCCGGCATCATCGGGATGTCTGTCCTGTTCACGTCGATCTTCGGCGCGATGTCGATCGTGTGGGATCGCGAGTTCGGGTTCCTGAAAGAGGTGCTCGTCGCCCCGATCCATCGGTCCGCCGTGGCGATCGGCAAGACGCTCGGTGGCGCGACGCAGGCGATGTTCCAGGGCATCGTCATCCTCATCCTTGCGCCGTTGGTCGGCGTGAAGTTGACGTTTCTCGGTGTCGTCGAGTTGATCCCGATGATCTTTCTGTTCGCGTTTGCACTGAGTGCGCTCGGGGTTGCGGTGGCGGCACGCATGCGCACCATGCAGGGGTTCCAGATGGTGATGAACTTCCTGATGATGCCCTTGTTCTTTCTCGCCGGCGCGCTCTTCCCTCTCGGTGGGAACCTGCCCGCGTGGCTCTCGGTGCTGACCCGCTTCGACCCGGCCAGCTACGGCATCGATGCGCTCCGGCGCACCGTGCTCACCGCATCAGGGGTCCCCTCACGAGTCCTGAACACTCTCGGCCTCACCATCTTCGGTCAGCCGCTCTCGGTGTGGCCGGAGGAGGCGGTGCTGGTCGTCTTCGGGGTGTTGATGATGAGCCTGGCGGTCTATGGATTCCGACAGCGCGACTAAAAAAGGCCACCTATAATGGAAAAGGTATGAATCCGACCAATCTGATCCCGTACGTCATCGAGACCACGAATCGGGGCGAACGCGGGATGGACATCTACTCGCGGTTGCTCAAAGACCGAATCATCTTCATCGGGACGCCGATCGACGACCAGGTGGCCAACGTCGTCATGGCGCAGTTGCTCTTCCTTGCCGGAGAAGACCCCGAGAAGGACATCTGGCTGTACATCAACTCTCCGGGCGGATCGGTGTATGCCGGCCTCGCCATCTACGACACGATGCAGTACGTGGAGCCGCGCGTCGGCACCATCTGCATGGGCATCGCCGCGTCGATGGCGGCGATCCTGCTCGCCGGCGGCGCAGCCGGAATGCGTCTCAGCCTCCCGAACACCCGCGTGCTGATCCATCAGCCGTCGGGTGGATTCAGCGGCCAGGCAACGGACATTCAGATCCATGCCCAGGAGATCCTTCGCGTCCGCCGTCGCCTCGACGAAATCCTCGCCCACCACTCCGGCAAGGCGATCGAGGTCGTCAACCACGACTCCGATCGTGACTTCTTCATGAGCGCCGAGGAGGCCAAGGAGTACGGGCTGATCGACGAGATCATCCAGGGCCGTATCAAGAGCGGTGGATCGCCGAACGGCGAAGGAAGCAACGGTGGACGCCCACCGGGCGCGCCGCCCGAGGCGGAGACACCCCAGGCGGGTGGCGGCGCGACGGCGCACGCCTAGCGGAAGACCGGACGGTCGTTGGTAGGAATGCAGACAATCCAAGGGGTATGCGGTGACTGAGCGCGACGACCGCCGGCGACACACGCGTTGTTCGTTCTGTGGGAAGGGACAGGAGCAGGTCCGAAAGCTCGTTGCGGGCCCTGGCGTGTACATCTGCGACCAGTGCATCGACCTGTGTCAGGAGGTCCTCGAGGAGGACAACCGCTCCACGACCACCAAGCGGGGCAAGCCCGGGACGATCCCGAACCCGCAGGTGATCGCAGCATCGCTCGACCAGTACGTGATCGGGCAGGAGCACGCCAAGAAGGTGCTCTCGGTGGCGGTGTTCAACCACTACAAGCGCATCGCCCATGCGAAGACGAACAGCGACGTCGAGTTGCAGAAGTCCAACGTGCTGCTCGTCGGTCCCACCGGCTGCGGCAAGACCTTTCTTGCGCAGACGCTCGCCCGCATCATCGACGTGCCCTTCAGCATCGCCGATGCGACCAGCCTCACTGAGGCGGGGTATGTCGGCGAGGACGTCGAGAACATCCTGCTGCGACTTATCCAGGCGGCTGACTTCGATATCGCCCGCGCCGAACGCGGCATCATCTACATTGACGAGATCGACAAGATCGCGCGCAAGAGTGACAACCCCTCGATCACGCGCGACGTCAGCGGTGAGGGTGTGCAGCAGGCGCTGCTGAAGATCCTCGAGGGCACGGTTGCCAACGTCCCGCCGCAGGGCGGTCGCAAGCATCCGCACCAGGATTTCATCCAGATCAACACGACCAACATCCTGTTCATCTGCGGCGGCGCGTTCGACGGGCTGGAGAAGATCATCGAGCACCGTCTCGGCAAGCGCGTCATCGGTTTCAACAGCAAGCCTCGTGGGACGCGGACCAAGGAGACCACCAAGATGCTCCGCGAGCTGCAGGCGCAGGATCTGCTGAAGTACGGGCTGATCCCCGAGTTCGTCGGCCGGCTCCCGATCACGGTGGCGCTGGACTACCTCGATGAGGAGGACATCATCCGCATCCTCACCGAGCCGAAGAACGCTTTTGTCAAGCAGTACCAAAAGTTCTTCGCGCTCGACGATGTCGAGCTGGTGTTCCACGAGGGCGCCCTGCGCGCCATCGCCGAACGCGCGCTGGCCCGTGGCACGGGCGCTCGCGGAGTCAAGTCGATCATCGAGGACGTGCTGCTGAACAGCATGTTCGAGGTGCCGAGC
>JBAQGL010000057.1:0-27490 GCA_049287785.1 Candidatus Dormiibacterota bacterium | reverse complement strand
TCCACTTCCCGTGCCAAACCTGCACCAGGGCACGCATGAAGTTCTGTTCGACAGCGTACATAGCCGGGCGTTGTTCGCGACTGTCACAAGCGTCATATCGGATGGGGGCATGTGTCGATCGATCTTGCACGTCAGGTCCGGCGAGGGCGCCTCATCCGGCGGTGATGAGCGCCACGGCGACCAGCGCGGCGCCGACGCCGGCAACCTGCGGCGCTCGGAGCCGTTCGCCGAGCACCACCATCGAGCAGAGCACGGTGGAGACCGGGTAGAGGGAGACAAGCACCGCGACGATGCTCAGCAATCCACCATGGACGGCGAGCAGATACAGGGCATTGGCGCTCACGTCGAAGACTCCCGCGCCGACGATCACCAGTGGATCGGCGGCGCCGAATGAGGGGAATCGCCGGGTCGCGGCGGACGCCGCGAGGAGCACGGCGACCGAGGCACCGCGCGCAGCCACCAGTGGCCAGAGATCCGCGCTCATCGACGTCCTGGCAATGCCCACGTAGAACAATCCGAAACCGAGCCCGGCGCCGAGAGCGAGGAGCAGGGTGCCACGGCCGAGGCGGGCGGAGCGTGTCCCCCCGCCGCTGAGCAGCGCGACTGCGATCACCGCCACGACGATGCCGGCATACTGCAGCGCCGCCGGACGCTCTCCGCCGCCCACACCCACGAGTATCGGCACCACCACGGCAACCACGCCGGTGATCGGCGCGACCAGCGACATCGCGCCGGACGCAAGGCCGCGGTAGAGCATCGCAACCCCGGCCAGACCGGCGAGCCCTGCGAGGGCGCCGTATCCCAGGTCCGCCCCGGTCGGCGTGCCACCGATCAGGATGGCCACGACCAGCATGCCGGCGAGCCCAACGCCCTGCGAGATCAGCAGTACCGAGAGCAGTGACGTCGCGCGGTTGGCGAAGCCGCCGAGAAAATCGCCGCTCCCCCACAGCGCGGCGGCGGCGAGCGCAAGCCCGATGCTCAGGGGGTTCTCACCGCAGCCGCGAACACGGCCATGGACGGGAACGTCCAGTCCGGTGCGACAACCGCGCTCGGAGGCGGCGTGGCTCCCCAGCCCTTCCCCGCCCCGCGGCGATCGATCCACACCGTCGGCAGCCCGAGACGCTGAGCGGGAACGTGGTCGTGGAACAGGCTCTGTGCGACGTGGAGCAGCCGGCCATCGGGGACCCCGAGTCCGCGCACGGCCGCGAGCAACGCCTCGAAGTTGCGCGCCGACGGCTTGTAGGAGCCGACATCCTCTGCCGTGACGATCGCATCGAATCGGACCCCAAGGCGCGCGTTGCTTCGCGCGAACGAGCGTCGATCGACGTTGGACAGGATCACCAGCCGGTATCGCTCGGCGAGCGCTGCCAGCGCAGCCTGCGAGTCCGGGAAAGCCGGCCAGTCGCCCACCGAGGTGGCAAGGCGCTGGCCGTCCGCCGGGCTCACCTCGGCGCCAAGCGCCGTGCCCACGCTACGCATCGCGGCAGCAAGGATGTCCGGGTAGAGCGCCGCAGGGGTCTGGCGTTCCTCCTGCTCCTCGGCTTTTGCGTACCGCTCGAGCAGCTCCTCGACGCCGATGTCGATCCCACGATCGCGTGCCCAGGGCTCGAGGACCGCGGAGATGCCGGCCTCCCAGTCGATCAACGTGCCATAGCAATCGAAGCTCAGCGCCTCGAAATCCGTGAGCTTCATCTGCTGCCGTGCATCTGCACCGGCGAAGAAGGATAGTCTTCACCGCCGTGGAGCGGTATGACGACGGGCCCGCGTACCTCGGGCCAACCACGTTCTGCAGGGTTCCGCTGCTCACGACGACCGATCAACTCGACGAACTCCATCCGGACGTCGCCATCATCGGAGCCCCGTGGGATGACGGGGTCACGTACCGGCCGGGAGCACGCTTCGGGCCGCGTGCGGTCCGCACCGCGTCGTACCAGAGCGCCGAGTGGCATCTCGAGCTCGAGGTCGCGCCGCTCGATGTGCTTCGCGTCGTCGACTACGGAGATGCCCGCTGCGTGCCCGGCATGGCCGAGGTGTCACATGCCGCGATCCGGGAGCGCGTGAGCGATGTCGCCTCACGAAACATCGTGCCCATGGTCATCGGTGGCGATCACTCGGTCACGTGGCCGTCGGCGACAGCGGTTGCCGCCGCGCATCCCCCTGGCAGCGTCGGGATCGTGCATTTCGATGCGCACGCGGATACCGGCGAAAGCAGTTGGGGGAACCTGCGTTCACACGGCTCGCCGATGCGGCGCCTCATCGAATCAGGTGTGATCCCGGGCCGCAATTTCGTGCAGATCGGACTGCGGGGTTACTGGCCTCCGAAGGATGTGTTCGACTGGATGCGCGCGCAGGGAATGCGCTGGCACCTCATGGGCGAGCTCCGGGATCGCGGCGTGGCACCGGTTATCGATGACGCCATCGGCGAGGCGCTCGACGGCCCGGAACACATCTACCTGTCGGTCGACATCGATGTCCTCGATCCCGGATTCGCGCCCGGGACCGGGACACCCGAACCAGGGGGGATGCAGCCCGTCGACCTCCTCCGAGCCATACGCCAGGTCGTGTTGCGCACTGACGTTGTTGGCATGGATGTCGTGGAGGTGTCACCTCCCTATGACTGGGCCGAGGTGACCTCGCAGAATGCGCACCGCTGCTTCCTCGAGGCCATCTCAGCGCTCGCCGTCAAGCGTCGCGACGGTCCGGAGGCGAGTAACCGAACGACCCGGTAATCCGAGCGCAAGTGGCACGCCGAGGATGGCGATCACCG
This sequence comes from Candidatus Dormiibacterota bacterium, assembly GCA_049287785.1. Lineage (GTDB taxonomy): Bacteria > Chloroflexota > Dormibacteria > Aeolococcales > Aeolococcaceae > Palsa-851. The sequence goes on along the minus strand of JBAQGL010000057.1, from coordinate 24,723 downwards.
CCAGCGCGGCGAGCGGTAGATATGCGTTGCCCATCACACCCTGTATCACGAGGACGAGCACCACGCCACCGAGGTTGCCCGACATGAGCAGAAACCCCGCGGCCGCCCCTTCGCGGGCCATCCCCGCATGGACCGCCGACCAGTCGAGCACAACCGGGAGACACGCCATGATCGCGAACCCGGTTGCGAAGAACCACACGCCGAGCCAGACGACGTCATGGGCCACGTCGGTCGCCACGAAAGCCACGGCGCTGAACGCGAGCGCGAAGGTCAACATCGCGCGGCGGCGGTCTCGTGCGGCGATGAGCGGCGGCAGCACCGCCGCACCGACGATCCCGCCGGCCGTGAGCACCGCGATGAGGTTGCCCGCGGCGCCACCCTCACCGAAGTTCGCGAGCACGGGCTGGAGCCAGGTGGCGACCGCGTTGTACACGCCCATGCCGATGAAGATGAGCCCGGCGAGCAGCCACATGAACCGATCCCTGATCAGCCAGCGCATGCTCACCGCCGTCGACACATCGTCGGGATAAACCGCCGGGACGCGGAGTGCGACGAGCATCAGGGCTCCTCCGATGACCGACGGCACCGCCTCCACCCCGAGCACGAGGGATAACCCGCCTGCTGAGAACAACGGCGCTGCGATGAGCACGGACGCGAGGATGCCGATGAACAGCGCGACACTGCCGATCGATATGGCGGTCGCTCGTTCCTGCTGTGGGAAGTAGCGCGCGGCAACCTTGGTGATGCTGTTGAGCACGAACGGCTGGCCCGCGGCGATCACCACCTGACCGGCAAGCTGGACGCCGAACGACGAGGGCGCGAGGACGCGGATAATGGCGCCGGCACCGGTGAGCACGGCACCGACCCCGAGCGCGTGGGCAAATCGTGCGTCGAGCCAGCGACCGACGGGCAGGGCGAACAGCACGTAGATGAACGGAAAGAGTGCCGCCAGATCGCCGACCGTCCCAACGTCGACGTGCAGCACCTTCGCCGTGTCGGTGTCGATGGCTGCAAAGGTGAGCCAGAGCAGTTGCGTGCTTCCGGCAAGAACTGCGTAGATGCTCAGGATCGCCCAACGCACCGCCGGAGCGCGGACGGCAGTCGTGCTCATGCGTTCAACCTCGAGTACACCCCGTGGAGGCGATGGTACAGACGGCGGTACTCGGCGTACATGGGCGCATATGCCCTTCGCGCCTCGGAGTCGGGATCGAACGTGGCGTCGACTCGGACTCGCGCAGCGGCGCCGGCGAGGTCGATATTGCCCAGCGACATCGAGGCAAAGAGCGCGGCGCCGCGCAGGTTGGCATACATCGGGTCCGCTACGCGCTCGATCCTCCGATCGAGGATGTCGGCGTGAATCTGACACCAGAGATCCGACACCGCGCCACCTCCGAGGATGCGAAGCACCGGCATCGGACGCCTGATGAACCGCTCGACCGAGTCGAGCAGCCACCGCGCGTTGAACGCCACGCCCTCGAGCACAGCGCGCACGAGGTGCGCGCGCTCGGTGGTCATGGAGATGTTGAGGAACGCGGCGCGCAGCGTTCGGTCATCGACCGGGCTGCGCTCGCCGTTGAGCCACGGGGTGAACAGCACGCCGCCGGAACCGGGAGGAACCGTCGCGGCAAGCGTCGCCAGGTGCTCGTACGCGGTGTGGCCCGAAACGGCGGCTCCGCCCGTCGAGCCGATCGAGTCGCGCAACCACTGCAGGCACAGCCCGGCGGTCTCGTGATTGTTGGCGACGAGGTACGAGCCGGCACGGAGTCCCGGCACCGACGCCACCTGGTGAAAGACGTCGGTGCGTTTGAAGGGCACTTCGCAACCGATCCACGAGCTCGTGCTGATGGTGAGGTGTCCGGCATACGCCTCGACAGCGCCGGAGCCGATGTAGCCGGTGTGCAGGTCCGGGATGCCCGCAATCACCGGGATCCCCTCGGGAAGGCCGAGCTCCGACGCGACCGTCGCGCGCAGGCCGCCGAGCACGCTGCCGGTGGGGATCAGCTCGGGGAGCTTGCCCGCCTCGCGACCCGAACGGCGCAGCAGCGCCTGCTGATAGCCGCCGCTGCCTCGTGGTCGGTTGTCGGTGAGCCAGGACAGGATCATCGATGCCTGCGTCGCCGCCCGCCGGCCGGTGAACCGCATGCCCAGGTAGTCGAGGGGTTCGAGGAGGGTCTCCACCCGTGCGTACACGTCCGGCTCACGCGTGGCGAGATGCAGGTGATGCCCGAGCGGGTCTGCACCACCCGGGGAGGGCGCGCCCCCAGTGAGTCGCAGCCAGTTGACGAGATTGGCCGGCGAGTAACCGACGATGTTGATGAGACCTCCGAGCCGTTCCGCCGCCAGCGTGCGTCCACGCGTATCCGACCAGAGCAGGCATGTGGCAACCGCCTCGTCGCCGGCGCCGACCGGCACCGTCGAGCCCCACTGACCGGTGATCCCGATCGCGACGGCGCCGCCCCCGGCCACTCCGTGGCCTAGCACCTCAGCGACTCCGTCCCGGATGCCGTCCCACCACGCACCCGGCTCCTGGACCGCGCCGCCGTCGGCGCTATAGGTCGTCGCGACCGCGCGATGCGCCACCGCGAGGAGCTCGCCCGACAGCGCGACCGCGCCCGTTTTCGGCCCTCCGGTTCCGAGATCCACTGCGAGGATCCACGGTTCGGCCATCTACGTCAGGGGACCACGTCGTACATCGCGTCCAGTGCGGCGGCGAACAGCATGTCGAGTGCCTCGTTGCCCTCGGGCGAGCCGCCGAGCCCGTAAAGCGCACCGCTCCGCGCTGGGCCGAGCCCCGGGGTCTTGGCGTACTCGACCGCGTCGCCAAGGTCGCCGAGGAAGGCGTCAGCGATGCCGTCGGCCGTGTTTGGTCTCGTCACGCAAAAGTGCAGCCCGGGGGGCAGCTGCAGCGCGTTGAGCCTCCATCCCTTGCTGATGAGGAAGTCGTTGACGTGGTAGATGTCGATGCCCCGTCCGCGGAAGGCGATGATGAAGGTCGGATCGCCGAAGATCTCCAGCTCCGGGATGGCTGCGACACCCGTGAGAATCGTTGCCGCGGTCTCGAATATCCGCTCCGCAATCTCGAGATATCCCTGCTCGCCGAGGCTCAGCATCGCTGCCCAGGCGGCCGCGACCACGCCTCCGGACCGGCTCCCGGAGAGCCCGGGCGACATGTAGATGCCACCCGGCCAGTCGGGGTAGCTGAAGTACTGGTATCGACGCAACGTGCTGTTCCGGTACAACAGCACCGATGTGCCTTTCAGCGCATACCCGTACTTGTGCGTGTCCGCCGAGATCGAGGTGACCCCGGGGAGCCGGAAGTCGAAGGTGGGTATCGGATATCCGAGCCGCTCGGCCCAGGGAAGGATGAAGCCCCCCATGCATCCGTCAACGTGGAGCCCGAGATCGTGCTCCAGCGCCAGCTCCGACATCTCGTCGATCGGATCGATGAGACCGTGCGGATAATTTCCGGCTGATCCGACGATCGCAATCGTGTTCGGCGTCACGTGATCGCGCATCCAGTCGACGTCGGCGCGCCAATCGTCGCGCAGCGGCGCCTGGATGATCTCGATGTCGAGCATGTGCGCAGCCTTCTGCAGGGCGACGTGCGCGGTGACGGGGATGATCACCTCAGGCGCGGCGATCCCCTTCTCCACCCGTCCGCGCTCGCGATACACAAGCATCGGGTTGATCAGGCTCTCGGTCCCACCGAAGGTGACGACGCCGCACACCTCCTCACCCGGGTGATGACCGGCGATCGCGCCGCCGTTCAGCAGCGATGCGGTCATCGCGACGATCTCCCCCTCGAGCTTGGTGGCACTCGGGTACATGTCGCGCTGGAGAACGTTGGCGTGCGCGAACAACCCGTAGGCCTGCGTCAGGAACTGGTAGTGATCGTGGCCGCCGTGGTAGATGGAGCCGGAGACGCGCCCCGCATTCCCCACGGCGTCCTCCTCCTCCGCCATCGCCCCGAGCTCGGCGAGGATGCTCTCGCGCGAGCGCGGTTCGGCGGGGATACGGTGATGAGCCTCGAAGCGATCGCGGTACGGGTGGAAGTCGATGAGCGAAGCGAAGTCGCCCTCAGAGTCCTGATTCGGCTCCGGCGCGGACTCCGCAGACCCCGGGGACTTCCTGGATGCCGGAGCGGCGCCGTGTTCCTCCATCGCCGCCGGATTGTCCCCGAAGCGTGCTCGTGGGCGCAGAGGCGCCGGCGCGCTTATGCTCGCCGGCGATGGCTGATGACGTCGTTGTGGTCGAAGCAGCGGGCCGCGAGATCCCGATCACAAGCCCCGGGAAGGTCTACTTCAAGGAGCGCGAGGAGACCAAGCTTGATCTCGTCCGCTACTACCAGTCGGTCGAGGATCCATTGCTCCGCGCCATGGGTGGACGCCCAGTGCTGCTGCAGCGTTTCCCCAACGGCGCGAGCGGCCCCTCCTTCTTTCAGAAGCGGGTCCCCGACTCCCGGCCAGACTGGCTCGAGACCTCGATCGTGAGCACTCCGAACGGCACCACCTCACGCGCACTGGTCGCCGCCGACCTCGCCCACGTCCTCTGGGCGGTGAATCTCGGGTGTCTCGGTTTCCACGTCTGGCCGTCGAAGGCATCGGACCCGGAGCATGCCGACGAGCTGCGGATCGATCTCGATCCGAGCCCCGGCGTCGTGTTCTCGATGGTGCAGGAAGCCGCGCGCGAGGTTCACTCGCTCTTCGACGAGCTTGGCGTCGCGTGCCTCCCCAAGACGACCGGCAACCGCGGGATCCATGTGTATGTCCGGTTGGTGCCGCGCTGGACGTCGTACGAGGTGCGTTCGGCGGCGGTTGCGGTGGGGCGTGAGTTGGAGCGCCGACGCCCGGATCTGATCACGGCTGCCTGGTGGAAGGAGGAGCGCGGACGCCGCGTCTTTGTCGACTTCAACCAGAACGCGCCGCACAAGACCATCTTCGGCGCGTGGTCGGTTCGGGCTCGACCGGGCGCTCAAGTATCGACCCCGTTCAACTGGGATGACCTGGACGCGATCCACCCTGACGCGCTGACGATCGTGACGGTTCCGCCCCGCGTTGCTCACGATGGCGACCCCTGGCTTCCGATGTCCACCGCGCCTCAGTCGCTCGAACCCATGCTCGCGCTGCACGAGCGCGACACCGCCGCGGGGGAGGTCGACGCTCCGTGGCCGCCCCAGTACCCGAAGATGCCCGGCGAGCCGTCTCGGGTGGCGCCGAGTCGCGCGCGCAAGCCCGACAAACCCGCCTGAGGATTGCGCCGAGCGAGGCATTTGGGTCGCGATGTAACCTCCACCTGTATCCGGTGAGCCGCCCCGAGAGGAGGTCGCTGTGGGTGGGGCTCCGCGGCCATCGTGGCCGGCCGCTACTCCTTCGACCCGGTCCAGTCCGTGCGGTGCTGAGGCTGGGTGAGAAACGCGTCACGGACTCGGTGGCGCACGTCGGCGTCGAGGATGACGTCGGCTCCAATCCTGGCCAGCACCTCTGCGGCCTGCAACATCGCGTCCTCGCCACGCCGTGAGAGCGCGGCCTCCCGGAAGGCATGCGTGTGCGGCCCGATGCCCGGGTCGGCAATCGCGAATTCCGGATGGAGGGTCGGCGCCGCGTAGGACACGTCGCCGACGTCGGTCGATCCGGTGCGCTCCCACGGAATCACCCGATCCTCATCGAGGCCCACGCCGGCGAGATGCAGGCTCGCGCGTTCGGCGAGGACTGCGTTGGAACGAAGGTCCAGGTAGGTCTCCCGCTCCTCGAGCTGCAGGTCGCACCCGGTCGCCTGCGCCGCAGCCTCGAAGACGGCGCGAAACCGAACGTTCATCGTGCGCAGGTATTCGCCGTCTCTGGCACGCGTCAGGTACTCGCCGCGCGTCAGCTCCGGGATGATGTTCGGTGCGGTCCCGCCCTCGATGATGAACCCGTGCACGCGCGCGTCGTCGCGCAGCTGCTGACGCCAGAGCGACACGCCGTTGTAGGCCTGGACAAAGGCATCCAGCGCATTGATGCCGTGGTCGGGATGCCCGGCCGCGTGCGCAGCCTTGCCCCGAAAGGTCCACTCCCAATGCGTGCAGGCGAGCGCGTACTGCATCGACGCGGTGCGGTCGGACGGATGAAAGATGAGAACGGCATCACAGTCGTCGAACAGGCCGTCGTGGCAGAGCGGGATCTTGCCGCCACCACCCTCTTCGGCCGGGGCGCCGACGATCGTCACCCGGGCGTGGACGTCGTTCCTTATGAGTGACTGGGCCAGCGCGATGCCCGCCCCCGCAGACGACGTTGCGATGAGGTTGTGCCCGCACGCGTGTCCGAGACCTCGCAGCGCGTCGTATTCGCAAACGAACGCGACGTGAGGGCCGGTGTTCCCACGCCTCGCAACGAACGACGTGGGCATCCCGGAGACACCGCGGTCGACCTGAAACCCGTGCTGCTCGATCACACCGCTGAGGATCCGCGACGACTCGAACTCCTCAAACCCGATCTCGGCGAGCGCGTGGATGGCTCGCGAGGTGGAGACCAACTCGTCCGCGCACGCGCTGGTCGCGTCGTGGATCGCCTGGTGGATTTCGACGGGCACAGTTGTCGTCATGCGGTTCTCCTGGGCCGCTATTGTGCACAGGCGTGGAGACTCCCGAGCGCCTCTACGCGGATGCCGAGGCGTCATTCCCGTCGTGGGAGCTGGTCAAGGACGTCGTCGATGAGTTCATCGATCTCGCGCTGAACTACCGTCAGAGCGGGCACCCCGGTGGATCGCGCTCCAAGGTGCATCTGCTCCTCTCGACGATGTTGTCGGGTGCGATGCGCTGGGATATCCGCCGGCCATGGCTCCCGTTCGGGGACCGGGTCGTGTTCTCGGCAGGTCATACCGTGCCGGTCGTCTACGCAGCCCTCGCCGCCCTAAACGAGACGCTCCGCATTCGATCCGCGCGCGACCCCAATCCCGCCTTCGTCCTGCCCGACGCCGGCCGCTGGGCCCTGCTACCCGAGGACCTCACCATGCTGCGCCACCGCGGCGGGCTGCCCGGACACCCCGAGATGGCCGGCAAGAGCCTCTTCCTGAAGTTCAACACCGGTCCGTCGGGTCACGGGATGCCTCCGGCCGCCGGCGAAGCCCTGGCCCTCAAGCTCGCGCGGGCGGGCGACGTGCGCGTCTTCGTGGTCGAAGGTGAGGGTGGTCTCACCGCCGGTGCCAGCCACGAGACCCGAAATGCCGCGTGGGGCCTCGGCCTCGCGAACCTGGTGTTTCTCGTCGACTGGAACGACTTCGGCATCGACGACTTCGCCGCCTCGTCGGTGGTTCCCGGGACTCCCGAGACCTGGTTCGGGGCGTACGGGTGGCGCGTGACTGGAACCATGGAGGGGTCGGAGTGGGCGCCGGTGACGCGCGCCGTCCTCGAGGCAGCACGGGGCGAGAATCCCGGACAGGTGCCATCGGTTGCGTGGTTCCGCACCCGAAAGGGACGCGGATATCTGAAGTACGACAGCAAGAGTCACGGCTCGCCGCACGCGATGAACAGCGCTCCGTTCTGGGAGTTGCGCTCCGCCTTCATGGCGAAGTACGGAATGTCCTACGTGGGTGTCAACGAGCCGGCTCCCAGCGACCCCGGCGCAATCCGCGAACAGGCTGCCGAGAATCTGCGGCGCGCCGCCGGAGTTCTCGCCGATCATCCGGAGATCGTCAATGCGATATCCGACCGTCTCATCGAGCTGGCGCAGCTGGTCCCGGAGCAGATTGACGGACTCCGGGTCGCCGGTCATGGCGGCGACGTCTTCACCGACTCGCGGCTGACCGATTACCGCAATTACCCGACCGCCATGTATCGCAACGCGGGAGACAAGCAGGCGAACCGAACCGCTTTGGGTGCATGGAGCTCGTGGATCAACGCCCTGGCGCGGCAGGAGTACGGGCGTCCGCTCTTCATCGCCGCATCGGCGGACCTCGCCGATTCGACCAACCTGGCCGGATTCGCCAAGGACTTCGGCGACATGCCCGGGTACGGGTGGTACGAACGCACTGCCAATCCGGACGGCGCCCTGCTCCCCACCGAGATCACCGAATTCACCAACGCCGGGATGATCGCCGGCCTCGCGACCGTGAACATGGCATCGGACCCCTTCACCTCGTTCAACGGTTTCTGGGGCGCTTGTTCGACCTACGGATCCTTCAGCTATCTCAAGTACGGCGAGATGCGGCTGTTCAGCCAGCTTGCTCAGGATTGCGAGCTGAAGGTCGGGAAGGTGCTGTGGGTGGCCGGACACTCGGGTCCGGAAACCGCCGAGGATTCCCGCACGCACTTCGGCATCTACGAGCCCGGCGTCACGCAGCTCTTCCCCGAGGGGAAGGTCATCGACCTCCACCCGTGGGAATACAACGAGGTGCCGGTGGTGCTCGGCGCGGCCCTCGCCAGCGACATCCCGATCATCGCGCTCCATCTCACCAGGCCGGCGATCGAGCTGCCCGATCGTGAGGCGCTCGGCATGCCGAGTCACTTCGAGGCAGCCCGCGGGGCATACGTGCTGCGGCCGTTCCGGGATGACCTCCCGGCAATGGGGACGGTGTTCATCCAGGGCACGACCACGACGGCCAACCTGGTCAAGGCGCTGCCTGATCTTGACAGCCTTGGCCTGAACGTGAAGATCGTCGCCGCCATCAGCCCGCAGCTGTTCCGTATGCAGCCGGTTGCCTACCGCGACAGCGTCATCGAGCCGGCCGACCGTGTCGACGCGATGGCGATCACCAACCGCACCGTCAAGCTGATGCGTGACTGGGTCGACGGTCCGCTCAGCGCCGAGTACTCGATGGGCGCGGACTGGGATGACCGCTGGCGCACCGGCGGCTCCGTCGATGAGGTCATGGACGAGGCGCACCTGACAACGCCGCACATCCTCGAAGGGATCGCCCGCTTCGTCCGCGATCGCGAGAGCCGGTTACAGCGTCTTCATGCGATCGTCGCCGCGGCGGATCGTTCCCGCGCACACTCCTAGACGTCTGCCCGTCGCAGCGTGTGCGGGCCGTATCGCATCGCGGTGGATCGACCCGACGCGTCCAGCGAGAAGCTCACCTCCTCGCCGAAGTGACCGTAGTCGTCACCCTCGACGATGGTGAATCGCCGCGCGCCAGTCGGCAGTAGTCGCGCCGCCGCCGCCTGTGGCATGGTCATCTCGGGGTCGAGGAGATAGAGCGACCGGTTGATCCGCACGATGGTGATCTCGCCGACCTCGCCGCGGTAGTGTCCGGCAAAGCGGCCGACGCTGGCTCGCGAGTGTCCGTGGGCGGTCTCCGCAGCGTCGGGCCACCGGCGTGTCACCCAGGCGACGCAGTGGAACATCGTATCGACCGCCATTGCCGGTACGGCACTGCTCATGTTATTGAGCGCTGCCGCTGCAAGACCCAGCTCCGGCGAGAAGCCGATCTTCGTGGTGAACCCTGGGAAGCCACCGCTGTGGCCGCGAATCGTGATCCCATCGACGTGCCAGATCATCCAGCCGAGTCCGTGATTCGGTTCCTCGGATCGCTGCCACTGGGTCCGCTGCATCTCGCGGCGCGACAGGTCGGAGGTGAGGGCTCCCCCACCCGGGAAGTGAGCCTGCTGATAGGTGAGCAGGTCGGGCACCGTGGAGACCAACCCACCCGCGGGCGTGAATGCGCGCGCCTCAGCATGCCGCGCCGGGCGCGGCTCCTCGCCCGGACGCCGTCGGTAATAGCCGGTGGCGAGCGTTCTCCTGACCCGAGGCGTCAGCGACGGAGCGCTCCCTTTCAGACCGAGCCTGCCGAGAACATCCCGTTGCAGGAGCGCCTCGAACGGCCTGCCGGTGACCGCCTCGAGGGCCTCGCCCAGGAGCACGTACGCGATGTTCGAGTAGCGAAAGGTCGACGATGGTTCGGCAAAGGTCAGTTGCTGGCGGACCTCTCTGCGCACCGTGTCCCGATCCGGAAAGTCATCATCGCCCCAGCGATTCGAGCCGTCGCGGATCACGCCACCGGCGTGGATCAGCAGGTGACGGATGCTGATGTCGCGGGCCTCGGGAAGGCGCCGCGTCCACGTCAGATACGTGGTGATCGGCGCATCCAGGCGCATTCGCCCAGCCTCGACCTGCTGCATCACCAGGGTTGCGGTCATCGTCTTCGTGATCGACGCGCACCGATAACTCGTCGTGTCCGGGGTCACCGGCCGCCGCGTCGCAAGATCCGCTGTGCCCTTCGCGTCGAGCATGACGACGCGCCCGCGGTGGCTCATCCCGAATGAGATTCCAGGGATGTCCCAGACCATGGCCTGAAAGCGAATCCACCGGCGAGCGACCTCCGCCGCATCAGCAAGCTGGCGAGGCGCGAACTTCACCGAGGAAAGCCTAGCGCGTCGCTATATCCCTCCGGCAACGCGCAGCACTGCGCCGGTGACGTACGTCGCCGCGGGACCGAGCAACCACGCTATCGCAGCCGCGATCTCGAGCGGCTCCGCCGGGCGGCCGAGCGGAACGCGCGACGCCGCCTGCTCGGCGCGGTCCGGGGCACCGGCAGCCCTGTGAATATCGGTGCGTGTCAGCCCGGGAGCGACGGCATTGACGCGGATGCCTTCGCCGGCAAGCTCCTTGGCGAGACCGATCGTCAGTGCGTCGACACCGGCTTTCGCTGCCGAGTAGTGCACGTATTCGTGCGCGCTACCGAGCGTCGCGGCAGCGGATGAGACGTTGACGATCGCACCGCCGGCCCCCCCGCGCCGGGTGGACATCACCTGCGCAGCGCGGCGTGCACACAGGATTGCGCCGAACAAGTTGGCGTCGACCACCGCCCGAATGATCGCAACCGGCGTGTCAGCGAGATCGGCGATATGGAGGGTCGCCCCGGCATTGCTGACCAGGCAGTCGACGCGTCCCAGGGTTTCGTGAACGGTGGCAAACAACCGCGTCACGTCATCCTCGAGCGAGACGTCGGCCTGGATCGCGACCGCACGAGCCCCGGACGCCTGTGCGGCGTCGACAACCTGACGGGCCGCCACGTGATCCCGCAGGTAGTTGATGGCGACGTCGTGTCCGTTCCGGGCGAGGTGGAGGGCGGTCGCCGCCCCGATCCCCCTGCCCGCCCCGGTCACGATGGTGATCGGCCGGGGCAGCTCGTCCATGGGGGCATCATCGCCGACCAGCAGATGACGACGCGAAAAGGGGCGCCGGTTGCCCGGCGCCCCTTGGTCAGACGGTCAGAAGGGCGTCAGGCGGTCGCCATCCAGTGGATGAACTTCGAGCTGACCGTGCCGATGCCGGTCATGCCGTCGAAACCTGGCGCGGTGTTCACGGTGACGAGCCGCGATGCACAGTTGCCGGTGCCGTCGCAGTAGGTCTCCGTGCCCTGGTAGTCGATCGCCCGAAGGCTCACGACATACCCGCTGTCCTTGTTCACCGTGTTGAGGAAGTCGACCCGGATCACAGCGGTTGCGTTCGGGTTGGCTGCCGGCACGATGTCGTTGAACGCCGACGGATGGTCCACGGTCACCGCGTACAGGGTCGGGTTGAGGAACCCGATCGAACCGCCGGCAGCCTGGTCGGCGTCAGCGACGACACCGGCGAGCAGCGGCGATGCGAGGCTCGTGCCGCCTTCCTTGAACTGCGAGTAGCGCACGCTGCCGTTCGGGAAGGTCTGGGTGAGTCCGATCAGCATTCCGGTCGATGCATCGGCATCCATCGAGATGTCGGGGATGACGCGAAGGGGCGTCGGCCCGAACAGGTTCTGATTCCGGAGCGCGAGTGCAGCCGGTACGACGCCTGCCTGGTACGAGGGCTGCAGGTAGGTGTAGCTGGTTCCGGCCCCACCGCCGGCCTGGAACGCAAGCGCGCCGAGCGGCGTGGTCGCGGAACCGCAATTGGTGGTGGTGCCTACGCAGAGAGTCTGCTTGGCCGTTGACCAGCCGTACTCGGCCAGACGAGCGTTCGACTTGCCCACTTCCAGCGAGGTGCCGCCCACCGCGGTGACCAACGGGCTGGTGGGTGGATAGTCAGGAACGGTCATGCCGAAGTCTGCGAAGTTGTCGCCCGAGTCACCACTCGAGAACAGCACGCTGACCCCGGTCGTGTCCGCGAGGAGGAAGGTGTTGTCGAACGCCGCCTTGGTCGCGGCGTCGACGAACAGGTCCCCGAGGGTGTCGCCCCACGAGTCGCTGACCACCGATGCGCCGCTCGAGATTGCGGTGTTCACCGCGGCCAGGAGGCTGGCATCGAAGCAGTCCACCGCGCCCACGAAGACGATGTGCGCACCCGGCGCCATGGTGTGCGAGGACTCGACGTCCAGCGCCTGCTCCGCGTACCAACCGCTGCCACCGCACACGGCAACGTTGCCCACCGACGAGGGCTTGATGTTGGTGAACTGGGTCTTGGGCAGCGCGATGGACGGGTCGTTGAGGTTGAAGTACTGCTGCGCGTCGGCGAGCAGGGTCGGCGAGTCGTACGCGTCGACGATCGCGATCTTGACGCCGTGCCCGTTGTTGCCGCTTGCGATGCTGCCTGACAGACCGTAGGCTCCCTCGAGCTGAGCGGGCTTGTAACCGCAGATGTCGTACGGCTGCGGAGCCGTGAACGGCTTGTAGAGCGACGCGTTATCGGTCGTGTCGATCTTCTGACCGAAGTACGACGAGCATGGCTGCGGGTTCTTGAAGGCGGCCGGTGGCGGGGGCTCCTGGGTGGCACTTGCGCCCTTCGGGGAGGCAACCGACGCCAATCCCGCGCTGAGATCGTTGGTCGCGATCGACTGATTGACGCCCACCACACCGGAGACGAGGCCGGAGATCGCACTGGGAATCGACAGCGCGCTATTGGCGAGGCGCAGGTCCTTGCCATTCACCTTGAAGGTGCCGAGGGTCGTGTTGAACGCGCGCTCGACCTGCGCGGCAGTACCGGTCGCGGGGATGAACAGACGGTCCGCCGGCACCACGCCCACGCTGAAGCCCTGCTGGCGCAGCCAGGTCTTCGCCGACGAGACCGTGGCTGCTGTGGGCGCGAAACGCGCAATCCACTGAGCCTGGGTGAGGTAGTGGCGATATTGCGCCGACCCGGGGGTCGAGATCGCCTTCAGCAGGGCCTGTGCTCCCGCAGCATTGCGCAGCGAGAGGTTGAGATCGAACGAGACCGAGGCCCCCGCGGCGACGCGGCCTTCCGGCCTGGAGCGCTCCGCCCCAGTCGTCAACGATCCAGCCAGCGCGGCGCGGCCGGACGATGGTGCTGCCGATGCCGGCGATCCGGTGGTCACGGCCGCGGCTGACACCGCGAGCCCCACCGATGCCAGGGCGGCCCAAGATCGGACTGACGTCATGAAAACCCTCCACGGCGCAGATGTGCGCCAAACGTTGCTTGAATAGATCGACGTTCCATGCGGACCCCTCTCGACATCGACTGACACTCCGAGGCGAGGATTGTGACGCGCTGGACGCGCCAGGTGCAAGCGGTTCGTTCGCTCCTCACGCTCCATACGGTCACTACGGTGCTTTCAAGGCGCTTCCGAGGTTGCTCGCAACGTCCCCCGCACGTCTCCGGGAAGCTGTCCATAGTTCGCCGGTGAGGTCTGCATGGCTCGTCACGATCGCCGTGTCGATCCTCCTGGGGACCGCGGGGTGTGGGGCCGAAACCCCCGCGCTGGAGACTGGGTCGACCGCAACTTCACCCGCGTCAACCTCGCCGGCCGCCCTCTCGCTGCTGATCGAGCCGGGCGCGGGCATGGCGCCGATCTACGCGCTGCTCGACTCGGCGCGTCACAGGGTCGACCTGGTCATGTACGAGCTCGAGGACACCCGTGCCGAGCAGTTGCTCGCCGCCGATGCCGCTCGCGGGGTCGCCGTCCGCGTGCTGCTGAACAGCACCTACACCGGTTCGGCGAACGATGCCGCCTTCTCCTACCTCAAGCGACGCGGCGTGCATGTCCAGTGGGCAAGCCCGCTGTACGCGCTCACGCACCAGAAGACGCTGGTTGTGGACGCCTCCGTCGCGGTGATCATGACCTTGAACTGGACCAGCCGCTATTACTCCGATACGCGCGATGTTGGCGTGATCGATCGCATCCCGTCCGACATCGCGGCAATCGAGGCGACGTTCGACGCCGACGACACGGGAGCCCATATCACGCCACCCTCCGGCGCCGACCTCGTCTGGTCACCCATCACGTCCGACCCGGATCTACTCGCGCTCATCAATGGCGCCAAGCGCGATCTCCTCGTCGAGAACGAGGAGATGGACAGCCGCGACATCATCGACGCCCTGGTCGCCGCGGCCCGCCGCGGCGTGAACGTCGAGATCTGCATGACCGATTCGAGCAGCTGGTCCTCATCCTTCGAGGAGTTGGTCGGGGCCGGTGTCCACATCAGGGTGTACTCCCCCGCTGCTGCGCTCTACATCCACGCGAAGGTCCTGGTCCGCGACGAAGGTGTCCACGACGAGGAGGCATTCGTCGGATCCCAGAACTTCTCGACCGAGTCGCTGCGCTACAACCGCGAACTCGGCATCCTCATAACCGCCGGACCGCCAATCCGGCAGCTCCAGTCGCTGATCCAGACCGACTACAACGCGGCATCGTCGTGGTCCGGTTGAGACCGGAAAGGGCACGTGCTGTGGTTGGCACGCGGTCGGGAAGCCTTGGCGCTCGCGCGGGGTTGAGGTTGGGAAGGGGCGTGTGCGGAGGCGGGCCGTCTCGGAGCCGGGGTTAACACCCCGGCGAGAGCGAGCGGCGGGACGGCGAAGGCGTCCCGACCGCGTGCCCGCCGCAGTACACGCCCCTTCCCAGCCTCAATGGGGCGTGCGTGGGTGCAAAGATGTGCCGGTGCCCGACGAACTCTTGACGCGCCTCATCGAGGCACGGAGCTCGGTGGTGGCCGACATCAAGGCGGACGCTTCCGAGTTGCTCGTTCGCTGCGACGACACGGGCAGCATGCAGGTGTACCGGGTCGGGGCTCGGGGCGATGACCGGGTCCAGCTGACGTTTCTCACCGAACCGGTATCGGCCGCACGCTACGTGCCCGGCACGGACGACGTCGTCATCGCTGTCGATCGTGGCGGTAACGAGAACTATCAGCTCTGGTTGGTGGATGTGCATGGCGGCGATCCGCGGCCGCTGGTCGTCGAGGAGAACATCAAGCACGATCTCGGCGACGTCAGCCGTGACGGCCGGCTGATCGCCTTCACGTCAACCAAGCGAAACGGTGTCGACATCGATGTGTACGTGCTCGATCGTTCTGACGGAATCACCCGATGCGTGCTCGAAGGTGGATGGAACCGCGTTGAAGCATTCTCTCCTGATGGCCGCTGGCTTGCGGTGACGCGCCTCGACGGTACTTACGCGATCAGCGATGACCTGCTGCTCGTCGACCTCGCGACCGGTGACGTCCGCACCGTCGTGGCGCGTGACGGACCGGGCGCCACGCTCGCCCCAACCTGGTACCCGGACTCGTCGGAATTCCTGTTCAGCACCGACGCTGGACGGGATGTCGTGTCGATCGCACGCTATGACATGGAAAGCTCGAGCTGGCGCTACGTTCTCGAGACCGAGTGGGACAGCGAGGCAAGCCTCAGCAGTGATGGCCGGGGTGTCCTGGTCTTCCATGCGGAGGATGCGGTCACTCGCCTGCAGTTGCGGGACGGCGTCAGCCTCGCGCACGTCCGGGACATCCCGTTGCCCGGCGTGGGAACGGGTTTCGGCCTTCCGCTTGTCCCCCGGCCATACCTCTCCCCTGATGGCGCGACCGCGTTGCTCAGCTACACGACGACGGCCACGCCGATGACCCCGATGCGCATCGACATCGGTGAGGGAACCGCCGTGCCGCTGCTGCCGGTGGACCAGGTCGTCCCCGCCGAGCTGGTGGCGCCCGAGCTGCAAAAGATCGCGTCTTTTGACGGCGAGCCGATCACGTATTTCCTCTATCGACCGGCAGTGGAGAATCCGCCGGTCGTCATGGTGGTGCACGGGGGTCCAGAGGCACGATTCGCCCCCCGCTACGACCCCTTCATCATCCGCCTGCTCGCCGAGGGCATTGCCGTGGTGGCACCGAACGTTCGCGGCTCGGCGGGCTGGGGACGCCGGTTCGTCTCGCTCGATGATCGCCGGCTGCGACTCGATTCCGTCCGCGACCTCACCGCCGTGCACGCGTCGCTTGCGGAGCTGGGCGTCGATGCGTCACGGGTGGCGGTTATCGGCGCGTCGTACGGTGGCTACATGACGCTGGCGGCGCTCGCTTTCTATCCCGGCCTGTGGGCGGCGGGCATCGCCACGGTCGGCATCAGCAGCCTGCTCACCTTCCTTGAGAACACCTCACCGTACCGGCGCCGGTTTCGCGAGGTGGAGTACGGATTCCTCGACACCGACCGCGACTTTCTCATCGCGGCCTCGCCGATGTCCCATGTCGATCAAATTCGAGCACCGCTGATGCTGATTCACGGCGCCAACGATCCCCGTGTTCCGGTGGGCGAGGCGCGCCAGCTGCACGCTTCGCTCGTCGCTCGGGGCGTCGAGAGCGAGCTCCTCATCTATCACGATGAGGGGCACGGCCTCGCCAAACGGGCGAACCGGCTGGACGCGTCTCCTCGGATGATCGCCTTCCTGCGAAAGAACCTCGACATCTGAGCGACGGCACTCTGACCGCCCTCCCCTTCTGACGGCGGCCGCCTTCGTCCGTCGGAGCCCTATTGCTGGTTCGGATCGGTGGCGGGGCCATTCGCCGACTCGTCAGGGTCCGGCACCTCTGGTTGATCAGGGACGGGGTCCACGATCTCCGGCTCCGGCTGGGGGTCCGGCACGGTCGGCGGGGTCGGTGTCGGCGTTGGGATGTTCATGGAGCCCAGTGTGCGCTACCTGCACGTCCTTATGGCGTTCTATCTGATAGTGTCGCTATCATACAATCCAACGCCTTCACAGCCCCCTACTGGGGCCTATCCAGGAGGTCGAGCGGCAAGATGTTCGAGAAGATTGTGGCGGGGGTTGATGCAGAGCCCGTACGGGCGGGACGGGTCGTCGAGGCCGCCGAGCTGGTGGCACGAGCGTCAGGAGCGGAGGTCCTGGTCGCCCACGTCCAGGAGTTGGAGCTGACGGCGGCGATCGCGGCGACGCCTCGTGCCGGTTCGATCCACCCGTTGCGCGGAGATGACAGCGTGTCGAGGACCGAGGCGTTCGTTGACCTCACCGTCGAACGCTTCCGTCGCGCCGGCATCGGCGCCCGTGGCGTCGTCCAACCAGGGAAGGGATCCACTGCGAAAGAGTTGCTGGAGATCGCCGAGTCTTTCGGTGCCACGCTCATCGTTGTCGGCGATCGCGGCCAGCGGGTCGCGGACACCCTCCTGGGCGGCGTCGCCCAGAAGATCCTTCGGGACGCCGATTGCTCCGTGCTGCTGGTCCGGTAGTGCGAGGAGATGCGATGACAGCAACCGCCCTCCGTACCGACACGCCTAGTCCGACCGACGAGCCGGCGCGCACCGTACGAAGCCTGGTGCCGGCACGGCTGGACCGGCTTCCCTGGACGCGTTTCCACTGGCTGGTGGTGACCGGGCTTGGGGTCTCGTGGATCCTCGACGGGCTGGAGATACAGATCGTCGCTCTGGTCGGCACCGTACTGGTCGATAAGGGAACGCTCCATCTCACCGCCGGCGACATCGGTTTCCTTGCCTCTGTCTACCTCCTCGGTGAGGTGATCGGGGCGCTGGTGTTTGGGCGCATCACCGACCACATCGGCCGCAAGAAGATGTTCATGGTCTGTCTCGGCCTCTACCTGTGTTTCAGTGGCCTCGGAGCGTTTTCCTTCAATCTGTGGTCACTGCTGGTGTGTCGCTTTGTCGCCGGACTCGGTATCGGTGGCGAGTACACGGCGATCAACTCGGCGATCGACGAGCTGATCCCCTCGCATTACCGCGGGCGAGTCGACATCGCCGTGAACGGGACGTACTGGCTCGGCGCAATGATCGGTGCCGCCGCGTCGATCCTGCTTCTCAACCCGCAGCTCCTGCCTGTGAACGTCGGGTGGCGCCTCGCCTTCTTCATCGGACCGATGCTCGGAGTCGGCGTCATCTTCCTGCGCCGAACCATCCCCGAGAGCCCGCGGTGGCTGATGACGCACGGGCGTCAGAAGGAAGCGGAGCAGATCGTCGACGAGATCGAGCAACGGGTCGAGCGCCAGGGCGTCCATCTCGAGCCGGTGCCTGAGGACAAGGCAATCGAGCTCACCGGCGCGGGGCGCGTCTCCTACGTGCAGATCGCAAGGACGATGTTGCGAGAGTATCCGGGTCGATCGTTCCTCGGCTTCACGATGATGGCCACGCAGGCATTCCTCTACAACGCCATCTTCTTCACGTATGCGCTGGTGCTGACCAGCTTCTATCACGTCGCGGCTGCGAACACGGCGCTGTACTTCTTCCCGTTTGCGGCAGGCAACCTGCTCGGGCCCCTCACCATCGGACACCTCTTCGACACCATCGGCCGGAGAAAGATGATCCTCACGACCTACTGCGTGTCCGGCGTCCTTCTGGCCATCTCCGGATTCCTGTTCCACCAGGGCATCCTCAATGCGCTCACGCAGACGCTGATGTGGTGCGTCATCTTTTTCCTCGCGTCCGCGGGCGCGTCATCCGCGTATCTCACCGTCAGTGAGATCTTTCCCCTGGAGCTACGCGGGCAGGCGATCTCCTTCTTCTTCGCCATCTCGCAGCTGGCCGGCGGTGTCGCCGCACCGTCGATCTTCGGTGCACTGATCGGCTCGGGGAAGGATGCGGGCCCGCTGAGCATCGGCTACTACGCCGGCGGCGCCATCATGTTCCTGGGCGGACTGGTCGCATGGTTCTTCGGAGTGAATGCCGAACGCAGGCCGCTCGAGGACATCGCAACCCCGCTGTCGGCCGCGAAACGCTCGCAGCCGGCCGCGGAACGCCCCGCGCTCGCAACCTGATTGGAGAAGGAGGCCTATGCAGACCACCCGCGTGACCGATCTCATTCGCCAGGATCACGTCTGGTTCCGCAGCCAGTTCGCGGCGCTCGACAGTGCACGAGAGGATCGGGGAACCCTCGCGTCACTCTGGGCGGCGCTGTCCGCGCGCCTCGAGGTGCACGCGGCAGCGGAGGAAACCCTCTTCTACCCGCGGCTTCTCAAGGATGACTCCGATGCCCTCGACGACACCAAGGATGCGATCAAGGATCACAACGAGATTCGCGACGCCATTCGCGACGCCGAGGGTCACGCTGTCGGCGACGATGCCTGGTGGAAGGCGGTCAACGCGACTGAGCACGCCAACACCGAGCACATGGATGAGGAGGAGAAGGGTCCGCTCATCGAGTTCGACGACGCGGCATCGAGCGGCGAGCAGGAGGAGCTTGCCTCCGCATTCTCAGCGTTCGAGACCGAGCACGCGGGTGCACGTGGGATCAGCATCGAGGACAAGGATCCGGAGGGGTATGTCGAGGCGAATTCCTGAAAGAGGATATCGACACGACTGTATAGCCTGTCTAGCAGCTAAGTTGACATATCGGGGTTCGGCTCACTAAGCTTTGTGGGTCGGTGATCCACTGATCGCCGTCCCCCACCCCCTCCCTATGAGTCCACCCCGCCGAGGTCAGTCCACGGCGTGGGTGGACTCTTCGTGTCCGGGTCAGGCGATGGGGAGGCTGACCGTGAATGTGCTGCCACCGCCCGGGGTCGGCGTGACCGTGATATCGCCTCCGTGCAGCCGGGCGCTCTCCCGGGCGAGATAGAGCCCCAGCCCCGTGCCGCGGATATGGCTCGTCTCCGGCGTGACCAGACGACCGAAGCGCGTGAACAGCAGATGCGCCTGCTCGGCGTTGATCCCAATCCCGTGGTCGCGGACCAGGACCGTGGCCTCGCGCTCGTCGTGATCGCAGGCGATCTCGATCTCACCGCCTGCGGGCGAGTACTTGATCGCATTGTCGATGAGGTTGGTGAGCATGGTGGTGAGACGCCGCTTGTCGGCGACCACGGCGATATCGTCTCGGGTCGCCGCGAGGGTGAACTGATGTCCCGGGCCCATGAGAGGCCGCATCGCGTGGACTGCGTTGTCCACGATCTCCAGCAGATCGACCGGCTCGAGCTCGAGTTCGAGCCCGAGCGTCTCGAGGCGCGCCGTCTCGAGCATCTCGGAGATCAGGCGCGCCATCTCCTCGGCTTTCTCGGTGATCCGGCTCAGCGCCACCTCGCGGTCCGCGTCCGGGAGCATTCCCTCGCTCAGCATCGACGTGTAGCCACGGATGATCCCGAGCGGGCTTCGCAGTTCGTGCGCCGCGATGTTGAGGAATTCGCTCTTGAGCCGTTCGAGCCGCCGGCTGCGCTCGGCCTCGAGCTGGAGTTCTGTGACCGCCCGCGACTGGCTCACCCCGAGACCGACGATGTGGGCGACCGCGGCCAGCGTCGCCGGCTGCGCCGCCCCAACGCCTCCCTCGCCATCGATGACGATGACTCCGAGGACGTCACTGTCACCGCGAGTGGGGACCACCAGCATGGAGCCCTCGTCGACGATCTGGCCGGTCGAGATCGCGCGGTTGAAGATGGGGTGCTCCGAGACGCGATAGGGTCCGCGGTCCGTGGGCTCCGTCGCTCCCGACATCGCGAGGCACGTCAGGATGTCGTTGTGGAGCAGGAGGAAGCGAGCCTCCCGAATGCGCGCGCCCCTCGAGACGAGTCGCGACGCCAGCCTCAAGGCTTCAAGGACGAGATCCCTCGACGCAGCGTCGGTAGCGGT
This sequence comes from Candidatus Dormiibacterota bacterium, assembly GCA_049287785.1. Lineage (GTDB taxonomy): Bacteria > Chloroflexota > Dormibacteria > Aeolococcales > Aeolococcaceae > Palsa-851. The sequence goes on along the minus strand of JBAQGL010000057.1, from coordinate 4,033 downwards.
GGGGTCATCCCAGCTCGATGCCAGGTCCGGCATGGCCACGAGTTGCGGCTAGGCGGAGGGCAGTGCGCGCGGGCTGATGGCCCGTTCGACGCTCTCGGAGAGCTCGGCAGGGTCGGTGTCGGATTTGACCAGGAACTCGAGTGCCCCGAGCTTCAGACCGCGATCGCGCAGCTCGGGTTCGCCGTAATTCGTCAGGATGATCACGGGGATATGCATCGTCGCCGTGCCGGCGCGAAGGCGTTCGAGGACCTCGAACCCATCGAGACCCGGGAGGCGCAGATCCAGATAGATGAAATCGGGAGCCTCGTCGGTCGCCATCCGGAGACCCTCATGACCGTCGTGGCCGATCACGACTGAATAGCCGTCTGCCACCAGGCGCAGCCGGTACATCTCGGCCGCCGCAACGTCGTCCTCGATCAGCAGGACCTTGACGTCCTCCTCCACTCCGTGCTCCTCAGTGGCCGTAGGAGTCCGCTCCCTTTTTGACGTTCTGGACCTCTCCATTCGGTACGGTACCAGACAAACTGTCGACAAGCTCGACTGCGCATCCTGAGGCGGCGCCACGGCGCGCCGCCGGCCACCGGTACCCAGCCTGCGGCGAGGTCAGCGGAGAAAGAGACCGACCCCGAAAGCGATGGTCCAGGCGACCGCGACGAAGATGGCCACGCTGGTGGCGATCGTTCGGAGGTCGAGCCTGCGTCGCCGCCTGAACGGGCGTGCTGCCATCCGGGCGGAACCGATGTTCCCGCGTCCCGGGGTGACCGTCTCGGACATGAAACCCATGATAGCAATATCAGCACTATCATGTTTTGTGATAGGATGTTCCGGACAGGGGGAGCAGAGACTCCCGTCGCAACACTTGGACGCAACACCTGGAGGTACCCGATGGCTCGCAAATACAAGCCGATCCAGCTCGACGTCAAGCCCGTGGTCGGGCCGTATCTCGACGAGGCCGCCACCTGCCCTCAGTGCAGCTCTCGGATCACCCAGGTGCTCGGCCGCATGGGGCTCCGCCTGGTCTTTCGTTGTGATCGGTGTCGCGTCCAGTTCTTCCGCCAGCGCACGGCGGCCAGCGCGAGCCTGGTCTGAGCGGACACGCCGGCGATTGACCCGTACAATCGCTGTGACGTTGGACGTGCACATCACCCGGTCGCACCCGCTCGGCCGGCTGGACCGCTCAAACGCAGAGGTAGTTTCATCGGATGCCGGCTGAGATGAGCGTTCCCACGTCCGAGCGAATGCTCGACCTCGACAAGCCGCTGTACACCATCAGCGTCGCCGCCGAGATCCTGGCCAGCCATCCGCGCACGCTGATGATGTACGAGACCATGGGACTCGGCGTGCCGGATCGCACCGCAACGAATAGGCGCCGGTACTCGCAGCGCGACATTCTGACACTCAGCGCGATTCAACGCCTCACCCGCCAATCCGGCCTGAATATCGCAGGTGCGCGATATGTCATCAAGTGCCTGCAACTCCTTGACGCGCATGGCATTCCTCGGCCGCCAGAGCTTGCCGAGATTGACATCGAGCACGTCAGGCTCTGACCTGAGTCCACGCGCGACGGAGGCGACCAATTTCGCGGGGTCGATCGAGGTCGACCTCGTGTCTCGCGGTGACGCCCACCAGATCATGGAACGCCTGGTGCGCTTCACGGCCGAGAACGTTGACGTCGATCGCTGCACGTTGACGAGTCTCGACCAGGATGTCCTTCGGGTCGAGGCGAGCTATGAGCGCGGCGGACCTCCTGACTTCGTCGGACACGAATACCCGTTGACCTGGTTGAAGAGGCAGCCTCTCCTCTACCAGGCGGTGACGACCGGGGCAATCGTGCTCGGCGGAAGCCTTGGCGAGACCGGCAGCACGAGCCCTGATCTCGCGCCATCACTCCTCGTCATGCGGCACACGGCGATCGTGCCGCTCTCCACCGGCGACACGGTCGGCGCGGTGCTGATCCTGAGCCGGCGAAGCGACCGCCCGTTCGTCCCGGACGAGTTGGAAGGACTCCAGCAGGTCGGACTGCTGGCCGCCCTCGCCTTGCGCAACGCTCGCCTCGTGGAGCAGGGTCGCAACGCGCAGAATCGCGGGCTTGACTCGCTGACGCAGATGTCCCGCCACGTGGCGTCGAGCGTGGATTCGCAGACGTTCTTCGAAAAGATGAGCGAAACTGTTGCCGGCCTCGTGAACGCGGAGCGCGCAGGCTTCTGGCAGCTGACCGGCACGGAGCTGATTCCGCTCCACCAGTCGACCGCGCATGGCGCTCCAAACGGCGAGGCGCCCGAGGTGCTCGATTCCGAGGCTGACCCCGACCTGTCTCGGGTGCTGTTCTCCGGTGAAGCCCTGCGGCTCAGCCGCGGAGATGTGGCGGTCGCGGTCGACGCAGCCTCGCTGCTCGCGCGGATCGGCGCTCGCGACGTGCTCGCCGTTCCCTGGCGTACTGCGGCCCACCCGCTCGGATTCCTCGCAGCCTGGGATTCGCACTCAGGCTTCAGCGACCAGGACGAGTGGGTCATGCGACTCGCAGCGCGCTCGTCGGCGCTCGTCTGGCAGGGATATGCGGCTGAGCAGCGTGCCCAGGGATTGCAGGCGGCCGAGCTCGACCGCCTCGAGGCCCATGCCCAACGGATGGCGGCGCTGGAAGGACAGAAGTCCGAGTTTCTGCAGCTCGCGTCGCACGAGCTCCGAGCACCGATCACCCTCGTCAGCGGGTACCTGTCGATGCTCGAGGAGGGCTCGCTCGGGGAGTTGCCGGGTCCCGCCGCGAAGGTGGTCCCGCTGATGACGGCGCGTATGCGTCACATGAGCGAGCTGGTGGACCGGATGCTGACCACGAGCCGCATGGAGATTCGCGCCCGAGGTCAGAACACAGCCGACCTGGACGTCGTGGCGCTCGTAGAAGCGGTCGCGGCCTCGGCGACAGCCACGGCCGGCGACCAGATCCCGCGACTCGTGACCGTTGTGTCCCAAGCGCCGGTTCGGGTGCGAGCCGATCCGGAACAGGTCGAGACGATCCTGGGCAACCTCATCTCCAATGCCCTGAAGTACTCCCCCGGCGGCGGTGAGGTCACCGTGACCGTCCGGGAGGAGCCCCGGTGGCTCGCGGTTGACGTGACCGACCACGGTGCCGGCATCGCCGAAGAGGACTTGTCGAAGCTGTTTCAACCGTTCGGGCGCCTCCAGAGCGCGATCGCCGCCGGGATTCAGGGGACTGGCCTCGGACTGCACCTTTCACGTGGCCTCGCCCAGGCCCAGGGCGGTGATATCGCGGTGGCATCCCGCGCCGGTGAAGGGAGTACATTCACCCTGCGTTTGCCGCGGGGACGTAAACGGCCAGCGGGGAGAATTCATGCCTGATGGGTCACTGCGTACACGTCTGCTGCTCGTCGACGACGACGTCGACGTCGCCACGATGTACGAGACCCAGCTTGCCGCCCAAGGCTTTGACGTGATCCGGGCGCACTCCGGCGCTGAGGCCATCGACCGTGCCAATCGCGATGCTCCCGATCTGATCTACCTCGACCTCGGGCTCCCCGAGATGCACGGATTCGACGTGCTCCAGCGCCTTGGCGCTGCTCCGGCGACAGCCCGAATCCCGGTCGTCATCCTCACCAACTACAGCGAGCCCGAGTTGGTCGAACGGAGCCGCGAGCTTGGTGCGCACGATTTTCTGATCAAGGCCCACACACCGCCGGCCGTCCTGGCCGAGGAAACCAGGAAACTGCTGTCGTGAACGGCTTCGGGCCCGAGGATGTCGATGCCGACCACCCTGCAACGCCCGTCCCTGGTGAGGTCGAGGCGCAGAACGCAGCCCTGGACGCCGTCGAACCGGAGCGTCTGCTCGACGGTGAGGACGAGCAGACCACCTACGCGGACGACGCCGTTCACTGGACGAAGGTCTACCGGGAGCTACTCGAGTTCAAGAACAGCCTCTTGAACGTGGCGGAGCAGAGCGTCGCCTCCATGGGGGACGACGCCGGCTCGGAGGTGAGGGACACAGATCTCAAGGTGCTGAAGGCCGAGGCTGCCCGTTTCG
>JBAQGL010000056.1:0-5064 GCA_049287785.1 Candidatus Dormiibacterota bacterium | reverse complement strand
GTTTTGCGCCTCACCGACGACTTGGAGGACGCCAGTGATTTCGAGACGCAGACGAAGGAGGTCGCGGACGTCCTTGGAATCATCAGCCAAAACAACCCGCCACATGCGGGGCGCGCGGGTATTCTGTGACATTCTCATAGTAATAGCTCATGGTACCGTCTATGTCGCTGTTTAGGTCATCGTCTTTGCTAACCGCAGGTCGAGTGCCGAGCCGTAGCGAACGCGCCGAACGTTCCAAAGCCAATCTTCCTATGCTGCGTCCAGCTGCCGAGTAGCCGTTCTGTCGATGGCTTCACGACCGTCGCCAGCCTCGCCGACTATCTGCACCGCGCTGGCAGCCTCGAGATGCCGGCGCCTGAGATCGGGAGATCCTTGGAGCCGTCAACGAGGAAGAGCAAGGGCTGCGGTACAAGGCATGCGGGCGTGCCATCTTCGTGCGTGTAGGTCGTGGTTACTCAGTGCCGTGTGTCTGCAGGCGTCTCGTCCGGGTATCCGGCAACAGACTCAGCGACAGCGCGATGGACAAGGCGCGCAGTGCTGCTCGCGCTCTCCCCTTAGTGGTCCCCACCGGCGCACCCATGATGGTGGCAATCTGCCGCTGGGAATATCCTCCGAAATATGCCAGCTCAATGACTTGGCGTTGGGCCGGCGGCAACTCGGCGATCGCACTCGCGAGTCGCCGTTCCTCATCTCGATGGAGCACCTCGTCGAGGACGCTTATTCCGCTGGCCGCCTTCACGCTGATCGCAGCACAATCGTTTGGCCGGGCCGCATCCGACCGCAGTCGGTCGATGGCACGGTTGCGCACGATTGCGCAGATCCACGCTTGGGGTGATCCGCGCTTCGGGTCATATCGTGCAGCGCATCTCCAGGCCGACAGGAACGCGTCCTGCACCACCTCCTCGGCCGTGGCGTGGTTGCCGACTATGCGGAACGCCACCGCGAGGGCGACGACACGGTACTCGTCATACAGGCGGCTCACCTCAAGCCCACATACCCCGGCCGTCAGGGAGTCCTCGGTGTGCGAGGTCCGTTGCCCCCGGGGACTGGTGAGGAATCGACTGTCCTGCGCCGGATCTTTGCTCAATCGAGGGGTGAGCACGCTGGCCGGCAGTTGGGCGGCCCCTTCGGGCGCCGCGGCCGGCTTCGGTCGGCCGGACCCACCACGTCGGAAAGCGCTGGTCTTCTGGCGCATACCTCTTCCTGAGTGATCCTGACCTAGAGTTGATAGGATCAGTGTCAGATTATGCGACTGAGGTACTGCCAGATGTGGGGAGGCTCAGGTGCATCTGAGCGCTGCTGCAGCGACCGGCTCCATCGATGGACGGGTTCGAATGGACCGGCGCGATCATCAAAGCGCCAACGCATGCAAACGCTTCGAACCTTCAGACATGGTTCAGAAGGTGCCCACCGGCGCAGAAGGTCGCGATGCCCCAGGGCGGTGAGGCGAGCTGTAGCCCCGGTGTACCGACCTCGCGGGGTCAGCACAGAAGCATCGGATCTGATGCCGATTGTTGACCGAGCCGTGGCGAATGATCCATTCCGAGCAGCCAGCCGTAAGTGTCAGATGTGACATCCCCAGCGACAAAGGTGGGCGCTCTCATGCGCCGGCTCTTTATCAACCGGCCGCTTGCGTAAGACTCGGGGCAGCACACAATGCGCACTAGCAGCACACGGTGCGCAACGAGGAGGATGCGGTGAGCGTCGATCGGATTGCCGACATATGGGGCGAACGGACCCCGCACGCCCGAGACACCGATTGGCCGATCCGGGTCGACAGTTACCTCCCCGGCGGGGAGCCCGACAAGTGGGTGCAATCCGCCTGTCTGCTGTGCAGCAATGGTTGTGGCATCGATCTCGGCGTGGCGGGTGGTCGGATCGTCGGTGTCCGGGGTCGCGCCCAGGACCGGGTCAACCATGGTCGGCTCGGGCCGAAGGGCCTCTTCGCCTGGCAGGGCCAGCAGAAGGATCGACTCACGACGGCGCTGGTCCGCGATAGCGCCGGCGCTTTGGTCGAGACGCCCTATGAGGTGGCAATGGATTTGGTGGTGCGCAAGAGCCGTGAGCTGCTGGAGACCAAAGGTCCCCTCAGTCACGGTTTCTACACCAGCGGGCAGCTCATGCTCGAGGAGTACTACACCCTGGCAGTGATCGGAAAGGCCGGTATCGGGACCCCTCACATGGATGGCAACACCCGGCTGTGCACTGCCACCGCCGCGGCGTCATTGAAGGAAACCTTCGGCGCTGACGGGCAGCCCGGCTCCTACACCGATATCGAGGCGACCGATGCGATCTTCCTCTACGGCCACAACATGGCCGAGACGCAGACCGTGCTGTGGGCGCGCATCTTGGACCGGACGCACGGGCCCGACGTCCCGGTACTGGTCTGCGTCGACCCACGTCTGACGCCGGTTGCGAAGGAGGCACTGAGAACCGGTGGAGTGCATTTGGCGGTGCGGTCGGGCACCAACCAGGCGCTCATGAACGCCCTGATCCGGGAAGTACTCCGTCGCGGTTGGATAGACAAGGACTGGGTGGCGGCTCACACCCTGGGCGTGGAGGATCTGCGCCAGACGGTGGAGCCGTACACGTTGGCCCACGCAGCCGAGATCTGCGATGTGCCGGCTGCGGACATCGCTCGTGCCGCCGAGGTGTTCGGGACGTCCGAACGGGTTCTGTCGACCGTCCTGCAAGGTTTCTACCAGTCCCATCAGGCGACGGCCGCGACATGCCAGGTCAACAATCTGCACCTGCTGCGCGCCATGCTTGGCCGGCCGGGTTGCGGAATCCTGCAGATGAACGGCCAGCCGACCGCCCAGAACAACCGCGAGGCCGGCGTCGATGGCGATCTTCCGGGGTTTCGGAACTGGGACAACCCCGACCACGTGAGCGAACTGGCCGAGTTGTGGGACGTCGATGTCTTGAAGATCCCTCATTGGGCGCCGCCGACCCACGCCATGCAGATCTTCCGCTACGCCGAGCAGGGTTCGATCGGCTTCTTGTGGATCGCCGGTACCAACCCTGGCGTGTCGATGCCGGATCTGCCGCGCGTCCGCCGGATTCTCAGCGGTGTGCAGACCTTCGTCGTCGTCAGCGAGGCGTATCGCAACGAGACGACCGAGCTGGCCGATGTCGTCCTACCGGCTGCGCTGTGGGGAGAGCGCGTCGGGACCTACACGAACGTCGACAGGACGGTGCACCTGTCCGACCAAGCGGTCGACCCTCCCGGGGAAGCACGGAGTGATCTTCGCATCTGGGTCGACTACGCCCGGCGAATGGGCTTCAAGGACCGTAGTGGGCGTCCCATTCCTCGCTGGATCGAACCCGAGGACGCGTTCGAGGGGTGGAAGGAAGCGTCGAAAGGTCGGCCGTGCGACTACAGCGGCATGTCTTACGAAAGCCTCCGTCGGACGGGCGGGATCCAGTGGCCGTGCAACGAGCAGAACCCTGAAGGCCTCGAGCGGCTCTACACCGATTCGGTCTTCCCGACCGCAACGGATTACTGCGAGTCCTTCGGAAAAGACCTGCAGCTGGGCGCCGCCACGACCATCGACCAACACCGGGCGCTAAGACCGGACGGCAGAGCCTTTCTGCGGCACGCCGCCTACGAGCCACTGCGCGAAGCGCCGTCCGAGCAGTTCCCGTTCCTGCTCTCGACCGGGCGGACCGCGTACCACTTCCATACCCGAACCAAGACCGGCCGGGCCCCTCAACTGCAGGGTGCCGCCCCTGAAGTATGGGTCGAAATGAGTCCCGCCGATGCAGGTCGGATGGGCGTGTCCGAAGGGGACGTCGTCGGCGTGACCAGCCCAAGAGGGTCGCTCGAGGCTCCGGTACGGGTGGGCAACGGACGCGAGGGGATGGTCTTCGTGCCGTTCCACTACGGCGACCATGCCGCCAACGAGTTGACGATCGTCTCCTGGGACCCGGTCAGCAAGCAACCTGCGTTCAAGACCGGGGCGGTGCAGGTCCAGCTGGTCCGAAAGGGTGGTGGGCCTTCGGCGGCTCCGACGACAACCGCGTCGGCTCCGGCATCGTTCGACGTGCCTCCGACGGTAGGCGGCCCGGCAGCGCAGAGCGAATCGGAACTGGTCTGATGCATGTCTCCAGCTATCTCCGCTTGGTGCACTCTGCGGAGCTGTCCTTGGCGGAGTCATACCGCCTAGTCGGCAACGCCCATCAGGCCGAAGCCGAAATCTTCTACGCCTGCGGGACGGTGGCAAGTCAGTGCGACAACCACGGACGGTTACTGGCGCCAGTGGTGGACCGGTTTGGCGAAGCTCCAGAGGGAGAACCCGAGCGCTTGCACGTGGCCGGCCTTTCCGGAACCAGATCGGGGGGTCTGGGGCTACTACGCGACCTCCACGACCTTTACGCTCTCTGCTCTTTCGTCGATATCACTTGGACTATCGTCGGTCAGGCGGCCCGAGCCCTTCCGGACGTCGACCTTTTGCACGTGGTATCGAGCTGTGGAAGCGAGACGGCGCGCCAGCTCGCATGGCTCACCACCTCCATGAAAGCGGCCGCACCCCAGGCCCTTATCGTGGCCTCCTGAACTTGACCCCTGCGACAGGAATCGGACGTGACCGCTGTGGATGAGACAGAAGACCAACGCGTAGCATCGAGGACCCGCATCGTGCTGCGACCGATCGGCAGTCCTTTGCCGCTCGGTTTCTTGGGACTAGTCGGCGGTACCGTCAGCTTGGCCGGCCTCCAACTGGGGTGGGTGCCACAGAGTCAACACGCCACGGTCGGCCTGGTAATGATCGCATTCGTTTTTCCTCTGCAGCTGATCTCATCAATCTTTGGCTTTTTGGCCCGCGATACCGTCGCCGGGACCGGAATGGGCGTCCTGGCCGGAACTTGGCTGACCATTGGCATCGTCACCTTTCAGATGCCGGTTGTAGCGGGCAATCGGGCTCTTGCGCTTCTGCTCTTCGTGTCGGCTGCCGCCATGCTTTCGCCCGTCGCTGCTGCCGCAACAGGAAAGATAGTGCCTTCGGCCATCATGGCCCTAGCCTCGCTAAGGTTCATGCTCACCGGCTTGTATCAGTGGTTCGGCTC
>JBAQGL010000055.1:0-6112 GCA_049287785.1 Candidatus Dormiibacterota bacterium | reverse complement strand
AAGGTAGGGGCCTTCCGATCGAAGGATCGTCCCAATCATCCTGCGTGCGTTCTCGATCTCCTCGTCGGTGATCTTCCCCTCAGTGAGAACGTCACCAACCGCTCCCACCGCCACCGCCTCTGCACCCTGTTCCTCGATCACCGTGCCATACCTCCCACAATTCGATCTCGGGTCATGCCGACCAGCTCGGGGAAGGCCTCTGCAACCGGCACGCCTGATTGCCGCAGAGCAGACACCTTCGCCGCATACCCCGCTCCCTTTGTATCGACGAGCGCACTTGCGTGGCCAAGCTTTCGGTTCTCCGGAGCCGTCTTCCCGACGAGGAACGCCACCACCGGCTTGGCGCCGGCGCGTTCGGCGTAGGAGCAGACGTCGTATTCGTCCATCCCGCCTATCTCACCGAGCACGACTATCCCGGCGGTGGCATCGTCGTCGTGGAACAAATCCAGAACTTCGCGCATCGTCGCGCCCTTGATCGGATCGCCACCGATGCCGACGACGGTCGACTGGCCAATGGCCGCCTGAGTTAGCCGCCGACACACCTCGTACGAGAGCGACCCGCTCTTCGTCACGACGCCGACGTGGCCGGGCGAATAGCAGAATGACGGCATGAAGCCGAGCTTCGCCTGCCCTGGGCTGATCACACCGGGCGTATTGGGACCAACGAGCGTGGAGCCCTGGCGCTGTGCTTGGACGCGAAGTCTGTACGCGTCGTGCATCGGCAAACCGTCGCCGGGATACACGATCAGCCGTAATCCGGCATCCAGCGCCTCGCCAATGGCTTCGGTCGCGAGTCGCGCAGGGACATAGGTGAGAGCCGCATTAGCGGACGTCGCACGCACCGCCTCGTCGACATGGTTGAAGATGGGGATCCCAGCGTGCTCTTGCCCGCCTTTGCCAGGGACGACACCGGCCACGACCTTCGTGCCGTAGTCGACGAGATCTGCTGTCGACCATGCAGCTTGGCGGCCGGTGATGCCCTGCACAACGACTCGCGTTTCGAGGTCGACGAGTACGCTCATGACGCGAGACCCGTATCGAAAGAAGCTGCGTCAACGACGGCTGCCACGGCGTCGTCGAGCTCGACGAAATTGTGCAGCCCAGCGCCTTGCAGGATGGCCGCGGCTGCGCCCTGATTCGTGCCGGTCAACCTGAAGACTACCGGGACTTCAACGTGCACCCGTGCGAGTAAATCGACGAAGGTCGTCGCGACGCTATCGACCCGCGTGAGACCCCCGAAAACGCTGACCAAAATACTTCGCACGCCGTCCAGGCCGAGAACCAGATCCAACGCGGCCGCGTAGCCTTTGGGCGTCACATCGGCGCTGCAGTCGAGGAAGCATGCGGCCCTGCCGCCATAGTCGCGCATCAAATCCATGGCAGCCATCGTCATGCCGGCGCCGCCACTGATCAGACCAATCGTTCCATCGAGTGGAACAAACTCGAGCTTGGTCGCTTCGCGAACCAAGTCTTCAGGACGCCGCGGCACCATTGTCTCGCTGAGCGCCCTCACGGCTGGATGTCGAAAGAGAGCGTTCGCATCGAGCACCACTCGCGCGTCCACCGCGAGCCACACGCCGCCCGAGACCTCCGCGAGTGGATTCAGTTCCACGGTGTGCGCCTCGAGTTCAAAGAACGCCTTCGCGAGGTTGCATGCCACCTGCGCCAGCGGTTCCCGCGCCAGGATGTCGATCGCCGCATCCTCAGCGAGCGCGACGATGCTTGCAGTCGAAAGCTTGGCTTCAGCTGGCAGGAGCAGTGTTCGCATGTGGTCGGCGTGCGATTCCACATCGACGCCTCCCACGGCGCTGAAGAGGAGCACGGGAGCTTGACGTTGCGTGTCGAAGGTGACAGCGAGATACAGCTCCTGAGTGATGTCGTGCCACGGTTCCACCAACGCCTGGACGGCTCGCAGGTCATCGACCTCGACAGCCGTCACGGACGTGAAGGCGCGGGCCGCCGCCGCCGCCGTATTGGCACGCAAGACCGCGCCCGACCGACCGCGTGAACCGGCGGGGACCTGACCTTTCACCGCAACCGGCGTCCCATAGAAAGCGGCAGCATCGCGCGCCTCGGCAGGGCTGAATGCGAGGCGATACGCTCCGATGGGGACACCGAAAGGCGCCAGCAGGGCCTTCGACAGATGCTCGGTCAGCTGCAGACTCATACCACGGCTTCCTAACTGACGACGAGCTTTTGGGCCGCGAGGGCGATCTGATCAACCGACGGAAGACACCATTGATCGAGCGATCCGGATGGGAAGGGGATATCCGGCGCGGCAACCCGAACGGGAGGTGCTTTGAGCTGAGATGATGCTTCCTCGACGACGGTCGCAACCACCTCTGCCCCAAACCCGCCTGTGAGTGGTGCCTCATGCACGACGACACATCGACCGGTATGAGCAACGGCACGCACGAGGCCGTCGACGTCCAGCGGAACCAAGGTGCGCAAATCGACCACGGTGGCCCAGACGCCGTCGTCAGCAAGCTGATCCGCGGCACGCTCGCAGAGCTCGACCGCTGCGCTCCACGCAACGAGCGTCACGTCGGACCCGGTTCGCAGGGCCCGGCACTGCCCGAAGGGTACCGTGTAGTCCCCATCGGGGACCTCCGACCGCACACCCCCATACAGCCGGGCCGGCTCACAGAACAGCACTGGGTCTGGGTCGCGGATCGCTTCGAGCAGCAGGCCTTTCGCGTCATAGGGATTGGCCGGCATCACCACCTTGATGCCGGGTGATTGCACAAACTGAGCTTCGACGGCGTCGTAATGCAGCTCCGAAGTGCCTGCACCGGCGCCAAACGGCGCCCTGATGGTCACGGGACAGTTGTACCGGCCTCTCGATCGCTGGCGGTAGCGGCCCAGTTGCGGACCGATCTGGTGAAACGCCTGGGCGCTGAAGCTGAGAAACTGCAGCTCGGCTACCGGGATCAATCCGGATATGGCCAACCCAAGCGACGCGCCGATGATGCTGGCTTCCGCCAACGGTGTGTCGATGACACGATCGCCACCGAAGGCGTCCTGGAGCCCCGCGGTCACGTGAAACGTTCCGCCCAGCTTCCCGACATCCAACCCGAGGATCGTCACTCGACTGTCGCGAGCCATCTCCTCATGGAGAGCGTTGTTGATCGCCTCGGCAATGGTGCGTTGCGGCATCAGGCGGTTCGCCGGCTGAGTGATGATTTCTGGCGCGAGAGCCTCTGGTCCAAGGTTGCGCTGATGTTCTCGAACACATCCGACGGCTTCGGCGGCGAAAAGGCACCGGAGCGATTCAGTGCCTCATCAATCTCCTTCCCGATGCGGCGCACAACATCGTCTTCACGTTGCTCGTCCCACATCCCAAGTCCGCGGAGATATGCGGTGAAGCGAGCAATCGGATCGACCTCTGTCGCCGCCTTCTCATACGCCGCGACGTCCATGTACCGTGTTGGATCGTCGTCCGTGTTGTGGAAGCCCATCCGGTACGTGACAGCTTCCACCAGCGTCGGCCCATCGCCTTGACGCGCCGTCTGGACAGCGCCGGCGACCGCGTCGTGTACCGCCAGGACATCGTTGCCGTCCACCTCAATGCCTTCGAATCCGTACCCGGCCGCCCGTAGGCTGAAGCTTGGGGTTGCCGATTGGGCGGTTCGCGGGGTCGAGATTGCCCATTGATTGTTCTGAAGAAGAAAGACGACAGGTGCTTTGGTTACCCCAGCCAGGTTGAGAGCCTCATGGAAGTCCCCCTCAGAGGACCCTCCTTCCCCCACATACGCAAGCACGACTCCGGAAAGCCCCTGTAGGCGCAACCCCCATGCAAGTCCGACCGCATGGGGCAGATGGGCGGCAATCGCCACCTGCAACGGAAGCACCTTCACGCCATCAGGTATCCGAGCGTCCAGAAACCGACCCGTGAAATTGGCGAACACGCGGTCCCATGGATACCCGTGCCTGACACACGCTATGCGCTCGCGGTATTGGGGCACAATCCAGTCCGAGTCGACGCTCAAACACAACATCGATCCGACAACCGCCGCCTCCTGCCCTACCAGCGACGGATACCTGCTCCACACACCCTGGCGCTGTAGCGCGATCGCTCGCTCGTCGCAGTGGCGCGAGAGCAGCATCCAATAGGCCATCTGACCGAGGAGCTCTTCGCTGTCCTCTCGTGGTCGCGCGCCCGGCGTCAGCGTTCCGATGGGATCAAGCACTCGGTGACGCTTCACCGCATACGGTGTGGAGGCTTGCCCAATCACCGCTTCGCGGTACCTCCGCCCATGTAGGACCGCGCCACCTCATTCCCTTCGGCATACGCGCGGCGCAGCAGGCTGAAGTCGCCGGACGGGTAGATCACATAGCGAACACCCAGCCCGATCATCATCGCAACGTCCTCGGGACTATCGCAGCCCGCGCCGGCCGCACAGTTGTGCCGAGTGCATGCCGCCACGATTTTCTCCATGGCCGCGAGCACGTCCGGATGTCTGCGCTCGCCAGGGTGCCCGTACGACTGAGCTAGGTCATTGCGACCGACCTCGACCACGTCGACGCCGCCCCCATCGAGGATCTCGTCGATATGGTCCACCGCGTCTCGTCTCTCAACCTGAATCACAAGGAGCATCTCGGCATTCAGGGCCGCATTGATGTCCTCAGGTTGGCGGGTCTCGTGCACCGACGACATCCCGGTGAAGGATCCGCGTGTGCCATCCGGTGGATAGCGCATCCACCCCAGAAGCTGCTCGACTTCAGACCTCTTGTGCACGTCAGGGTGCATCAGTCCGCGGGCGCCGAGGCTCTGGATACGGTTGCCGAGCTCCCCGTCTCGAGAGTACGGTCGCACGACCGAGGTCAACCCCATGCCCCGCGCCATCTCGCACATGTCGGCCACGGTCTCCATGGACAGCGACGAATGCTGCATGTCGATTGACACAAAGTCGTATCCCGCGTCGGCGATCAGCCCTATGACGGCCGGCGATCGGATGAACCCGACCCCGGCTCCAAGAACGTGGTCGCCGCGCGCGAGAGCTTCCTTTACTCGGTTGTACATTCCTTTCACAGTTCCTTGCTTCACCACTGCCGACCGTGACCGCCCGCGTGCCGGCGCACACGGGCGGCCCCTGATCTACCGACGAGAGGACTCCTGGTCCTCACAAAAGCTTCGAGCTCGATGGGCTCGTTGCGCGTCTCCGCTAGAACACGAGCTTGTTGAGTTGATCGGCCGGGATCACGGCAATCTGTGTCAATCCGGTCGCCGTGCCCTGGTCAACGGTGAAGTCGCCGCTCACGCGGTGATATTGGTTGTAGACCATCGGCCCGCTCGCGCCGTAGTACTTGATCTTCTTGCCTTCGCGTAGCAACGTTGCGCCCTGCGCAAACGTGTAGACCGTCGTCTTCCCGGGCCCGGGGGTGGTGACGTCGAGAATGTCATTGACGTAGACGGATGGGTCTGTTGAATGTGCATCGATCATCGCGAGCGCTCCGATCGTCAAACCGTCATACGAATTGACCCCGAGGTAGGGCGGCGCCGTGTGGTATCGGTTGGTGTAACCAGTAAGGAAGGTTTGGTAGCCAATACCTGTCGTTCGTGATGAACCGTTCAACGACACGATGTGCGCCTGCACCTCCTTCGATCCCACTGCGGCGAACCAGTCCTTTTCCAGCGTCAGATCGCTGCCAATGACTGGTTGGTTGGCTGCGCCGCCGAGAGTTACGAGCTCTTGGAAGAACGTACCCGCGAGGCTGGGCTGCAGCTGAGTCAAGATCACGTCCGGATGTGCCTGCATGATCTGCAAGACTTCGGCTTCGTACGACGGCGCGCCCAGGGGAATCGCAGGGCTGGCCACAACGGTGAGGCCGAGAACTTGAGCCGCCTTCATGATGCTCGGGACAAGTGTCTGGGCACCGACCGACGCGTCGAATGCCAAGGCGATCTTGTGATAACCCTTGATGGAGGCGTAGAGCGCCATCGCGCTTCCCATCAAGGCATCCGACGAACCCGTCGCGAAGCTGTATTTGTACGTGAGATGGTCGGTCGCCGGGCTCCCAATGTGGGAGAAGTTCACCATGTGGGCGGCGTTGATGATTGACAGCGAGTCCGTCCAGTCGAGCCCGGACAGGCCGAGCGACATGCTGATAT
>JBAQGL010000054.1:0-7169 GCA_049287785.1 Candidatus Dormiibacterota bacterium | reverse complement strand
TCAGTCATGTGGTCGGCCGCAATGGCAGCCGCCGCGTCGCCGTCGCGGTTCAAGATCGCCCCGACGAGGGCCCTGTGTTCCTCAAGCGACGACTCGCGCCGACCCGGCGCGGCATACGTGGTTGATGGGTAGCGGGACAGGTATGTATGAAGTCTCTCTATCAAGTCGATCAGCACCTGGTTATGACTGGCGCGCGAGATCGCATTGTGGAAGGATCGATTCAGGTCGGCCAGCTCCTCGGGAGATGCCGCGTGCCGTGCTTCCATCTTGGCCAACCATCTGCGGAGCCGCATGCGGTCCAGGTCGGTATGACGTTCACTCGCCGCGCGAGCAGCGGTTGCCTCGAGGACGATGCGCACTTCGTATATCTCCAGGATCTCCGATGGGCGGCGCTCACGCACGCGGATTCCGAGGGGCGTGCGCTCAATGAGGCTCTCTCTCTCGAGCGCCACAAGCGCTTCACGAATCGGAGTGCGGCTGACGCCGAGCTTTTCCGCCAATGCGGTCTCCACGAGTCGCGATCCGGGCGGCAACTCACCGTTGAGGATGTGGCCTCTCAGGATCTCAAAGGCAGATGTCAAGGCTTCGGGCGGTAGTATACCGCTGCATGCAGCTCAGTCAGCCGGATCCGACAGGGACCGCCGTCTCGGTGATCGACAGCGATCGCCTGCCCACCTCAGGTGAGGCAGACGTCGTCGTCATTGGGGCTGGGAATGCAGGTCTGTGCGCCGCTCTCGCTGCGGCCGAGACCGGCGCGAGCGTGATCCAATTGGAACGAGCGCCAGAGGTCGAGCGCGGCGGCAACACCGCTTTCACGGCGGGAGCCATGCGAGTCGCGTACACCGGCGTCGGCGAGTTGCAGGAGTTGATGCCGGATCTCACGCCGCGCGAGCTCGAGGTCACCGATTTTGGAAGCTACCCCGCGTCGGCGTTTTACAACGACATGGCTCGCGTCACCGACTTCCGAGCCGACCCGGAGCTGGTCGACGTACTGACGTCGCGCAGCCTCGACACATTGAAGTGGATGACGACCAAATCGGTCCGGTTCCTGCCCATCTACGGACGGCAGGCATTCAACGTGGACGGACGATACAAATTCTGGGGAGGCCTCACCGTGGAGGCCATGGGGGGCGGTCAAGGGCTCATCGAGGCACTCGCATCCGCCGCAGGAGCGGCGGGCATCGACACTTTGCACGACACTCGCGCGATGAGCCTGCTCACGGACGACGACGGCGCTGTCTGCGGAGTCCGCGTTCGTCATCACGGCCGGCTTCGTGACATCCGGGCGAAGGCGGTCGTGCTGGCCTCGGGAGGATTTCAAGCAAACGCCGAGTGGCGCACTCGTTACCTGGGGTCCGGCTGGGATCTCGCCAAGGTCCGAGGCACGCGTTTCAACACCGGGGACGGCATCCGTATGGCGCTCGATGCGGGAGCCATGTCCTATGGAAACTGGTCAGGCTGCCATGCTGTTGGCTGGGATCGGAATGCGCCTGAGTTTGGGGACCTGTCAGTCGGCGACGGCTTTCAGAAGCACAGCTATCCCTTCGGGATCATGGTCAATGCCGAGGGTCGGCGCTTTGTTGACGAGGGTGCCGACTTTCGCAACTTCACGTACGCGCGCTACGGGCGAGTCATCCTGGCGCAGCCCGGTCAATTCGCGTGGCAAGTGTTTGACAGCAAAGTCCTGCACCTCCTCAGAGACGAGTACCGCATCCGTGAAGTGACGAAGGTCACGGCCAGTACAATCGAGGATCTTGCCTCGCGACTTGAGGGCGTTGATGCGGGCCAGTTCTGTGCAACGGTTGCGGAGTACAACAGCGCAATCCGCCGCGACATTCCCTTCAACCCGAACGAGAAGGATGGCCGGCGAGCGGACCTTCCGATCCCGAAGTCGAATTGGGCCACGCTGATCGATGAACCGCCCTTCGAGGCTTATCAAGTCACGTGCGGCATCACGTTCACATTTGGGGGCCTCCGAATCAATACAGACGCTCACGTCATCGATACCGAAGGCGTCATTCTCCCGGGCCTGTTTGCGTGTGGCGAACTGGTTGGGGGTCTTTTCTACAACAACTACCCGGGCGGCTCGGGACTGACCGCCGGAGCCGTCTTTGGCCGTATTGCCGGCACGAAGGCCGGTGAGCACGCCAGAGCAGCGCAGCGAGGGTGGAAAGCTTAGCTGCTCGGAGCGGGTACTCCCTCGAGCTCCCAGATGCCAAGGGCCTCGAGATTTTGGCGAACCTGCTGGAGGGTGACTTCCGCCACGGGTGCGCGTGGCGGCCGTGGGTATCCACCGGGAAGGCCCAACGCACGAAGCACAGCCTTCGTTGCGTCCTGCGACTCTGCCTGCGCGGGCTCAAGAGCCGCCCAGAGTCGCAACACACTCTTGTAGGCGTCACCCATTTCCAGCGCCTTGCCCTCCAGGAATCTATCGATGATCGACCGAGCGAGATTCGGGACAAGGTTTGGCTCGGCCGCTTGGCACCCCCACCCTCCAAGCGGGAGTGTGCTGAGCAGGGTGGTCATTCCCCCGTACAGCTTCACGCTACCGCCGACGCGGTCCTGCAGATGAACAAAGTACGTGAGGTCGGGACCATGGAGATTCACCGCCTTGATTTGCGGATAGTCCTCGCAGAGCTGGGTCACGAGCTCGACGGATGCCAGATAACCAGACGAGCGATGGACTGAGAGCGCCACGGGATACGGGATTCGCTCGAGCAGGTCGCGGAAATACAGTTCCTGTTCACGAGCGGTCGGCCTGCGACCGTGACCGGCGTCGAGTTGATAGATCTGCACGAGGTCGACCTGGGCGTCGATCGCGAGCTGACACTTCGACAGCATCTCCTTCGCGGTCCGCGATTCGGGCGGGTTGCAGTACACAGGGACCTTCCCCTTGCACTCGCCGACACCGATCTCATAGATGCGCGCAAGCTCGCCGTGATCCAGCGCGTGTCCCTGCCCGGTCCCGCCGCTGCCCAAATACACACCCACACGAGCCGCCACCATTCGGCGTAGATGTAAGCGGAACGCCTCCTCGTCAATGAGGCCGTCACGGTCCATTGGGGTCACGACCATGCTGAACATGGTGGGGACGCTCGGCGTCGCGTAATCAGCAATCATCTCGTTGGCTCCGGATGGTAGGAGGACTCTCGCCGGACAAGACGGGCTGCCGGACCGTGCGTCCGCTGCCACGTCGTCCGCTGCTCAAACAATCGACCAGCCCCCGTCGACCGCGATGGTCTGGCCGATCACGTACGTTGAAGCCCGCGAGCTCAGAAAAAGCAGCGCGCCATCGAGCTCATCCGGACGTCCGGGGCGGCCGGCGGGTGTGTTGCGCTCCACATAGCGCAGACCGCGCTCGCCGTCAAACAGATCCTGAGTCATCTCGGACGGAAACCAGCCCGGAGCAATCGCATTCACCCGTACGCCTCGCGAGGCCCATTGTGCGCCCAGCTCGCGCGTGAGGTTGACGACTCCGCCCTTGCTTGCGGCGTACGACGCCTGCGGAATCCGCCAGCTCGCGCCCAAGCCAAGGATCGATGCCACGTTGATGATGCTTCCAATATTGCGCGCGAGCATCACGCGCGCTGCCGCGGCGCAACACGAGAAGACAGCGTTCAGGTTCACCGCAACAACTCGGGCGAACGCAAGGGCACTCTCGTCCTCGGCCGGCATCGGGACCGATATACCGGCATTGTTCACCATCACATCGAGCGCTCCGAAGTGACGTACAGCAGCCTCCACGAGGGCTGTGACGGCGTCCGGGTCGGTCACATCGGCTGCCACGGCCAACGCGCGGTCCGGGCCCAGGCTGTCGACCAGCGCGTTGAGCCGGTCCGTTCTTCGACCAGCGACAACGACGTACGCACCCGCGCCGTGGAGAACGCGGGCGAATCTCTCACCAAGGCCTGAGGTCGCGCCGGTGACAATCGCGGTTTGTCCATCCAAGCGAAAGAGTGACGGGCTCAGCCGATCAGCAGCCATCGGTCCACTGTCTGACTCAGTCAATTCAGCTGGACTGCCTAGAAGATCGCACGCTCAAAGCCAACCACCGTTTGGCCATGAACACTACGTATCACGGCGGAAAGCGGCTCTCCTGCGCGCATTGGCTCATCCGGCGGCGCAAAGAGGCGGCCGAACATCCGGGCACCTTCCTCCGTGTCGACCGCGACGATGGTGTAAGGGGTATCGGTAGACGAGTTCCGACCAAGCGCTCTGTTGATGACCACCCACGAATACAGGTGACCACGGCCGGTCGCCGCTACGAGCTCGACGTGGATGCCGCCGCATTCAGGGCAGCCAGGCGTCACCGGAAACCACGTGGCACCGCAATCAAGGCAGTGCGGCAGCTTGAGCTGTCCCGCGTGGAGCGCATCCCACCAGGGATCACTGTCTCGGTCCGTGATCGGCGGTGCCGCTTCCGTGGCCTCCTCCCGCACCTCAGGCACGGGTCAGCACCAAGGCCGATCCGTCCATCATCCCTCCGGACGTGACGACACAAGCATTCGCGTTGGGTACCTGGCGCTCACCGCTTCGACCTTGAATCTGGAGAACAGCCTCGGCGAGCGTGTTCATCCCGTGCAGATAGCCTTCGCAGAGCAGTCCGCCGTTCGTGTTAGTTGGTAGCCGTCCGCCGAGTGCCGTGTTCCCCGCTCGTACAAAGCCGCCGGCCTCGCCGCGACCAACAAACCCAAGCCCCTCGAGGCCAAACAACACGGTGCTGCTGAAACAGTCGTAGAGCTCTGCAAAGTCAATCTCCGCAGGCCCGAGTCCGGCGGAGTCCCAAAGGGGCTCTGCAAGCAGGCTCGTGTAGTTCCTTGAATAGTCCTTCCACAGCAGGGCATCCCCGATGTCGAGACCAGACCTGTTCCCGAGTGCATACGCAGCGCCACGAACCACAGCCGGTGAGTGCTGCAGATCGCGAGCCCGTTCAAGGGTGGTCACGACCAGGGCGCAGGCCCCATCAACCTCGGTCGTACAGTCGGCTACCCGGAAGGGATCGGCCACAAAGGGACTTTCCAGATAGCTCTGCGACGTCAGTGATGCACGGACGACGGCTCGCTCATTCGCCTCTGCGTACGCCCTCTGCGCGATCGCGACCGCGCCGAGATCCTCGTACGTGGCGCCCGTCTCAATCATGTAGCGCCGCGCCCACATCGCGATGTACTGCGGGTATGCCGAAAAGCCGATTGGATATCGATACTGGCCTGCAGGTCCCTGAAACTCTGTCGACCCTACGCGTATCCCGCTGCGTCCATTCAGCGCCCTGAAGATCACGATCGCGTCCGCCAGACCAGCATCAACCGCCATCGCCGCCTGCATCACCATGAAACAGGGTGCCTGTCCACCCAGATTCATATCGAGCGCGTACGTGAGCTCCGGAAGACCCAGGACTGTGGCGACAGCCTGACTGGCGACCGAGTCATTGAGAACGCTGAAGCTCACGACGCCGTCGATATCGTTGCGGGACAGACCGGCGTCTTCGATGGCCCCTCGACATGCCTCGGCCGCCAACGAAAGAACACTGCGCTCCGAATCCCGCGAGAACTCTGTATACCCGACTCCAACGATGGCTGTTCGACCGAGAAAGCTCTCGCGACGGCGGTCGTGCTTCATCCGAAACTGACGATCACGTGCCGTGAAACTCCGGCCTGCGCTTCTGTTCGAAGGCCTCCAGGCCTTCGCTCGCGTCCGCCGAGGTGAGGCAGTAGTAGGCGTTTCGCTCTCTCTCCAGACGCAGCGCCGAGTCGAGGCCTGTTCCTTCCGCCCATCCCGCGTTCATGACGTACTTCGCATTGCTGATCGCCAGAGGGCTCCGGGTTGCCACACCTTCTGCAAATTCCACGCCCGCGGCGAGCAGCGCTTCGTCGTCGACGACGCGGTTGACGATGCCCCACGATTCAGCTTCCGATGATGTGAGGTACCGTGCCGAGAACACGAGTTCACGGGCCTTGGCGGGGCCAATCGATCTGGGGAGGAGGGACAGGATTCCGCCTCCTCCCATCTGGCCAAACGCCAGGTGGGCGTCGCCGATACGTGCCGACGATGCTGCGATTGCGAAGTCGCAGGAGAGCAGCAATTCGAGTCCACCTGCAGCCGTGATCCCATTCACGAGCGCCACGACAGGTTTCTTCATCAACCTGATTGCCCCGAAGGTTCGATGCAGGTCCTCCAGGAAGATCGGAAACTCGATCGGGTCCCGTTGGAGCGTGCGATAGCTCTTCAAGTCTCCGCCGGCGCTGAACGCACGGCCACGCCCGGTGATGAGCACCGCCCGTACGCTGGGGTCATCATCCGCGGCCTTGAGTTCTCGCTCGAGGAGCCGGATGGTGTCCCAGTCCAATGAGTTGAGCTGTCGCGGGCGGTTGAGATGGATCAGGGAGGCTGTAGCCCCGCCAGTTGAAAGCTCGACGCGTTCGGACTCGACTGGCTCTGGGACGACCTCGAGATCCACATCGGGCAGGCGTGCCATTAGTTCTGGCCTTGCATTGCAGCAACCAGCAGGTGCTTCTGGATTTTGCCAGTCGGCGTCATCGGGAGCTCATCGACAACGCGAAGCTGCTCAGGCCACTTATAGGGTGCAAGGCCACTGGCCTTGAGATGGGCGATCAAATCAGCGTGACTCAGCGAGATGCCTTCTTCCAGGACGACGCAAGCGCACCCTGACTCGCCCAACCGTTCGTGCGGAATCCCAACCACAGCAGCAGCTCGGACTCCCGATATCTGCAGGATCAGCTCTTCAACTTCACGTGGAGCGATGTTCAAGCCTCCGCGAATGATGATTTCCTTCCTCCGCCCGACGACCGTCAAATAGCCCTCTTCGTCGATGACACCCAGGTCCCCCGAACGGACCCATCCGTCAAACGTGAACGTCTGACGCGTGCGAACCGGGTCATCGAAAAACCCGACGCAGGTGCTCGGACCGCGCGTGCACAGCTCACCGATCTCGCCTCGGATGTCGCGCCGCCCGTCGTCTCCCCAGACTTGCACTTCGACATCGTCCAAGCCGATCCCGTCGGTGGTGATCTTCTTCTCTGATGGTGACTCGGGCCGATTCCACGTGCCCACCAGGACCTCCGTCGACCCGTAGAGTCTGAGTACGCCGATTCCCCGCGTGGTCGCCTCACGAACGAGGTCGGGAGGCACCGGCGCTCCGCCGCACCCAAAGA
>JBAQGL010000053.1:0-6326 GCA_049287785.1 Candidatus Dormiibacterota bacterium | reverse complement strand
GCTTTGGGTTGCTGATGTTGCTGCCCGCCAACTTCTCGTACCTGCCCTTCGGGTTGCTGCTTTTCCTCGTCGGTCTCTCGATGGGAATGTTCGTGGCTCCGAATACCGCAGGCGTTATGAACGCCGTGCCGGCGGATCGCCGCGGCGTCGCGTCCGGAATGCTGGCCACGTTCCAGAACAGCGGCATGACACTGTCGATCGGCATCTTCTTCTCCCTGATGATCGCCGGGTTGAGCTCGACGCTGCCGTCGACGATGTTCGCGGGATTGACCGCGCATGGCGTGTCGACAACGGTGGCGCACCAGGTCGCGAACCTGCCGCCGGTCGGCTCGCTGTTCGCGGCGTTCCTCGGATACAACCCGATGACCACGTTGCTCGGACCCTCGCTGCACACGCTGCCAGCGAGCCAGGCCGCGTATCTCTCGGGTCAGACGTTCTTCCCCAATCTCATCAGCAACCCGTTCATCGTCGGGATGCACGTCACCTTCGCCTTCTCGGTGGCCATGATGCTGGTCGGGGCGACGGCGTCGTGGCTGCGGGGTGGAAGCCCGGCTCGGCCCGCAGCCGCGCGGGCCACGACGCGCACCGAGCCTGAGCTCGCCAGTTAGCCGCGTTGCCTACGCCCGGGTAGCGGCGTCGTCGAACGTCCCGATGGATCGCCTCGGCTCCGGCAGCGCGGCCGGATGCGGCTCGGGAGGTCGAAGCGGCAACTCGAACCAAACGGTCACACCATCGGCGTCGCTTTCGGCGCCGACGGTGCCGCCATGAGCAGCGACCAGCTCCTTGACGATTGCCAGGCCGATGCCGGCACCTCCACTGCCGCGCGCGCGACTGGGATCCGCCCGATAGAAGCGCTCGAAGATATGCGGAAGTGAGTCTTCGTCGATGGTCTCGCCGGCGTTGTGCACCGCAACGCGCGCCGTATCGCCTAATCGCGTCAGCGTCAGGCTGATCGTGCTGCCGGCTTGCGCATGGCGAATGGCGTTGTCGAGGATGTTGCCGACGACCTGACCCAGCCTTCCAGCGTCGCCGACGACCACCAGACCGCCGTCATTGGCCTCGATTCGCCAGGACAGATCGTGCTCACGAAGGCCGGCATCGAAGCCCAGCACCACGTCGCGTACCAGGGCTTCGAGATTCAGTGGTTCGCGCGACATGCGGTCGGAAGCCAGCTGTGCGTCCGCAAGTCCGCGGAGATCCTCGACCAGCGCGATCAACCGGTCGAGCTCCATGTGCGCCTGCTGCAGTCGCGCCGGCGATGGTGGGATCACCCCGTCGCGCATACCCTCGATCAGCCCGAGGAGATTGTGGAGCGGGGTGCGCAGCTCGTGAGCGACATCGTTGGTCACCTGGCGGCGCAGTTCCTCGAGGCGCTGTAGTGACCGGGCCAGTTCATTGACGGAGTCGGCGACACCGCCGATCTCGTCGCGACGGCTGGTGGCAATCGGAGCGGGTGCGTCGCCACGGGCCATCTGCCGGGTCGCTTCGCGCACTGCCGTCAGCGGCCGCAGCGCAAGCGTCACCGCGGCGAAGCTGAGGCCGACGGCGACGAGGGCGGCGACCGCGAGGGTCGGATAGATCTGCGACTCAACCGCGGCGTCGTAGGCGCGCTGGCCCGCGGCCGGATCCACAGGTTGTCCGGCCGCGTGCATGATGACCATGAATTCCTGCTGCGCGATGTTGTGCATCAGCACGATGATCAGCACGACCGTCACGGCGATGACGACGACGTTGAGGAGCACGAGCTGCCAGCGAAGGCCGAGCGCTCGCCAGCGGCGCACGAGGGCAGTACCCACGTCACGCGCCCTCGGCGATGATCTTGTAGCCGACGCCGCGAGTGGTCACGATGGCGGCGGTTGCATGCGCGTCGCGCAGCTTCTCGCGCAGCCGGAAGACGTGCACGTCGACCGTCCGCTCCAGCGCCGGGAGGCGGTCGTCCGTGTACAGCCGGTCGATCAACTGACCCCGAGTCAGCACCCATCCGGGTTGTTCCAACATGAGGGCAAGCAGCCCGAACTCGACATGGGTGAGTGCAACGTCCCGACCGTCGACGGCGACGTCGTGTCGAGTCGGCGACAGCTCCACGTTGCCCAGTCGCAGGACCATCGCAGGCTGCGGGCCGATCTCAGCGCGCCGCAGCAGCGCGTCGACGCGTGCGAGCAGCTCGCGCGGGCTGAACGGTTTCACCAGGTAGTCGTCGGCGCCGACGCGAAGGCCGCCGACGCGATCGGCCTCATCCGCTCGCGCGCTCAGGAAGAGGATCGGCACGATCGATCCGGCGCGCCGGATCTCGGCGCAGATCTCGAAGCCGTCCTTGCCGGGCAGCATGACGTCGAGAATCAGGCAGCGCGGTTGGGTTTGACGAACGACGCCGAGCGCCTCACCTCCGGTGCGGCAGATGACCACGCGATGTCCCGCGCTTTCCAGGTACGCACGCACGACATCGCAGGTGGTCTGGTCGTCTTCGACCACGAGGATCGGGGCACCGAACGAGGCTGGGGCGGGTTTGTTCAGAACCTCATCCGCCTGGAGCGGACTGCCGTTCGAGTCCGGCGTCTTGATGGTCACGACTCCCATTCTGCGAAAGCCCGCGAGAAGCCGGACGGCGCGGTGCCGTCCGGCTTCTGATCCTGCGCTCCTACGCGGAGACCGTGACGATGGCGAGACCGCTCGCCGCTGCGGGGAGGCCGCTGGCCGCCGTCTCGTTGACGGCGCCGAGATCGCCTGTCGACGTGACCGGTGCCGATGCGATGTCGGTAGTGGTGAGGACGAAGAACCAGCCGCCGCCGAGGACCTCGTCGATCGGATGGACACCGACCGTCGCCGCGACGTCCGACCGCAGGTGCAGCCGGCCTTCCGGCCCGATGTTGTACGAGGAAACGGTCCCTGACCCCGCGTTGGCCAGGTACGCGCGAGTGCCGGCTGCGTTGACGGTGAGCCAGCACGCCGCCGCCTGGGATTCACCGACCTCGCTGATGGGATGCAGCGCACCCGCAGCACCCACGCGATACGAGGTTGCGGCGCTGACTCCGCCGGCGCCGCCGCCCGCGTCCGAAACGATCGCCTCGCCGCCTGCGCTGAACCCGAACCCGTACGGTGCGGTTCCGGTCGAGACGGTATGCCGCAAGCCGGAGAGCCTGCCGGTGGAGGTCACGTTGAAGGTGTCGATGCTGCTGCTGACCTTCTCAGTGACGATCACGTGCGCTCCCGACGGAGTGAAGCCGATCTGCTCGGGCGTTGCCGCAAGTGTCGAGAGCGACACCGCCGGGTGCGACGACGGGACGAGCGAGCGGGACGTGAGCAAGAGCGAGCCGACGGTGTTGTTGCCCTGGTTGAGGACCTCGACCCAACCGCCGTGCGCGGTGACGCTCACCGGGCCGGTCCCGCCGGACGGTGCCGCGTCGACGAGCCGAAGCTGTCCGCCGTCGAGGATCCGGAAGTACGAGACCGTGTTCGAGGCCGCGTTCACCGCGAGAAGCGCGCGCCCCCCGCCGGCGACGGTGATCGCGCCCTGCGACCCGAGACCTGCTCCGGTACCGTCGCCCCCCGTGGCAAAGCTGCCAACGGGTGTGAGGGTGCCGCCACTTGCGACCCAATACGCGAGAACGGCGTTGCCGCCGCCCGCCGACGCCTGGTTGCTCTCGGTGTAGACGTACCAGCCTGCCGAGGCGCCCGTGCGCGCGCTCGCGCCCACCCCGGTTGCGGATGTCACCGCTATTGCCCCCGCCAGCAACGAGCCGGCCAGCCCGATGCTGAGATTCTTGATGGAAAGGTCTGCCATTGTTCCGCGCCTCCTGGTGCGTGGCTCAGAGGGAGCCATCTGTGGACACCGGGCATCAGGGTTGGGCACGAACATTTCGGTGATGTTTCGACGCGCGACATCGGTTACCCGGTCAGACTGGCTGCGGACGGGGCGGCACGTGACGGGCGGGTTTGCTCATCCGAGTGTCGCCAGCTGGACTGGCGAGCTGTCGTTCCAACGCGGTAAAAGCGTCGATGATCTTGGATGCCTCGAACGCCCGGTTGCGGCGCCCAACCGTCACCTGCTTCAGGACGCCGGCTGCGGTAAGGCGCACGATTGCCTCATTGGTCTGTACGAAACTTCGGCCGATCATTTCAGCGGCGCTGTTGACTGTCACAACGGGGGCCCCCATGAGCACACGCAAGAGCAAATCCGCTGCCGAACGCGCGCGCACCCTCCCAAGGCGTTCACGCCACACGGCCTGGATAGATCGCGCCGTCTCCTCGAATGAGAGTGCGTCGCCAACGGCCCGTTGACATGCACCGGCGAAACGTGCAACCCACAGGTTCGCTCCGCCGCTGGCGGCTTTTGATGTCGCTGCACCTCGATAGCGAGTCGCCGCCAGGCCGCCGACATAGTCCTTCGACCGGGCCGCGAGGATAAGAGACACCGGTGGTAGCACTCGAGGGCTCAGGCCGCGGCGCCGAAAGATGAGGTGAATGAGAGCTCGACCGGTACGCCCGTTGCCGTCGACAAACGGGTGAATTGTCTCAAACTGGGCGTGAGCGATAGCTGCTTGCGCAACGGCTGGCAGAGAGTCGTCGTTAACGAAGCCAATCAGGTCGCTGACGAGTGCTGCCACTTCCTCCGGCGGTGGCGGCACATAGTCCGCATTGCACGGATGGTGGTCGTTACCACCGATCCAGTTCTGGTGTTCACGGAACCTCCCGCCGTACTCCTCGAATTTGGTGCCAACAAAGAGGCGGCGATGGATCTCGAGGAGCAGGTTCACACTGATCGGATCTCCGGCGTGGATCTGCTGGATGGCGTAGACCATCGCGTCAATATTCCCGAGTATCTCGCCGGCCGTGACGTCGGTGGGACTCTCGTCCAGTCTCCGGGCTGCCTCGGCCCGGAGTAACCGGCGGGCGCCGATCTGCAACCCTTCGATGCGGGAGGAGGCAACCGACTCGGCGCGCAACAGGACTCGGGCCAGCGCCTCCGTGTCGACGAGGCTTGTCGCCTCGACGTTCAGGCGAGCAATGGCCGCCTCCGCATCGGCGACGTCGGCGGCCACTTCTCCGTCGAAGCGGAAGATGCGGCGCGTGAGGCGGTCCGGTACATATGCTTCGTATTCGCACCCGCGATTGTCCAATCGGGAAGGACCTGCGTGATCACTGATCCATCGGCGACGAATAACCCTAGACATGGAAGCTCACTATTTAGGTTTATCACACAAACCTAAATAAGTCCAGGTCTTATTTAGGGTTCCCTCGCTGCCTCAGACAGCCTCACCCTGCCGATGCCAACATGTTGTCAACATCGCTCTTCATCGTCAGTCGAGGCCTTCTCCTCGTTGTTCTACTTCTGGCGTTCGTCAACCTCCGCTTCCACGGAGGGCACGTGCACGATCAGAACCGGAACCCGACTGTGCTGCAGGACCGCATGGCTCACGCTGCCGAGCAGGATTGAGCCGGCGTCTCCCCGACCGCGCGAGCCGACCACGATGAGATCGTGGCCGCCGCGCGCCGCTTGTTCCAGAATCGCGTCCGCGGGGGAGGCGTCGACGACGAGCACCTCGGACGTCACCTCGGCCGGGATACCTTGCTTCGCCTCGTCGGCGATCGCCTGACCCTCATTCCGAACGCCCTCGATGAATTCATCCACGGCACTTTGTGGCAAGGGGGCCACCGGCCCCCAAGGCATGATCGTGCTGTACGCGACAAGGACCGTCAGCGACGCCTTCTGCGTGCGCGCGATGTCGATCGCCTGGCTGAGCGCCACGCGTGCGTGCTCTGAGCGGTCAACGCCGACGAGAATCTTTGTGAACACGGCCTATCTCCTGGGTGCGGTCCGAGCGCGAGCATCACGATTGTGGCGGATGTTGTATCCGTAGCAGCCTTCGGTCTCGGCGTTCGCAGGTTGCGAACATCGACGCTTCTGGCCCGCGTCCGGCCGGAACTGTCCCGCGCCGGTCCGCGCAGCCGCACCAGAGTTCTGGTTCCGGCCCAGGAGCGGGCTAGTCGAGATTCGAGGGTTGAGGAGCACTTGCCATGCTGGTACTTGCCGCTACCGCTGCGATTCACTGGCTCAGCGCATTGAGTCAGGTTTCAACCGTCGATCCGCTGTCGCAGCAGGTGCTTGCGCGAGTGGCCAATCCGCTTCTTACGTCGGCGCAATTTCTCATCCCCGCGGCCGTGGCAATCTCGGGTATCCACAAAATGATGGAGCACAGGGCGGAGCTGGCTGAGGTCCTGCACGATCGACATGAGTAGGACCCCGCGCCCCGCGCCCTGAGACGCGAGACCCGGGAGATCGTCGATCGGGACGATATTGGCCAGCTCATCGAGAAAGAGACCGAGGT
>JBAQGL010000052.1:0-3522 GCA_049287785.1 Candidatus Dormiibacterota bacterium | reverse complement strand
GTTGAGGACGGCTCAACATCCGTCGCGCCCATCGTCGCGCAGGACGAAGGGTCGGGTGCGAAGTCTGCGTTGGCGCGGAGGCGCTATCCATGCGGCACGATCGGCTCGAGTCGATATCCGCTTCCTCGCGCGGTGACGATCGTATGATCGGCCCCCGTGTCATCAAGCTTGCGACGGAGCCGCGCCACGTACACCTGGACGAGGTTCGACCGCGGCGAGTAATCGTAACTCCACGTGTGATCGTGCACCTGCACAGCGCTGAGCAGCTGACCACGATGATGGATGAACAGCTCGAGGATGGCATGTTCCTTGCTCGTCACCGAGAGCGGTTGACCGGCCACGGTGACCCTGTGCGCTCGGGTATCGATGGCGATATTTCCAGCATGGAGGACGGATCCGCGATCCGGGAGATTGCGCCTCACGAGTGCTCGAATCCGAGCAAGCAGCTCCTGGAACGCGAAGGGTTTCACCAGGTAGTCGTCCGCGCCCGCCTCGAGGCCGGTGACTCGGTCGCCCACCGAATCGCGCGCCGTCAACATGATGATGCCGGCCCCGATCGTTCGATGCCGGAGTTCCCGGCACACAGCAAAGCCGTCCATCGTGGGCCCGAGCATGACATCGATCAGGACCACGTCGAAAGCGGACGTTGTCGCGGCGACGATGGCCTCCGGCCCAGTCGCGACGCTGTCCACGCCTATCCCGTACTCCTCGAGGCCCCGACCGACTTCCCTGGCCAGGATGGGATCGTCCTCCACCATCAGAACCCGCATGGGAAGAAGGTACCGCGCGAGACCCTGATTGTCCCGTGACCTGCGACGTCGTCTCGGGGGAGCGGGTGGCACATCGCCACCCGCTCTTGGGAGGGAGGACAGTGCGTTATAAAAACCAACGCGTCGGTTTTACGCATGGTAGCATATCAACATGCCCCGCATCTCGGAAGGCGCACGCATTGAACGCCGCCAGCAGCTCGTCGACGCTGCCTGGCGATGTGCCGGTCGTATGGGGTACAGCGAACTGACCGTCGATGACATCTGCGCCGAGGCCGAGGTCAGCAAAGGGGCCTTCTACGGATATTTCTCCTCCAAGCAGGAGTTGCTGATCACGCTGCTCCAGGCGGATGCGGCTGACCTGGACGAACGCCTTGAGAGCCTCGCTCAACGCAACATCTCCTATGTCGACCGGCTGCGAAGTTTTGCTCGCGAGATGTGTGAGCGCGGCACCGACCAAGCCCGAGTCCAGGTGCGTTCGGACCTGTGGGCTCTCATCCTCACGGAGCCGGCTATCCGGGAGCGGATGGTGTTAGCCGTCGGACGCCGCAGAGCGATATTGAGGGGCTGGATCGAGGGGGCCATCGCCGACGGCGAGATCGCCGATATCCCTGCCAACGCCTTCGCCTCGGTCCTGCTCGCACTCGGCGACGGACTCACCCTCCACGGTTCTCTCGACCCCTCTGGCTTCCGCTGGAACAACATCGCTCGTGTCCTTGCGGCCATCTTTGCCGGGCTGAGCGGCGACGAGGAGTGACCTCAACCGCTCGGCGGATCCACGTTCCCTCGGACCTTCATCGACGAGCCCTCGACTGGGTACGCGGCACGCAGGGCGGGATCATCGCGATCGCGCTCGTGGTCGGGGCCGGCGGCGGACTCGGCGCGATCCTCTTTCGTGACCTCATCCGCTGGTTCACCCTCCTCTTCAGCGGTCACAGCGATTACAGCGCCGCCGGACACGCGATCAATCCCAATCTGCCCTGGCTCGGCATCTGCTTCGTCGTGCTCGCACCCGTTGTCGGAGGCCTCATCTACGGCCCCCTGATCCAGCTCTTTGCTCCCGAAGCTCGAGGCCACGGCGTCCCTGAAGTCATGCTCGCCGTGGCCGAACGGGGTGGGAAGATTCGACCCCAGGTGGCTGTCGTCAAATCGCTCGCCTCAGCCATCTGCATCGGCGCGGGCGGCTCGGTGGGACGCGAAGGCCCCATCGTGCAGATTGGCTCAGCGTTGGGCTCCTCGATCGGGCAGGTGCTGCACGTCTCCGAGAACCGACTGCGTTTGCTCGTCGCCTGCGGTACGGCCGCCGGTATCTCGGCGACGTTCAACGCGCCTATTGCCGGTGTCTTCTTCGCGCTCGAGCTCATCCTCCAGGACTTCGCCGTGGACACCTTCGGTGCTGTCGTACTCGCCTCG
Source organism: Candidatus Dormiibacterota bacterium (assembly GCA_049287785.1). Taxonomy (GTDB): domain Bacteria; phylum Chloroflexota; class Dormibacteria; order Aeolococcales; family Aeolococcaceae; genus Palsa-851. The sequence goes on along the minus strand of JBAQGL010000052.1, from coordinate 1,342 downwards.
GTGACCGCCGACGTCATCGGTCGGGCGGCGTTCGGCAACCAGGCGTTCCTCACGCTGCCCGCGTTCCACATCGTGTCCACCTGGGAGTTCGGCCTCTACGCGATCCTCGGGGTGCTGGGTGGCCTGGCCGGGCTTGCATTCATCCGCATCCTGTACGGGACCGAGGATCTCCTGGATCGCATGTGGCATGGCCCGGAGTGGCTGCGTCCGGTGGCTGGTGGCGTGATCCTCGGACTCCTGCTGCTGGCGCTTCCCGAACTGTATGGCGTCGGCTATCCGGTCCTCCAAAACGCGGTCGCCGGACAGATCGTTCTCGGGCTGCTGATGGTGTTGCTCGTTGGTAAGATGCTCGCCACCAGCCTGACGATCGGCATCGGTGGATCCGGCGGCGTCTTTGCTCCATCGCTGTTCATGGGCGCGATGCTGGGGAGCGCGTTTGGTCTGGTCGCCAACGTGCTGTTCCACGGTTCGGTTGCACCCGCCGGGGCGTACGGACTCGTTGGTATGGGGGCGGTGTTCGCGGGGGCAGCACGAGCGCCGATCACGGCCGTGATCATCATCTTTGAACTCACCGGCGACTACACCATCATCCTGCCTTTGATGGTCGCGATTGTCGCGGCCACCGGGCTCAGCAATCTGTTGTCCAAGGACACCATCTATTCACTCAAGCTGCGTCGGCGCGGGATCGACATTCTTCGATCACGCGGCGCCAACCTCATGCAAGAGATTCGAGTCCGCGATGCCATGCAGCCGGTGCCTGAGCCAATCCTGGTCACGACGTCCATGGACGATATCGTCGGCCGGTTTGCGCGGCGCGACGTAGCCGCGCTTCCCGTGGTGGATGTCGATGGCGGCTACCGCGGCGTGGTGACCGCCGGAGAGCTCGAAACAGCGTTGGGTAGCGACACGTCGGAAATCACTGCGGGCGACCTTGCCCATCTGGCAAACGCCGTTGCACCGGAGGCCCCATTGGACACCGCGCTCTCGCAGTTCGTCCAGCAGGGCACTCCTGCACTGCCGGTCATGGACCCGGGAAATTCAACCATTCTTGGATGGCTGACCCATCGCGACATCTTGGTCGCATACCAGACCCGCGTCGAATCAGACCGAGCGGATACCCGCACCTCGCAGTCTTCGGCGGTGACACCGGAATCGGCGAGAGGAGCCGCTTCATGACGGTTCCAGCTCGAGCTCGAAAAAGCGGCTGAAGACCCGGAGGGACTGCCGGCGTAGGCGGGCTGGTCTGCGGAGTCGCCGGGGCCGGCATTCCCCTCGGTCGTCGGCGACTAGTTAAGGATCGCTTATCCCCGCGGGGACCCTGGTCATCGTCCAGTACCAAAGG
>JBAQGL010000051.1:0-3402 GCA_049287785.1 Candidatus Dormiibacterota bacterium | reverse complement strand
GATACCGCATGCGGGTCTCATGCCCGATTGCTTCGTTGAGATCGCAGTGGGAACGCATGGTGCTTCGGGCCGAGAAGGAGCATACGGCTCATGTCCAGCTAGCTCGAGTGGTGGGTGTTCCGAAGGCGATAGACCAGCTGGTCGAAGAGAGACAGGAACAGCGCCGAACGTGGTGGGTGGTGTTGGGCCTGCTCGGGTTCCTTGGAGGCTTCATCGTCGGTGTTGCCAGCGCCTTTCTGGTCGGACAAACACAATCCCTTGGCGTCTTTGTTGTGTTCCTGTTTGCGGTTTTCTGCTCCGGCGCCGTGCCCTGGCTCTTTCGTTCGAGGTTCCGACTCGCTTACGAGCGATATCGGAGCGAGCTAATCGATGAGCTCACACCTGCTCAACTGCAGCCCACTCCAACTCCACTGCAGCGGGGCTAGGATCAGCTCGTGAAGGCTCAGGCAGGAATCGGGTTCGCAATCGTGGCGCTCTCCGTAGCCGGGTGCGGGCAGATAGTCACACTCACGAACAGGTCACCAACGCAATACGGAAGCCAAACGGCGACGTACCGTTACAGCCTGACAATCCAGTCTCCGAGTGCGACGTGTGAATCCCCCGGATTCATGCTATCGAGCGATACCGGCTCTGCCAACGGTCTGGGCGGGAGTGGGACCGTGCAGTTGATTCCGGGTAGGTACACCGGCGTTTCGGGGTACGAGACCGGGACCGGCTTCTACTGGGTCAAAGAGCGGTGCAAGTGGAAGATGACGCTGTCGCCATAGGCTGTGACGCCCCGACCGACTGATCGAGGTCTTGCGGCCGAACCGGTTCCGCTCCGGAGCCGGCTCTAATTGCGTCCGATGTCTCAGGCGGCACCGCCCGGCCTGACACACGGGAGGGCATCGGGATAATGGCCAGCGGCTACGGAACCCAACCTCCGGCGCGAGCGGCATAACCGAGGCCAGTATTCGTGAATGTACCTCGAGGAATTGGCGCAAGGACCTCAGGTCGACGCACCTGACGACAAATCGTCAGACGGCGATTGGGGTTCGGACTCTCGTATCGCGGCACCGGGGAGAAGTACGCGCGCGAGTAGAGCGGCACCCACACCGAATCCGGTGGCGACGACGAGAGCGATGCCGAGCCCAGCACCGATCAAGGGGCCAGCGGCGGCAGACCCGAGCGGGCTGCCCGAGTAGTTCAGCGACATGCTCACCGCGAAGGCGCGCCCGTACCAGGCAGGGTCGGTCCTCCGCTGGCGCATCGAGAACATCGCGATGTCAATGGGCCCACCAGCACCGCCGTAGACGAGCATGGCGAGCGCCGCGACGAACATGTTCGGCGCGACCGTCAACACCGCAAGCGCCGCAGCGGTAACGGCCATGCCCGTGACGATCAGGCCGCGCTCCCGGTCTTGAGTACCGAGGTGGCCGGCCACCACTGCGCCAAGGCCGCCGCTCAACGCGCTCAACGCCCAGAGGAGACCAACGAATGCGGCGTTCACATGGAGTCGGTTGAGAACGAGGATAGGCAGGCCGACGATGAGCACGCCCGATGCCACGTTCAGTATCGAGATGCTCGCGGCGAGTCCCCGCAACGTCTGGTTACCGAGCAAGTAAACAAGGCCCTGCCAGGCATCGCGAAAAGCGGAACCAGCGGGGACCCGGGCAGGTGTAGGCAGCGCCACTCCCAGCAGCGACAGAGCCGCCACCAAGTACATCACCGCGGTCGCGACCAAGGCCTGCGGTCTGCCAATGAGCCCAGCAATGGTGCCAGCGAGCGGGGCGCCGATAACCGCAGCCACCACATACGTTACGCTGTCGACGGCGTTGGCCCGGTCCCAGAGGTGCCTCGGCACGATCAAGGGAAACAGGGTCCGTATCCCGGCGCCGCTTAGCGGGTACGTGAGGGAACTGAGCGCCGCGATCGCGATAAGCAATCCGGGATTGAGGATGTCGATATACGCGAGTGCGACCACCAGTGCGTTGGCAGTGGCAGCGATCGAGAAGTCCAACATGATCAGCGGTGCGCGCCCGATCCGATCCAGGAGCGCTCCCGCCAGTGGGCTGATCGCAATCCCCGGAAGGATGCTGGCGAAGACCACCACCCCCGCCACGGTTGGTGAGTGGAACCGCTCTAGGGCGAAAAGGACCATGGCGACCGTGAACATCTGGCCGCCCACCCGGCCCAAGAGCGCTCCAACCATCACGCGGCGCAGGCCTGGGATGCGCGCCAGGCTTCGGTAGCTGAGGGGTAGGGCTCCATCCATCACCGCGCATGGTGGTGGGCGCTCGGGTCTTTTGGGGTGGTTCACAGTCGACGCCCCCGACAACGGGCGGTGCGCGTCCCCTAATTTAGGTCGCCAGCTTCGCGGCCAGACATTCGTCCGCGAACAGCAATTGCGGTCCAATCACTGGACCCCTAGGCCACCATTTGGTGCTTCACGGCACGGAAAAGCACCGCAGGCGAGCATCCGCTAAGGTCTCTCGACGGGGCCTACTTCCGACTCTCCATTGGGCCGTCACCGGAGTGTTCACCGGTCGGGCGACCTTCTTTGGGACGGGCGTTACGCCGGGAGGTCGGAAAAGTACCGGGCTACGTCGTAGTTGCCGATGAGCCGGGCGAGACCCACCGGTGTCTGATTGGTGTTGTTCGCGCGGTGAGGATTGGCTCCCCTCTCGCGAAGGAGAGTGATCAACTCGCCGCTGCCCCTCGAGTTGAATACGGCGACGAACAGCGGCGTATTGCCGGATGCATCGGGCCTGTCCACGTCAGCCCCGTGGTCAAGCAGGAACCGCGCAGCAGCGTGGGAATCGTGCTGGGTGGCCATGTGCAAAGGTGTAAAACCCCCCTTGTCGGCGAGGTTGATGTCATCCCCCTCGGCCAGGCGAGCTTCGAGGTCCTTGACGTCGTCCGTCATCGCGGCGTAATGAATTGGCAGTCGGCCTGCCTCGTCAGCTTTGGTCATTCCCATCCCATCGTAGGACGCTCCGGCGTCTGCGGATAGTCCTGGGAGGGGACGATCCCGCACGCCAGCGTCCGCCAGTGTACCTGGAGCACCTCAGCTCAACTGACGTCGAGGGCTACCTGCTTGCATGTAGCCCGCAGGGTCCGGCCGTTGGCGAAATGAACCGTCAGGCCTTCACTGCTTCCATGCTCTGACCACCACTCAGTGCTATCGATAAGCAATCCATCCAGAGGCACCTCGGCCGACTCCTAGAGGGTCCAAGGTCCAAGGAGACGGATGCGAATCGGTGTTTGGCCGGGCGGTTCTCGCAGATGCAGGACCAGCGCCTCCGGCGATTCAAGGGTATGTGTGAGCACGTATCCCTGAAGGCGCGTCGAGGAGTCATTGACCACGAGGCGATAGTAGCTATCCGGCAAGGGACGGTCGGATGGCCCAGGCCAGGGTCCGCC
>JBAQGL010000050.1:0-4281 GCA_049287785.1 Candidatus Dormiibacterota bacterium | reverse complement strand
CCCAGGCTGCGAATCCCGTACGGCTGCGACGCTTTGCGTTCCGCCTGAATCGCGTCGGTGCGCTCGCGTACCCGCTCGGGATCGTCGGTGTGGACGCGCAACCGTGCGCTGACGATCACGTTGCCGCCCAGGTCCTCCTTGAACCGGGAGCGCCGGTAGCCGAAATCGCATTCGGCGGCGGTGAGCGTCACCGGCGCTCCGTGCGGATCGAGCGACGTGCAGTCGACCAGCACGCCCGCCATGTCGGTCCCGAACGCGCCGGCGTTGCCGAACACGCTCGCACCCAGCGTCCCAGGAACACCGATGCCGAACTCGAGGCCCGCGAGGCCGCGCGACGCGGCGTCCAGTGCCACGCGCGGCATCATGCAGCCTGCGCCGAGCTCGACGGTCCGCGCATCGACAACGCGCAGGCGGCGATCGTTGTGCCGAATCACCAGCCCGTCAATCCCCTCGTCGCTGATCAGCGTGTTGCTGCCGGCTCCGAGCATGGTCACCGGCACGCCGGACCTGTCGCAGCGTCGCAGCAGCTCGGCGAGCACGCCGGTCTCTCGCGTGGTGATGAACCATCGCGCCGGACCACCGACGCCGAACTGGCTGTGACGTGCAAGGGGCTCGCGGCTGAGCACCCCGGGAAACGTGTCCAGCCAGTCACCGGCGGACACCCTGTACCTCCAGGGCATCGCGAAGGCGCGGCGCCAGCCTGTCGAATCCGCCGAGGGACAGCACCAGCAGGACATCGCCCGGCCGCGTGATTTGCGTCACCAGGTCGATCGCCTCGTCGCTCGACGCAACCACGTGCACGGCCTCGGCGCCGGCGCGGTCGGCGACATCCTGGCTGGAGACCGTCATGGGCATCCCCCGCTCGCGCGCCTCCTCGATCGGCCCGATGATCACCACGTCCGCTCCGGTGAAACTTCGTCGGTAGTCCTCGAGGAGCCGGCTCACGCGCGAGTAGGTGTGTGGCGTGTGGATCGCGATGAGGCGGCGTCCGCCATATCGCTGGCGCGCCGCGTCGATCGCGGCGCCGACCTCGGTGGGATGGTGCGCGTAGTCATCGACCACCGCCACCCCACCGAACTCGCCGAGGATCTGGAAGCGACGCGCCGGCCCGAGGAAGTCGGCGCACGCAGCAGTCGAGACCGCCGCGTCGACACCTGCGAACTCCGCGAGGATCAGGGCCGCGCACGCGTTCTGCGCGTTGTGCAAACCCGGAAAGGTCAGCAGCACATCGAGCGTGTCCGCCGCCCGCCGCTCCACCTGGAACCGCTGCATGCCCTCCTGCTCGTGCGCGTCGCGAATCCACCAGTCGCTTCCCGCCTTGGTGCCATAGGTGACCACAACACTGGTGGCAGCGTCGCGCAGCGCCAGGCACTCGGGATCGTCGGCGCAGAGAGCGAGCACGCCGTCGGCCGGCATGGTCGCGGCCAGCTCGACGAACGGCTCGCGGTACGCCTCGAGGCTCGCATAGACGTCGGGGTGATCGAGCTCGAGGCGGGTGACACACGCGGCGTGCGGACGGGTGTGCAGGAATTTCGGGCGCGGGTCCCACGGCGCCGAGGTGTACTCGTCGCCCTCGAAGACGAACGGCCCGGTGCCCAACCTCGACGTGCCGCCGAGGTCCAGCGACGTCGAGCCGAGGCGGAACCCGGGGTCCATCCCCGCACGCTCGAGGATGTGGACCAGCAGCGCTGAGGTGGTGGTCTTGCCGTGGGTGCCGCAGACGGTGAGACGCAGACGGTCGCCGGCGAGCGACACGTAGAACTCGATTTCGCTGACGCACGGGATGCCGCGCCGGCGAACCGCCTCGAGCTCCAGGTTCGCTGGGCGGGTCTGGTTGCCGACCACCACGAGATCGGGGACTCCCCAGCGGTCGAGGTTGGCAGGGGCGCTGTGGTTCTCCCACGCGATCCCCGCCGCGGTCACCGCATCGCTCATGGGTGGATACGCGTGGTCGTCGGAACCGGTCACCCTGTCCCCGCGGTCGAGCGCGAGCGTTGCCGCCCCGAAGGTTGCATAGCCGCAGATGCCGAGCACGTGCACGTGCATGGTCAGGCGGCCTTGCTCCGGGTCGGCCCGGCAGCCTCGACGATGAGACGGACGACGGCGTCGGTGGCATCGGGGAGGCCGAGCGCCGCGCTGGCGGCCGACATGGCGTGCCAGCGAGCGGGGTCGGCGACCAGTGCCGAGATCTCCCTGCCGATCCGCTCTGGGGTGCAGTCGGCATCGTCGATGAGCAGCGCAGCGCCGGCCGCAGCGTAGGGCGCGGCGTTGTGGCGCTGGTGCCCGCCGGCGTGGGGGTACGGGACCACGATCATCGGACGGCCGAGCGCCGAGCACTCGGCGAGCGATGATCCGCCGGCCCGCATCACGACCAGGTCGCTCTGGCCGATTCGCATCGCCATGTCGTCGAAGAAGGCTGAGACCGTGTAGCGCGCCGCCAGGGGCGGAGGCAGAGCGGCCGCGGCGCGCTCGACCGCCTCATAGTCGAGCTGGCCGCACTGGTGGACGATGCGCAGGTCCGGATCCTTGCTGAGCAGCTCGACCATGCAACCGGCGATGGCCCTGTTGAGCCGCCTGGCGCCCTGGGATCCGCCGGTGACCAGGACGGACCGGAGACGGTCACCGACCGGGCGGCTGGTCACGGCTCGAATCTCGGCACGGATCGGGTTGCCGGTGTGCACCACCCGGGCGTGAGGAAGGTGGCTCGCGGTCTCGGCGAACGACGCGGCGACGATCCGCGCCCGTCGCGCGAGCATCCGGGTGGCCCGCCCCGGGACGGCGTTCTGCTCGAGCAACACGACCGGGATGCGCTGAGCGAGCGCCGCAACCACGACGGGAACCGAGACGTAGCCGCCGGCACCCACCACGACGTCGGGCTGCATCCTCCGAAGCAGGCGACGCGCAGCGATGGTCGCGCGGGTGACCTGGGTCGTCGCGCGGGCAACGCCCCCGGCGCTCCCGATGTCGACGCCGCTGATGTCGAGCGTCTCGAGACGGATCCCGGCCGCCTCCACGAGCCGCTCCGCGACGCCGTCCCGGCGGCCGACCACGGCCACCTCGTCGTCAGGTCGATCGCTTCGAAGCGCGAGCGCGACCGCCAGTGCCGGCGTCAAGTGACCCCCAGTTCCCCCCCCAGCGATCAACGTGCGCACGATTCGTCGTCCCTTGCCGTCGACCCTGGGCGGAGATGTTGAGCAGGATGCCCATGCCCACGAGGGTGGTCGCCAGCGAGGTCCCACCGTAGCTGATGAAGGGCAGCGGGATGCCCGTGGTGGGGATGACCCCGGTCACCGCCATCACGTTGATGAACGCCTGCATGCAGATCCACGAAGTGATGCCTCCCGCGAGCAGGGCGCCGAATCGGTCGGGCGCCCGAAGCGAAGCGCGCACGCCGCGCCACGCCAGAAAGAGGAACGCCCCGAGTACCGCGACAGTTCCGATCAGGCCCAGCTCCTCACCGATGATCGCGAAGATGAAGTCGGTGTGGGCCTCGGGCAGCCACTCGTACTTCTGCACCGAGTTGCCGAGGCCGACGCCGAAGATGCCGCCCGATCCGAACGCGTAGAGGGCCTGGCAGTTCTGGAACCCGGAACCCAGCGCGGCCGCGCACGGGTTGAGGAAGTGGGCGAGGCGGTCGGCGCGATACGCGACCAGGCCGACCAGCGCGACGCCGGAGGCGCCGAAGCCGACGATGATCAGCAGCAGGTGCCGCTTCCGCGCGCCGGCCAGCGCGAGCAGGATCAGCGCGGTGGCGGCGATGACGATGGAGCTGCCGAAGTCGCGCTCCATGAGCACCAGTCCGAGGAGCGCCCCCAGCACGATGATGTAGTCGCGAACGCCGCGGAGCGTGCGCACCGTCCCCTCGCGATCGGTCAGCCAGCGTGAGAAGAACACGATCGCCACGCCGACCGCGATCGCCGAGGGCTGCACCGAGAGCGGGCCCACCTGGAACCAGCGTTGCGCGCCGAAATGCCGCGCCCCGACGTGAGGGATCAGCACCACGACGAGGAGCAGCAGCATGACGAACATCGCCGGCCGGGCCAGCCTTGAGAGGTTGTGGTAATCGAATCGGGCGGCAATCACGAGGCCGGCGCCTCCCAGGACCGCGCCGATCAGCTGGTGGGCGAAGAAGTAATTGGGGTCGTTGTACCAGAGGAAGCCGAGTGCCTCGGAGGCGCTGTAGACCATCACCAGGCCGAACCCGACCAGGCCGACGACGATGATCATCAGCCAGCCGTCGACCCCGGCCGCCGCAGCCGCGCGATCCGCGGACGCGAAGGC
>JBAQGL010000049.1:0-5576 GCA_049287785.1 Candidatus Dormiibacterota bacterium | reverse complement strand
GGGATCGATCCCACCGATGCGTAGCCCTCGAGTGGGAGGACCGCCATTCCGGCCCACCATGGCACCCACGAGAGGGGCGTCCTGCGCAAACCGAGGTCGTAGGCGAGCCCTGCTCCGAGCGCGAGCGCGTCGAATCCCAGCGTTTGAACATTGATCGTGGCGGCAAACGCGAGGCCGATTGCGCCGAGCACGACACCCGTGAGCAACGCGGTCGACCGCCGGACGACGCCACGAACCAACGGCTTGTGCGGCTTCACAACCGCGTCCTCGGGCAGATCGACCACGTCGTTGATCACCCCGATGCAGAGTTGGACAGGGAGCATCGCTCCGATCAACTGCAGGATTCGCGCAGCGTCCGGCACGCGCTGCCCGGCAAGCCCCGCGATCGCGATCAGGACCGCGGTGACCAGCACCGACGGACCTGGATGGGCCATGAAGATGAGCGATCGAATCGCTCCGCCCGGCTTGCGCTCGTCCCACCACACGGGGCGGGTGGTCCTATTCCTTGGGTGGATCGGACTCGGAATCGGCAGCGCCGGGCTCGTCCTCGCTGAGCTCGTGCCTCGGGTTGGCGGCCGTCTCCGCGGCCTCGCGTGCCGCGGTGAGCGAGCCATAGCCTGCGGCCTCCTCGGCGGCGACCTCGGCTGCGAGCAGGCGGTCGTGCACGTTGTCCTCGAAGCGGCGAAGCCGGCTCTTCTCGTGTTCGGGAGGATTCTCGGGAGGTGGCGTCTCGGTCATGTGATCACTCGTGTGCAGTTGGCCGCCGTCGCATCGCGGCCGGAATCGCAGTATGGGCGATCACGGCGCGCAGACATGCGCCGATGAGGTCGCGCGCAAGAGTTTCAGCGAACCGTTTTGCCGATCTCACCTGACAGGTCTTCCACCCCGGGGATCAAAGCGTTACGGAGTAATGTACCACGAATCCGGCATGCCGTCAAGAAGTTTCTTTGCTCAGTCGAGGTCGACGAGCCCCTCGGCGACGGTACGGTCTTGGCCCTTCGCCTTCGCCTGTTCCAGGCAGTCGTCGGCGCGCTCGACGAGGTCGTCGATCGTCTCCGTTCCCTCAAACGACACGAGGCCGGCCGAGAACGAGTGTCCTTCGGGCGTCTCCTCGCGCAAGCGCCAGCAGAGTTGCACCGCGCTCACGGTCGAGCAGTTGACGAGCACGATGGCAAATTCGTCGTCTCCCCAGCGGCCCATGAGATCCTCGGCGCGCAGGACGTCTCGCCAGCGCGCGGTGGCATCGCGAAGGAATGCCTCCTCTGCGAAATATCCGTCGGCGCCGTGGCGGTCAGTACCGTGATCGAACGCGATGAGCGCAAAGCAAAGCGGGTGTCTGCTGCGCCTCGCATGTGCCAGGTGACGTGCCGCCTCGTCGAGAAAGGCCGAACGATGGGGCAGGTTGTCGAGGCTGGGCCCGATTGCGCCGACGCTCAGTGAGGACAATTCCTCGGGATCCTCGACACCCAATACGGCGAGGTCGGCTTCCGCGAGCTCATCCGCGAGATTGTTCACGTCCGTCATCGGCGAGGTGCGCGGGGATCGGTGCATGGGCGCGTGGCAAGTGCGAAAGCCGTCATAGCACCAGTGTGGTTGCGGTGACGTTGCAGTACACCATCCACTCGTGTCACGGCCCTGTATCGGCCACCTCGCAGGCGCTCGAGCCGACATGGGCGCTATCGCGCCTCGGCGCGCGCGCCGAGTCCCGCAAACGCGAGGCCAGCGCCCGCAATGACGTGCGCAGCTCCGGCGGCTGCAACACCACGAGGTCGCACTCGAGACCGGCCAGGAACACCGCCGCCCACTCGAAGTCGTCCGCGCTGAAGCGCAGCACCGTGCCGCCCTCCGCCGCCTCGAGTGTGCCGTCGGTGGGCGACACCCGTTTCCTCGACTCCTCGAGGCTGAGGTCGAGCAAGACCTCGCAACGCGTCCCGTAGACCGCCTCGCCGATCGCCTGACGGAGGTACCCGATCACGTCGAAATCCTCCGGACGCTCGAAGGTCTCGTCGGTCCCCTCGGTCGCCGCCATCCGATCGAGCCGGAAGGTTCGAAGCGCGTCTCGGTAATGATCGAAGCACACCAGGTACCAGTGGCCACTCTGGAACGCGACGCCATACGGGTCGACGACTCGCTCGGTCGTCTCGCCCGCCGCCGACCGATACGTTAGGCGGACCCCGGTGCGATCCCGTGCCGCTGTGCTCAGCTGGAGGATGGTCGCCGCGTCGGCGTGATCCCTGCCGGCCGGTGAGAGCCCGAGGCTCACGAAGTCCTGCATCGCCTGCACCTGGACGCGCTGCGTCTCCGGGAGGAGCCGGTCGAGCTTGGCGAGCGCCCCCTGTACCGCCGTCCCCGACGCCGACAGCCCGAGGCGTTGCGCTGCCAGGAGGCCGATGATCATCACCAGTGCCTCCTCGTTGCTGAGCATCAGCGGTGGGAGCTTGAAGCCGCGCCGGAGCCGGTAGCCGCCGGCGGGCCCGCGCTCGGTCTCCACGGGGATCCCCATCTCCTGCAGTCCGATGATGTACCGGCGAACGGTTCTGGGCGTGACCTCCAGGCGGCTGGCGATCTCCTCGGCGTTGAGCTGCCGGTAAACCTGAAGCAACTCGATCAGGGTGAGCAGGCGCCCGACGGACAAATCCACATTGGTCAGTATATAGGACGGATACTGTCCTTATTGGCCTGTAGCATCACGGCCATGATGAACTGGAACGCGCTGCACGATCTCGCCCGGGAGCGAAGCCGCGACATGATCAACGACGCCAACCACAGCCGCCGGCACCTGCGCCGCGAGCAGGATCTGCCGGCTTCGGAGGTGTCCTTCCTTTACGGTCGATCCGCCCTGCTGATCGACGCTCGGGTCCGTGCGCAGGCACGCCCCCGCGTCACGGCGACGGCGTTCGACCGGTCATGACGGCGAGGGTCGCGGCGGCACGGATTCGCCGCGACCCTCGGCGCGCCGATCCTGAGCGATCATGCTGGGCGACGTGAGGATCGAGGCCGTCGTCACCGATCTCGACGGGACGGTCGTTCGTTCCGACTTCTCGATCTCCCCGGCCACCCTCGACGCGTTGGACGTCGTCCGGTCGGCCGGGATCGCGTTTGTCATCGCGACGGCAAGAACACCGCAGGGTCTCGAGCACTTCCAGGAGCTCGCGAGGCGCACCTCCATCTCGGTCTGCTGCTCCGGTGCGATCGGCTGGCGGTCGCATCCGAAGACGTTGGCCTGGATGGAAGAGCTTCCACCAGCCGCAATCCGCCGCGTCGTCGAGATCGCGGTCCGCGAGGATGCCGGGGTGGCGAGCTTCGACGGCTCGCTCTGGCGCATGACCGAGCAGTACTGGCGGCTGAGCCCCACGCAGCCGCACGGGCCCACGCGGGTCGTCGTCGACAGCAGGGTCGTGGCCGAGACGCCGTGCTGCACCATGGCGATTCGCCACGGCAACGGCGACCTGCGTCACATCGCCGAGCTCGTTGCGGCGGAAGCGGATTCGGCTGCGCTCAGCCATGTCGGACGCTCGACGGTCCTGGATGTCACCGCGCAGGGCGTGGACAAGGGCGCAGGGACGCAGCGTGCGCTGCAGACGCTCGGGATCGACGCGACCGCTGCGATCAGCTTCGGCGACATGCCCAATGACCTGGCCATGTTCCGTGTCACCGGCCGAAGCTACGCCGTGGGCGAGAGCGACGACGAGGTCATGCGTACTGCAACGGAAGTGCTTCCGGGTGTCGAGGATGACGGCTTCGCTCGCAAGATCCTTGAGCTCGCTGCAGCGGACTGGACGATCGAGGACGCCGACGCTGCTGCGATCGCGGCGCGTTAGGCGCTCATGCACGGCCTTGGCAGACGGAATACCATCTGACTGGTATGGCAATCACTGGCGGCCATCTCCCCGAGCTGCTGGTCATGCTCGCGATCCTGGCGGCAATCATCGCCGTCATCCTCGTCGGGATCAGCCGCTTTCATAAGTACCTCCACCGACGCATGTGAGTAGCGGGAGCGTCGGCCTCTGGCTCGAGGACCGGCTGAATCAGTTCGACGCGTGGAGGATCCGCCGGGGCAAGCACCGTCCCTCCATCATCGAGAAGCCGTACTGGCATAACGACGCATTCGCTCGAGACGCGGTGCGGCTTGATCGCCTCGGATACGCAGTGGAGTCGGAAGCTGACAACGAGTCATTCGTCAGCGCGACGTACCCGGCGAACACCGGAGGTGGTTTCGGTCAGCTGAGCCGGACCGTCACGCGGCGGGTCCCCTCGATCCACGCCACCTACAAGCCCGGGCCGCTAACGCCCTGATCCAATCGCGCCGCGGGCTCAGGCCCGCGGCAAAGTTCAGGGGTGCCGAATGCCGCGGCGTATATTCACCTCCGTGAGAGGCGCCAAGACGGCGATATTGTGGCTGGCCGTCGTCGGCGCCGGCGTCGCCGCCGGTCTATGGATAGCTTCGCTGACGTACGACTGTCTGATGTGCCTTGTCGCGCTGCCCCGTTACGCAACCTGGCAATGTTGCGTGGCCGGAGTCGCAGTATCCGGGTTGGCGTTCGGTGTCACCGTTGCGCTCGACCGGGCATTCCTTCCGGCCAGCTTGGTCGGGATCCGACGAGTATCGCGTTTCCTTTTCGAGGACCTCGCCCAGCGGCAAACCAACTAGGTTCCGGCGATACGGAGGTGACAGGTGGACAGTCACAGCGACTCGGAGAGCCGCACCATTGAGGAACTCTGCGCGCGACTGTTGCGCCATCCGCATCCCGAAGGCCCGACCAGCGTGGACCTGTTCCTGCACCGACTGCCTGAATCGATCACGGCCGACGTTCCGACACCACCCGATTGGCGCATCCTCGGGAGCGCGCTCTTCTCGCGAGGTGGCCGACCAACTCGAATGGAGGCCGTCATCGACGCGCCGACCTCGTTTTCCGCGTTCATCGCGCCCTTCCAGAGTGTTGTCAGCGCAACCGGATGGACAGTCCTCGAGCCTTCCGGACCAATGCACGGGGGCTTCGTCTCCGCCGACTCGGGAGAGGGACGAGCATTTCAGCGAGAAGGGAAAGGGCCCGTGCTCTCGATCCGTGGGGTCAGTCGCGAAGGCATGGCGACGGACGTGCGCATCGAATTGGATTGGGAAGCCGCCCGGTATCTCTCGCGACCCGCGCACATGCGTCCTGATGGAGCGGAGCAGCTCCCCTCGTTGAGCGCCCCACCCGGGGCTCGTCTTCGGGGGCAGCACGGCGGAGGGGGAAGCGGACACTGGACTTCGGAATCGACCATCCAGACCGATTGGTCTGTTGGCGAGACCGAGGCCCATTTCGCCGAACAACTGGTCCGAGCCGGGTGGCGACGAGTTGGCGGGAGTGTGGACGACACCGTCGCGTGGAGTTCGTGGCAGGTCCCAGGTGATGGACACTGGCAGGGCCTGCTCCTCGTCCTCGCCGCATTCAGCCCCGGCGAGCGATCGTTGACCCTGCGTATAGAACAGGGCGAACGGAGCGAGGAAGAGTGGAGTTCCTACTCGGTGTCCAGCCAACCTCGTTGATCGTCCGATGGTCAATCCCAACGTAATCCGCCGCCTGCGACGGTGC
>JBAQGL010000048.1:0-8565 GCA_049287785.1 Candidatus Dormiibacterota bacterium | reverse complement strand
GCACCCCGTACGACCGGCTCCTGTTCGCTACCGGTGGTCGCAATCGGCGCTTGTCGATCCCTGGCGCAACCCTCCCTGGGGTGCTCGGCCTGCGCACCGTCGCGGAGTGCGACGCCATCAAGCAGGTGGCGGCGCCCGGGAGCCGTGCCGTCGTGGTCGGGATGGGATTCATCGGCAGCGAGGTGGCCGCGTCGCTCCGCCAGCTCGGAGTCCATGTGACCGCGGTATTGGGCGGCGTGGGCCCGTTGGCAGCCGTGCTCGGCGACGAGGTTGGTGCGGTGATGGCCGGCATCCACCGTGAGAAGGGCGTCGAATTGCTCCTCGATGAGCGCGTCGTCGCGTTCGCGGGCGACGGTCACGTGGAACAGGTCGTGACCGATCGTGGCTCAACGGTTCCGTGCGATTTCGCGGTGACGGGAACCGGCATCGAGCCCTCCGTCGAGCTCGCCCAGCGGAGTGGTGTCGCGGTCGACAACGGAATCACCGTTGACGAACGCTGCCGCACCAATATTGCGGGTGTGTATTCTGCGGGTGACGTGGCGAACCACCTGCACCCGGTGTTCGGTCGCCTGCGGGTCGAGCATTACAACAATGCGGAGCGCCAGGGGCGCGCGGCCGCACGCTCCATGCTCGGAAGCGCGGAGCCCTACGCTGACCTCCACTCGTTCTGGTCGGATCAGTACGAGCATGCACTCGAATACGTCGGTTACGCGCGAAGCTGGGATGCGTTCGTGGTGCGCGGAAGCCTCGAGCAGCGCCGGTTCCTCGGCTTCTATCTCGACCACGGCCGGGTGCTGGCGGTGATGGGGCTGAACCGCGGTGGCGATCCGGAGTTGGACGAGGACGGCGAGCTCTTTGTGGCCAAGGCTCTGGTCGGCAAACCGCTGGGCGCTCCGCCGGCGTCGTTGGCCGACGAGACAACGGACCTGCGCAGCCTCGGTGCATGAAGAAGCAAATGAGCCCCACTCGTCCCGCACTTCGGGTCTGCCGGCGTGAGTCGTTCGACGCCGCGCATCAGCTGTGCGATCCCCGACTCTCTGCCGACGAGAATCGAGCGCTCTACGGCAAATGCGTCAATCTCCACGGCCATCGCTACCAGCTCGAGGTGATCGTTGCGGGCGATATGGACGACGCATCGGGCTACGTCGTCGACCTCAAGCAGCTCGCCGATGTCATCAAGGCGGAGGTTATCCAGCACGTGGATCACCACAATCTCAACACCGACGTGACGTGGCTCGAGGGGCGAATTCCCACCGCCGAGAACCTCGCCTCGGCGTTCTTCGAGCGACTCGAGCCGCACATCACGCGCGGCACCCTCCACAGCGTGCGGCTGTGGGAGACGGAGAAGAACTGGGCTGAATGCACCCGCGGCGACTGACACCGGTGGAGACGCTGCGGCGGACGATCGAGCTGGCCCAACGCTACGACGTCAGCGATGTCGGAATCTTCTCGCCTGCTGAGCGAGCGAGGTTCCTCCCGAGCGGGAGCCCGGATCTGCCAATCGATCGGTCGCTCTCATTCGAGTTGCTCTACCGGCTCGAACCGGAACTGTACGAGCGACTGGTCGCAGCCGAGCGCATACATCCCGCGGTACTGGAGTGGCTCCCGAGCGTCGAGCGCGTGGTGGAGATCGGAGCCGGCACCGGGCGCCTCACAACGGCTCTCCTGTCGCGTTGCGAGCACCTGGTCGCGGTGGAGCCCGCCGGGCCGTTGCGCGAGCGTCTTCGGGCCGCCGTCCCGCCAGAGGCAGCGAGCAAGCTCGAGATCGTCGATGGTTTCTTCGACGCGCTACCGGTGCCGGACGCCTCCGCTGATCTCGTCGTGACCTGCTCGGCGCTTGACCGCGACGCCGCTCACGGAGGAGACGCCGGGCTCGACGAGATGGAGCGCGTGTGCGTGCCCGGCGGCGTGATCGCTGTGGTCTGGCCGAATCATCTCGACTGGTTGAGCGCTCACGGTTACACGCACGTGAGCTTTCCCGGTGAGATGTGGATGGAGTTCCGGGACGCCGAGGAGGCGATCGAGATGACGAAGATCTTTTACCCGAGTGCCGCTGACGAGGTCAGCGCTCGGAACCAGGCGCGGGTCTCGTACAACGTGCTCGGCGTGAATCCTCCCCGTGATCTCGCCTTCAAGGTGAAGCAACCTTGAGGGTCGCGTTGATCGCTTCGCTCGTGTCGCCGGTGCGCGAGCCGCAGTGCGGCGGAGCGCAGGCCTTTCTCGCAGATCTCGCCACGGGGCTGGCGACGCGCGGGCACGACGTCGACGTCTTCGCAGCCTCGGGATCGGAGATCGACGGAGCTCGCGTTGTCGACGTCGGAGTCGATGCGTCGACCCTGCAGCAGTACCTCTATCGCGCCGGCTCATCCCCACCGGCTGACCCGGCGCCGTTCGTGGCCGCGTACGCGCGCGTGTTCGAGGCACTCGGCGCACGGTCGTATGACGTCGTGCACAACCACGCATTCGACGCTCCCGCGATTCGGTGTGCCATCGGCACCGCAGCACCCGTGGTGCATACCCTCCACCTTCCACCCGAGAGGTCCGTCGTCAACGCCCTGCGCGATGCGCTGCGAGCGGAGCATCCACCCGTCATCGCCACCGTTTCCCCGGCGCAGGCTGACGTGTGGCGACAACACATTGAAGTCAACACGGTCCTCCGGGTTGGCGTCGCCACCGAGCGCGTCCCCTGGTCTGCGACACCTGGATCGGGAGGAGTCTTCGCCGGTCGCTTCAGTCCGGAGAAAGGCGCCGTCGATGCCATCGCGATCGCACGTCGAGCGGGTCTCGCACTCGACCTGTATGGCGATAGCTACGACGACGGCTATGCTCAGCGCGTGGTCGCTGCGGCGGACGGACAGCCGGGTGTGCGCATTCATCCCGCCGCGCCGAGGGCAACGCTCTGGCAGGTCATCGGTGCCGCCACGACGGTGCTCTGCCCTCCGAACTGGGACGAGCCGTTCGGTCTCGTCGCCGCTGAGGCGCAGTCGTGCGGCACCCCGGTGGTTGCGTATCGGCGCGGCGGCCTCCAGGACATCGTTGTCGACGGCGTCACTGGCTTCCTTGTCGAGCCAGGAGATATCGATGCTGCTGCCGCGGCCCTCGGCCGCGTCCGTGCGCTCGACCGCACCGCCTGCCGCAGACACGCGGAAGCGCACCTCGATCTCGCGGTGGTGCTCGACGCGCACGAGCACGTGTATCGCGGTGTCCTGACGTCGACGCTCGCGACCCCGCATGGCTGAGCACTGGCTCGCCGGCCGGGTGGCCGTCGTCACCGGCGCGAGCCGCGGCATCGGTCGAGCCACCGCGGTGGCGATCGCCAATGAGGGGGCGCATGTCATCGTCGCTGCGCGAGACGCCGCCGCTCTGGACGCCACCGTCGGCGCGATTCGCGATGCCGGCGGCGGAGCGACCGCCGTGCCCACTGACGTCAGCAACGCCGCCGACGTCGATCAGTTGTTCAGAGTGGCGTCCGGGATCGGGCCGCCCGTCGCGCTGGTTTGCGCTGCCGCAACGTTGGAACGCGAAGCGTTCGAAGAGATCGATCTCGCTTCCTGGGAGCACACCATCAGCGTCAATCTCACGGGCGTCTTCAACTGTTGCCGTGCCGCGTTCACGCCGATGCGCAACGCCGGTGAGGGGCGCATTGTCAACATCGCCTCGTTGTCAGGCGTCTATGCGACCGAGAAGTTCCCGGGCCTTGCCGCATACAACGCGTCAAAGTACGGCGTTATCGGGCTCACCGAGGGAATAGCGGTCGAGGGCAAGCCGTTTGGGATCACCGCCATCTCGGTGAGTCCCGGCGCGGTGGACACCGAGATGCTCCGCCTTGCCAACCCGGCGCTCCGCGCGACCCTGGTCCCCGGTGATGTTGCGGCGATGATCGTCGCCCTGCTCGACAGCCCGCTCAGCATCGCCAGCGGCGCCAATATTCCCCTCTTCTCGAATGCATGACGCCAGCTGGGGAATCGGTAGCGGTGGGCACCCCCGACGTGGGATGCTCGCCGGTGCCTGGACCTGCGATCTGTGATGACGAGGAGCAAACGATGACCTTCAAAGACTTCTGCATCGTCGTCAGCTTCACCCTGTTCCTGGTGGCTGGCGTGGTCGAACTGACGACGGACTCAGTGCTTTCGCGGACGGCGGTGGCGCTGACGCTGTTCGCCATCGCGTTCTACGTGCTCTCGCGAATCGGACCGATCGCATTGCCACTGGCCAAGGGTCCACTGCCTCCCACGCAACCTCCCGCCACGCAACCTCCCAAATGACCGGTGGTCTTCCCATCGGCCTGGCGAAATCGGGTCGACCTCATCGCGTTTGAGGCAAACGGTACGTCGGTGCTAGGGTGGAAGGGCATACGGAGGTAACGGAAATGATCCGACGTTTCCTCGCCGGGCTCCTGCTGGTTGCGGGAGGAGCCGTGATCGCGGTTGGCGTTTCTCAGAATTGGGCGACGCTCCCGGCCACTGGACAAACCTTGAACGGCTTCACGATGGGCAGCACATCCATCGACGCGGTGGTGAGCTTCGCCGTGGCCGGCGCGCTCATGCTTATCGGCCTGACGATGGTTCTGCGAGGCGGCGCCATCTCGCGCGGCCTGGGATTCCTGTGCTCCCTGCTGGCAATGGTCTGGGCAGGCGGGATCGTGTTCCTCATGAGCAGTGCGATTCATGACATCGACCATCTGATTCCGGCCGTGTCGCTGGTGCGACACCTGCAACTGGGGTACTTCCTCGTCGCCGGCGGCGCCGTGCTCGGATTCCTCGGCGGCCTCGTTGGCCTGACCGTGCCGCGTCGGGCGGCGAAGAAGGTGGCTCAGGTCACGACGAGGCCGATCCCGCGGGAGAAGGCGGCGGTGCCGATTGCCGACCGAGCGGCAATGCGCGGAGTCGCCTGGGGCCCGGCCGAGGGTTCCTCTGGAGGGTCGGCGGCGCCGGTCGATTCGCGGACCCCTGCAGAGGTCGGGTCCCACCGCTAGACGTCTCTGCCCCCGCGAACCGGCGTGCCGCTGGGAACTGCCCCGTGGGCAGGTTGGTCGGGCAGAGGCTCCCTTCAAGACGCATCGCGCACGCGAGCCAGTACCGGCTCGACGATCTCCTCGGCCAGCCAGCGGACGGGTGGAACAGGCGGGAGTGCGGCCAGCACGAGGTGCGAGACGCCGGCGTGGATGAGGTCAACCAGGTGGTCGCGCACCTCCGCGGGACCCCGAACCGCGGGAAGGTATGCCGGTCGCTCAGGCTGGCCTTCGGCTGCCACGAGCACCTGCACCGAGCGCGTGATCTCGCTCGGGTCACGACCGATGGCGCGACAGTGGTCGTCGAGGACGTCGCTCTTGTGGCGGAACTCGTCGATGCTGCTTGTGGGGCAATTCCAGATGTCGGCGTGCTGTGCGACCACGCGCAGCGCGATGCGCTCACCGCCGGCACCGATGAGAATCGGAGGATGTGGCCGCTGTATCGGCTTCGGCTCACATATCGCGCCGCGAAGGCGATAGCAGCGTCCGTCGAAGTCGAAAGGCTCGGTCTCGGCCCACATCCGCTTGGCGATCGTGCACGCCTCATCGAGCGCAGCGAGAGCCTCTGAGGGAGCCACGACATCGACGCCATACGCGTCGTACTCGCGGTGCACCATCGCCAGCGCCTGCGGATCGGCGACGCGGCTTCCACCGGCGCCGATGCCGAACTCGAGTCGCCCACCCGAGATGATGTCGACAGTTGCTGCCATCTTTGCCAGAAGCGCCGGATGACGGAGCCGGTTGCTCGTCACGATAACGCCGAGGCGAAGCCGGCTGGTCTGCGCGGCCAGCGCCGACAGCAGTGTCCAGGCCTCGAGCGTCGCGCCGTTGACGTCGCCTCGCAGCGGCACCATGTGATCCCACAGCCACGCGTGCTCGAAGACGTCCACCTCGTCGGCCTCTTGCCACACACGGAGGATCTCGTCGTACCCGAGGTTGAACTGGGTTGTCTTGATGCCGAAGGTCACTCGGCGTGCGTTTGCTTCCATACCTCGGAGCCTACGACGGAGACCTTACTGGCGGGCCCGCGCCATCCCCCGGCCTGGCGGGAAGGGGGGGATTCGAACCCCCGGAGGGACTTAAGATCCCTCACCCGCTTAGCAGGCGGGCGCTTTCAGCCTCTCAGCCACCTCCCCAGGCCGGGGCCAGTATATGTCGTGTCCGGCTCGCAACCACCCGAAATGTGCCTCCCCGTAGAGTAGCGGCGTGGTCCATCTGCGAAGGGGGACAGCGACGATCGTCGCCCTCTGCGTGGGCGCTGTTTCCCTGGCATCTATCCCGGTTACGGCCGAGGCGGCAATGTTCCGCCTCCCCGTCGGGACCCAGCGCATGCAGATGCCGCTCGACTGCGAGGCGACGTCGCTGACGATCGCGCTGGGGTCGGTCGGCGTGCACACCATCCAGCAGTACGTGCAAGGCCACTTCCCCACCGATACCCGAGCGCCCGTCCTCGGCGCCGACGGCCTGCCCTCGAGGTGGGGTGACCCGTACACGGCCTTCGTCGGTCATGTCATGGGCTCCGAGCCGGCCAGCAATCCCCACTGGACGGCATACGCCGGTTGGGGAGCCTATGCGCCAGTCGTCGCCCGTGCTGCGGAGTCCCTCGGCGTTCCGGTCGCCGCCCAGCTCACCGGCTGGAATCCCGCGGCGCTCTACGCCGCCGTCGAGGCCGGTCACCCCGTCCTCGTCTGGACGACGGTGGACTACTCGTCGCAGACCGCCCGGAGCTGGACCGCCTGGGACGGCACGACGGTGCCCTGGACGGAGGCCGGCCACGTCGTCGTGCTGATGGGCGTGGACACGTCTGCAGGAACGCTCGAGTTCAGCGATCCCCTCACCGGCTCGTACAACGGGACGACGATGGCGCAGTTCGCTCGAACCTTCACCATCTACGGCAGCATGGCCATCGTCGTCGAACGCACCGCACGTACCGCGACACCTCACCCGATCGTGCGGCACGTGGTCACAGCCGTGCATCACGCAGCGCCGGTCGTCGTGGTCCATCCCACCCCAACGCCGATTCCGCAGATACGTGAGCATCCTGGGATCACGTCGAACGGCTTCGACACTGCGGATAGCGCCGGGATCGGACCCGTGAGTGTCGGCGTCCTCAGCGGCGTGACGGCCACACCCACACGGGGCACTGGCCTCAGTCCACTGCTGATCGCCGCAGGAGTTCTCCTTGTTGCGGCTGGCGGGTTCCTGGCCGTGCTCATGCGAAGGCGACGGCGTCAATGCGCTGGGTGACGTTCACCGAGTCGACGCACGCCCGGGAGCGCACCGGGATGCTCGTCGATGGACGCATCCACGCCTGCGAGTCCGGGACGACGCTGCTCACCCTTCTTGGTGACGACGGCGCGCGCCTCGCCGCGAAGGGTGAGGAAGTGGGTCGGGATCCGCGCGACGTCTTCGAGCTCGACGCGGTGCAGGTCTTGGCGCCGATACCCCGACCACTGACGGTGCGCGATTTCTACGCCTTCGAGCAGCACGTGCGCACCGCACGCCAGCGACGCGGGCTCGAGATGGATCCCGATTGGTATGAGCTCCCCGTCTTCTACTTCAGCAATCCCTATGCGATCTGCGGTCCGGACGTTGATGTCGCGATCCCGCCGGGGAGCAACGAAATGGACTACGAATTGGAGGTCGCGGCAGTGGTCGGCATCGCTGGTGCTGACCTCGATCCCGACACCGCGGAGAAGAGCATCGCCGGCTACTGTGTGATGAACGACTGGAGCGCTCGCGACATCCAGCGACGCGAGATGAAGCTGAGCATGGGACCTGTGAAAGGCAAGGACTTCGCGACATCCCTCGGACCGGTCTTCGTCACACCCGACGAGCTCGAGGACACACGGCGCGACAAGAGCTTCGACCTTGCGATGACCGCGAGCGTGAACGGTGTCGAGTATTCGCGCGCATCGCTTGCGGATATCTTCTGGAGCTTCGGCGAGATGATCGCGTACGCGTCGCGGGGCACGCGTGTCGAGACAGGAGACATCATCGGCTCCGGCACGTGCGGGACTGGGTGCATCCTCGAGCTGGCGCTGGTGCACGGCGGCGAGCGGTATCCGTGGTTGCAGGCCGGCGACGTCGTCGAGCTGAGCGTTGAGCGCTTGGGAACACTGCGGAATCGAGTGGTTGCCGGATCGGCGCTTCGTCCGCTTCGATGAGCATCACCGACGACTATCTCGCGCGTCTCGACGCCGTCGAACGACGCCTTGCCGCGGCTGCTGCCGCGGAGCCACCGTCGGGAGCGCTCACCGGTGCTGATGCCGAGACCGGAGAACAGTGGGAACGCGGCCAGGTCTGGGCGCACCTTTCCGAGTTCATCCCGTACTGGATCGCCGAGGCAGGGCCGGTGCTCCGGGTTCAGCGTTCGGATGCCCTCGTGCCATTCGGGCGGACCAAGCGCGACCCTGAGCGCATCGGTGCAATTGAGCGAAACCGGCATGAGCCGGTGGTGTTGCTCTGGGACGACACGCGCAACGACATCGCGGCGTTGCGCGCCTTCCTCACAACGATCGGTGCCGACCAGTGGGAGACGACCGGCGTGCATC
>JBAQGL010000047.1:0-16939 GCA_049287785.1 Candidatus Dormiibacterota bacterium | reverse complement strand
AGTACTCGAGGACGGTGAGGCCCTCGGAGAAGTTGGCCTTGATCGGCAGGTCGATGATCCGCCCCGTCGGGTCGGCCATCAGTCCGCGCATACCGGCGAGCTGCCGGATCTGCTGCTTGCTGCCTCGCGCTCCGGACTGCGACATCATCAGCACCGAGTGGAACCGGTCGAACGAGCTCATGGTGACCTCGGTCACCTTGTCGGTCGCGTTCGTCCAGATGTCGACGGTCTTGAGATAGCGCTCGTCGTCGGTGATCAGTCCGCGGCGGAACTGCAGGTCGACCTGTTCGACCTCGTCCTCAGCCTTGGTGATGATCCCGGCCTTGGCCGGCGGGGTCTTGATGTCCATGGCGGCGACGGTGACGCCGGCGACTGTCGCGTAATGGAATCCGAGTCGCTTGATGCTGTTGACCAGGTTCGCGGTGGTCTCCGCCCCGTGCAGGTCGTAGCACTCCTTGACGAGGTGCGACAGCTTGCCGAGGTCGAGGAACTCGTTGCGAAACGCCATCGACGGGAGGTCGTTGTCGACCCCGGCGTCACCAAGGGGCAGGACCTCATTGAAGATGACCCGCCCGATCGTTGTGGTGATGATCTCGGTTCCGGACGGATCCTCCTGGGAGGCGCGGTGCGAGTGCACGTTGCGCTTGGGCATACGCACCCGGACGCGCTCGTGCAGGTTGACCACGTGGTGCTCGAACGCGAGCTGCGCCTCGCCGGTGGAGGAGAAGATGTGCAGGTCCGTGTCGGGCCGGTCGTCGTCGGCTCCGCGCTGGGTGAGGTAGTACGCACCCAGGACGATGTCCTGGTGCGGCGCCACCACCGGGCTGCCGTTCGAGGCGCTGAGGATGTTGTTGGACGACATCATCAGGTTCTTCGCCTCGGCGACCGCACCGCTGAACAGCGGCACGTGCACGGCCATCTGGTCACCGTCGAAGTCGGCGTTGAAGGCCTTGCAGACGAGCGGATGGATCTGAATCGCCTGACCTTCGACGAGCACCGGCATGAACGCCTGGATGCCGAGTCGGTGCAGGGTCGGAGCGCGGTTGAGGAGCACCGGGTGCTCCTTGATGACGCCGTCGAGGACGTCCCAGACCTCGGGGCGCACGCGCTCCACCATTCGCTTCGCGCTCTTGATGTTCTGCGTGCTGTTCTGGGAGACGAGCTCGCGCATGACGAACGGCTTGAAGAGCTCGAGCGCCATCTTCTTGGGGAGGCCGCACTCGTGCAGCTTCAGCTCGGGGCCGACCACGATGACCGACCGGCCGCTGTAGTCCACGCGCTTGCCGAGCAGGTTCTGCCGGAAACGGCCCTGCTTGCCCTTGAGCATGTCTGACAGCGACTTCAGCTTGCGATTGCCGGTGCCGGTGATGGCACGGCCGCGACGGCCGTTGTCGATGAGCGCATCAACCGCTTCCTGGAGCATCCGCTTCTCGTTGCGCACGATGATCTCCGGGGCACCGAGCTCGAGGAGTCTCTTGAGGCGGTTGTTGCGGTTGATCACGCGGCGGTACAGGTCGTTCAGATCGCTGGTCGCGAAACGGCCGCCGTCGAGCTGCACCATGGGGCGCAACTCGGGCGGGATCACCGGCAGGACGTCGAGGATCATCCACGCGGGTGACGTGGACGACTTGCGGAAGGCCTCGACGACGCGGAGCCGCTTGATCGCCTTCTGACGGCGCTGGCCGCTGGTGGACTTGGACTCCTCGCGAAGGCGCGTCGCCTCGTCGGGGAGGTTGATCTGCTGAAGCAGCTCGCGAATCGAGGCGGCGCCGATGCCGGCCTTGAAGACCTTGCCGAACTTCTCGACGTACTCGCGGTACTGCGTGTCGGTGAGCAGGTCGCGAACGGTGAGCGACTCGAGCTCGTCGCGCTGCTTCTGGACGTCCGCACGAAGAGCGTCGAGCTCCTCCTGCGCACTGACCTCGCGCTCGGCGCGGTTGCCCTGCAGGTCCGCCCGGAGCCCGGCGATCTCGGCGCCGGCGGCATCCTCGGCCTCCTGGATGCGCTGAGCCATGCTCGCGCGGAGCTCCTCCTCACGCTCGGCAGCGCGGCGCTGCACCTCGACCGCGAGGTCCTCCTCGAGCATCACGCCCTTCTTGGCGACGACCTCGGCGATGACCGAGTCGCTGAGGGTGAAGTTGGCGACCGCCTTGTGGCCCTTCGCCTCCTGGATGCGCGAATCGAGGTCGGCCGCGGATTCGCGGAGCTTCGCGACCCGGTTCTCGAGCTCTTCCTCGAGACGGGTCCGCTGCGCGGCCAGCTCGGCCTCGCGCTCGGCGATCCGTGCCTCGATCTCGGGGCGTTCGTCAGCGCCGCCGGAGCTCATCCGCTCCTTGAGCGCGACCACGCGCTCGTCGGTGTTGGGATCGAGCTTGGCGAGCAGCTCGGTGCGCGCCTTCTCATCGATCGACGTGACGATGTAGTTGGCGAAGTACAGGACCTTCTCGAGGTTGCGCGGGCTCATGTCGAGGAGCAGTCCCATGCGCGAGGGGATGCCCTTGAAGTACCAGACGTGCGAGACCGGCGATGCCAGCTTGATGTGACCCATGCGCTCGCGGCGCACCTTGGCGCGGGTCACCTCGACGCCGCACTTGTCGCAGATGATTCCCTTGTACCGATACCGCTTGTACTTGCCGCAATGGCATTCCCAGTCCTTGGTCGGACCGAAAATCTTCTCGCAGAACAGGCCGTCGCGTTCCGGCTTCAAGGTCCTGTAGTTGATGGTCTCCGGCTTGGTGACCTCACCGTGGGACCAGGACAGGATCATCTCCGGACTGGCGATCGACAGCTTCAGCGCATCGAAGTTTTCGAGTTTCAGCATGTGTGTCCTAACTACCGATTGCTGCTATCGAATGTCGTCCACGTCGTCGCGCTCGTCGCGCTCGAGGTGGATACCAAGATCGAGTGGGATGTCGGGGATGTCCTCCTCGCCGAGGAGGATCTGGTGCTCGTCGTCGGACTGGATCTCAACGCCCAGCGCAAGGCCTTCGAGCTCCTTGACCAGCACGCGGAACGATTCCGGGATACCGGCTTCGAGCGTGTTCTCGCCCTTGACGATCGCCTCGTACGCCTTGACGCGCCCGACGATGTCGTCGCTCTTGACGGTGAGGATCTCCTGGAGGATGTGGCTCGCGCCGTAGGCCTCGAGTGCCCAGACCTCCATCTCGCCGAAGCGCTGACCGCCGAACTGCGCCTTGCCGCCCAGCGGCTGCTGCGTGACCAGTGAGTAGGGACCCGTGCTGCGCGCGTGGATCTTGTCCTCGACGAGGTGATGCAGCTTGAGCATGTAGATGTACCCGACCGTGACGTCACGGTCGAAGAATTCGCCGGTGCGCCCGTCGCGCAACCGTTCCTTGCCGCTGCTCGGCAGGCCGGCACGTGCCAGCTCGCTCTCGATGAGCTCCTCCGAGGCACCGTCGAACACCGGCGATGCGACCTTGAGGCCGAGCGCGTGGGCCGCGTAGCCGAGATGCGTTTCCAGCACCTGACCGAGGTTCATGCGGCTCGGCACGCCCAGCGGGTTGAGCACGATCTCCACCGGCGTTCCGTCCGGCAGGTACGGCATGTCCTCGATGGGCATGATGCGGGCGACGACGCCCTTGTTGCCGTGCCGGCCCGACATCTTGTCGCCCTGGGCGATCTTTCGCTTCTGCGCGACGTAGACGCGCACCAGCTCGTTGACACCGGGTGGGAGCTCGTGGTTGCTCTCGCGGCTGAAGACCTTGACGTCGACCACGATGCCGCGCTCGCCATGCGGGACGCGCAGCGACGAGTCGCGGACTTCGCGAGCCTTCTCACCGAAGATGGCGCGCAGCAGGCGCTCCTCCGCTGACAGCTCGGATTCACCCTTTGGCGTGATCTTTCCGACCAGGATGTCGCCGGGGTGCACCTCGGCACCGACGTAGATGATGCCGCGCTCGTTGAGGTTCTTCAGCGATTCCTCGTTGATGTTGGGAAGATCCCGGGTGATCTCCTCGGCACCGAGCTTGGTGTCGCGTGCCTCGATCTCGAACTCCTCGATGTGGATCGAGGTGTACTTGTCCTCGCGGACGACCGACTCGCTGATGAGGATCGCGTCCTCGAAGTTGTAGCCCTCCCAGGGCATGAACGCGACCAGCATGTTGCGGCCGAGCGCGAGCTCGCCGCCTTCAGTCGATGGACCATCGGCGAGCACGTCACCGGAGGCGACATGCGTACCGCTGACGACGGTGATGCGCTGCGACAAGCACGTTCCCTGGTTGCTGCGCACGAACTTGTGGACCCCGTACCACTGGTCGGGGCCGCCATCGTCCGGACGCACCAGGATGCCGATGCCACTGTCCTGTCCGCTGAGGATCTTCTCGACGGAGCGATCGTTGTTCGCCGGCTCCGGCCAGGCGACGCCCACCACGGTTCCGGGCTTGCGCGCCAGCACCATCTCGCCCGAGTTGCGAGCGGCGTGGGTCTCCATTCCGGTGCCGACGATCGGCGATTCGGCAACCAGCAGCGGCACCGCCTGCTTCTGCATGTTCGATCCCATGAGCGCGCGGTTTGCGTCGTCGTGCTCGAGGAAGGGAATCAGCGCAGTGGCGACGCTGACGATCTGCTTCGGTGAGACGTCCATGTAGTCGACATCGCCGATGGGCAGGTCCTTGAAGGTGTGACGCGTACGGCACGCGACGTGGGCCACCGCGAAATGACCCTCCTTGTCGACCGGCGCGTTCGCCTGCGCGACCGTGTACTTGTCCTCCTCGTCGGCGGACAGGAAGACGATCTCGTCGCTGACCCAGGGCGTGCCCTTCTCGTCCTTGTAGACACGGCGGAACGGGGTCTCGATAAAGCCGAACTCGTTCACGCGTGCGAAGGTCGCGAGCGAGCCGATGAGGCCGATGTTCGGACCTTCCGGCGTCTCGATCGGGCAGATGCGGCCGTAGTGGCTCTGATGCACGTCACGCACATCGAACCCGGCGCGTTCACGGGACAGTCCGCCTGGTCCGAGTGCCGACAGGCGGCGCTTATGGGTGAGCTCCGCCAGCGGGTTGGTCTGGTCCATGAACTGCGACAGCTGGCTGGATCCGAAGAACTCCTTGATCGCCGCGACCACCGGCCGTGCGTTGATCAGGCTCGCGGACGTGATCGTCCCCGAGTCGCTGATGGTCATGCGCTCCTTGATGATCCGCTCCATGCGGATCAGTCCCATGCGGAACTGGTTCTGGAGCAGCTCACCGACGGCGCGCACGCGACGGTTGCCGAGGTGGTCGATGTCGTCCGCCTCACCGTGGCCGTTGTTGAGCTGGATCACCTTGCGGATGATCGACACGAAGTCCTGGTTGTCGAGGACACGGCGGTCCTTGTCCCACGCGCGCTCGCGCGCCTCTTCCTCGCTGATGCCGAGGTTCTTGTCGAGCTTGAACCGTCCCACCTTGGAGAGATCGAAGCGGCGCGCATTGAAGAAGAGGGAGTTGAGCAGGTTGCGGGCGTTCTCGACGGTTGGCGGATCGCCCGGGCGGATCTTGCGATAGAGCTCGACGAGGGCCTCCTCGACGCTCGTGCTGCCGTCCTTCTCGAGGGTGGCGGCGATGTACTGGTGCTCAGGATCCTCGTCGACGTCCGCGAAGAAGGCGCGGATGTCGTCGTTGCTCGCGTACCCGATCGCGCGCACCAGCGTGGTCACCGGGACCTTGCGCTTGCGATCGATTTTGACGGTGAGCACGTCCTTGCTCGACGTCTCGACCTCGAGCCACGCGCCGCGGTTCGGGATCAACTTGGCTGCGTAGAGGAGGCGGCCGGTGGTGCGGTCCTCGGCGGCGGTGAAATAGACGCCGGGCGAGCGGACCAGCTGCGAGACGACGACGCGCTCGGTCCCGTTCACGATGAACGTCCCCTCGCCGGTCATCATCGCGAAGTCGCCCATGAAGACCTCGGCCTCCTTGATCTCGCCGGCGTTCTCGCCGGTCTTGATGTGCAGCCGGGTCTGGATCCGAAGTGGGGCGGAGAAGGTCATATCGCGCTGGCGGCAGTCCTCTTCGTCGTATTTGGGTTCCCCAAATTCGTAGTCAAGGAAGCGCAGCTCGTAGTTCTTTCCGGTGTAGTCCGTGATCGGGTTGATCTCGTTGAACAGCTCCCGGAGACCTTCTCTCTTGAACCACTCGAATGAATCAAGCTGGGTCTGGATCAGGTTTCCGACCTCGAGCTTGTCTGCAATCTGGCCGTACGACTTGCGGGCGGCAGTAGTGGAAAGAGAAAGGACCATATGCTAAAGTTCCCCCGAGAAGGAATGCGCGCGGGCACGCGCGGCGACGGGCACAATCCCGTATCGTAGCAAAAACCCGCGAAACAGGGCCTTTGCCGCCCGTTCGGAGCGCTTGGCGCGCTCTGGAGGCGGGCTTGATCCGGGAGTTCAATACTACCCGGGCGCGCCCGATTCGAAGCATCCCGGCTCAGAGAGCCGGAATTGCCTCGCTCGGTGCAGTTCCGACTTGGGGCTACTTGATCTCGACGGTGGCGCCGGCCTCCTCGAGCTTGGCCTTGGTGCTGTCGGCCTCTGCGCGCGGGACGGCTTCGCGGATGGCCTTCGGGGCCGCGTCCACGAGGTCCTTGGCTTCCTTGAGCCCGAGGCCGGTGATCTCACGGACCGCCTTGATGACGTTGATCTTGGCGTCGCCGGGGTGGGTGAGGATGACCGTGAACTCGGTCTGCTCCTCGGCCGGGGCGTCCGCTGCAGCTGCGGGCGCTGCCGCTGCCGCGACCGGAGCGGCGGCCTTGATCCCGAGCTTGTCCTCCATGAGCTTCACGGCGTTGACGACGTCCAGGACGGTCCAGGTCTCGAGCGCGTCAACGAACTCCTCGGGAGTGAGTGTCTTGGTGGCCATTGGTTCTCCTTAATGACTCTTGAATCGGTGGGGTACGGTGGGTCGGTGTCTGGCTAGGCCGCGAGCTTGTCGCGGTATGCCTCGAGGGTCGCGGCGAGCGTCGAAGTCGGGGAATCGAGGGCCGCTGCGAGCATGGAGAGCGGTCCGAGCAAGGCTGCGGCCAGGCGGCTCAGGAGGATGTCCCGCGAGGGGAGCTCGGCGAGCGTGCGCACCTCGTTGCCGTCGAGGACCTGGCCCTCGGCGAGACCCGCCATGAGCGGCAGCGTCCGGGTGCTCCGGAAGTGCTCGAAGAGGATCCGGGCCGGCGCGGAGAGGTCTCCATAGCCGATCGCCATACCCACGGGGCCGGTCAGGACATCGGCGAAACCGGCCGCTCCCGCGTCCACCGCCGCGCGCCTGGCAAGCGTGTTCTTGACGACCATGTAGTCGATGCCCTCGACGCGGAGACGCGCGCGCAGGTCCTCGAGCTGCCGGACGGTGAGACCGCGATAATCGGTGACGACCGCCGACGTGGCTCGCGAGAGCTTCTCGGTCAATTGCGTCACGGCCGCGATCTTGCGCGATCCAGCCCTCGTCTCCTGGGGCTTGCCGGTGCTGGTTGGTGCCATTGCTGCCTCCGTCGAAGCCGTGCCTCCGCCGATGGCGGGATCACGGCCGCGGTGCGCCTGGAGCGCATTCCGGCAGCCTTGCCCACCTGCGCAGGAGATTGAGCGGGCGGCCCCGCACCTGCGGTCTTCGGCGAACGGACGACGGCTGGTCGTCTATCTGGAAGAGCGACAGCGTAGCAGGCGTAGCCCGCTTGTCGCGAGCGCGCGACGGGGACACCCCAGCACCACCCCGCAGACTGGGCGTGATGCTGGGTTCACTGACGGACCGGCTGCCGCGAATCCTGCCGCCCGCTCGTGCACACCGGGTGAGCCTTTCGCCGGCGCCCCGTCCGATCTCGGTCAGCCGCGAGGTGCTCCGGTTCGTGGCCGGGTGCGCCGTCGCCGCCGCGCTGATCGGTGGAGCGAGCTTCTGGGTTGTGAACGGCTCGGCCACGTCCGAGGCCATCAACGACGCCGAGGTCATCACCCAGATCGATGCAGGCGGCATCGTCGCGCCGCTGCTGACTCCGTCGCTGCTCTCCGGCAGCCCCACCGCGATTCGGGCGCTCGGCGCCGCCGTGGTCGGTCGGGTGCTCAGCAACCGGGTCGTCCGGGTCAAGATCTGGACAGCGTCGGGTCGGATCGTCTATTCGGACGCGGCCGCCCTGATCGGTCAGACCTTCGCGCTCGGCGATGACGAGCAGGCAGCGCTCGCCGCCGGTGCGACGAAGTCCGAGGTCAGTGACCTCAGCCGTCCCGAGAACCGCTTCGAGCGCGCGTTCGGCACCCTGGTCGAGGTCTACCTCCCCGTTCGCGCCACCAACGGGACCAGGCTCCTGTTCGAGACCTATCAACTCGACAGCGTGATCCAGGCCGACGAGCAGCGGATCTGGAGCGGGATCTTTCCCGCCCTGGCCGCGGGCCTCGTCCTCCTGTTCATCGTCCAGGTGCCGCTGAGCTGGCGCCTCGCCGTTCGCCTGCAGCGTGCCAGCCAGGATCGTGCTGCGCTCCTCCAGCGGGCCATCGACAGCTCGGAGACGGAGCGCTGGAGGATCGCGGGCGACCTGCATGACGGACCGGTCCAGAACCTGACCGCGGTGAGCCTGACGCTCGGCTCCGCCGCGATGCGACTCTCGGACCCAAATCGTGAGGCGCCCGACCACGACGAGCTGGTCAACGTGATGGAAGCGGCATCCGCGGAGTCGCGGAACGCCATCCGCGAACTCCGGACGATGATCATGGAGATCGCTCCTCCCGACCTCGACCGTGGTGGCCTGGACGGTGCGCTGGGACGGCTCGCCGGGGTCGCGCAGGAGCACGGGCTCGTGACCCGGCTCGAGACCAAAGCCTCGGCCGAGAGCCACCCGGTCGACGACATCGGGCTGGTCTATCGCACCGCCCAGGAGAGCGTCCGGAACGTCATCAAGCATGCGAAGGCCCGCACCCTGACCATCAGCGTGACCCGGGAGGAGCGCAGGCTCACCCTCGTGGTCACGGACGACGGCCGCGGCTTCAGCCCTGAGGACCTTCGCAGGCGCCAGCAGGATGGGCACGTGGGGCTCTCGCTGCTCCAGGAGCGCGTCGACGAGGCCGGCGCCACGATTGCGATCATCTCGGCGCCCGGCGGCGGCACGACCATACGGCTGCAGCTCGCCAGATCCTGAGGTTCCGCGTAACGGACGGCCTCTCGGTTTGACGCGTGAACTCAACCTCTGGTAGGCTTTCGCTTCGCTCCACGAGCTCTCCTCGTATTCGCGCGCGCTGTTTCGTGGCAGAGCGCAATTCTCAATAAACGGACGGTCGTGCCTACCTTTCAGCAGCTGGTCCGCAAGGGCCGCACCAAGCCGACGCACAAGACGAAGGCCCGCGCACTTCGGGGATGCCCGCAGCGCCGCGGAGTCTGCGTTCGTGTGTACACGACCACGCCCAAGAAGCCCAACTCGGCGCTCCGCAAGGTGGCCCGTGTCCGTCTGACCACGAAAGTCGAGGTCACCGCCTATATCCCCGGCATCGGCCACAACCTCCAGGAGCACTCGGTCGTGCTCATCCGCGGGGGACGCGTTCGCGACCTCCCAGGTGTTCGCTACCACGTCATCCGCGGCACCCTGGACGCGGCCGGTACCAAGAACCGCAAGCAGGGCCGCAGCAAGTACGGCGCCAAACGCGAGAAGAAGGCGAGCTAAGACCCATGCCACGCCGTGCCCGCGTTCAGAAGCGCGTCATCCTGCCCGACCCCATCTATGGGAGCGTGGGACTGGCGAAGTTCGTGAACTGCATCATGCTCGCCGGTAAGAAGAGCATCGCCGAGAAGATCGTCTACGACTCGTTCGAGAAGATCCGGCGCTCGTCCCGCAAGGAGCCGCTGGACGTGTTCGACCAGGCGATTCGCAACGTCACCCCGATCCTCGAGGTCAAGCCGAAGCGGGTCGGCGGCGCCACCTACCAGGTCCCCGTCGAGATCCGCCATGACCGGCGCCAGGCGCTGGCCCGCCGGTGGATCATCCGCTACGCGCGCGGCCGGGGCGGCAAGAGCATGTCCGAAAAGCTCGCCGGCGAGCTGATGGACGCTGCCAACGGCGTGGGTGCCTCGATCAAACGCAAGGAAGACACCCACAAGATGGCCGAGTCCAACAAAGCGTTCTCGCACTTCCGGTACTGACATGTCGGTAGCAGTGGCGGCGCGCGCATTCCCCCTCGAGAAGACCCGGAACATCGGGATCATGGCCCACATCGACGCGGGCAAGACCACGACGACCGAACGCGTCCTCTTCTACACGGGCCGGATCCACAAGATGGGCGAGGTCCACGAGGGCGCCGCGACCATGGACTGGATGGTCCAGGAGCAGGAGCGCGGCATCACCATCACCTCGGCGGCGACGGCTGCCGAGTGGCGCGGCCACCGAATCAACATTATCGATACGCCCGGGCACGTGGACTTCACGGTCGAGGTCGAGCGGAGCCTGCGCGTGCTCGACGGCGCGGTGGCCGTCTTCGATGCGGTCGCGGGCGTCGAGCCCCAGTCCGAGACGGTCTGGCGCCAGGCTGACCGCTATGAGGTGCCGCGCATCTGCTTCATCAACAAGATGGACCGGATCGGCGCGAACTTCTACGCCGCCGTGACCTCCATCAAGGACCGTCTCGGGGCTCATGCCGTTCCCATCCAGCTTCCGATCGGCGCCGAGTCCGAGTTCAGGGGCATGGTGGACCTGGTCACCGAGGAGGCGATCATCTACACCGACGACCTCGGCACCAGCGTTCGGCGATCCGAGGTTCCGGAGGACATGCGCGAGCTCGTCGCCCAATACAGGCACGACCTGCTCGAGGCCGTCGCCGAGTCCGACGACGAGCTGATGATCAAGTACCTGGACGGCGAGACCCTGACCACCAAGGACATCATCCGCGGGCTTCGCGCCGGCACCGTCGGCACCAAGCTCGTCCCGGTCCTCTGCGGATCGGCGCTGAAGAACAAGGGCGTCCAGCCAATGCTGGACGCGGTCGTCGATTTCCTACCGTCGCCGCTCGACCGCCCGTCGGTGGAAGGTGCGGCAGCCGAGGGTGAGACCGCGGTGGTGCGCAACGCCAGCGACAGCGAGCCCTTCGCGGCGCTCGCCTTCAAGATCGCGACCGATCCATTCGTCGGCAAGCTCACGTTCTTCCGCGTGTACAGCGGGGTGCTGCGCAGCGGCTCCTACGTCTACAACGCCACCAAGGGCGAGCGCGAGCGCGTCGGCCGCCTCCTCCAGATGCACGCCAACCATCGCGAGGAGATCGAGGAGGTTCGCGCCGGCGACATCGCAGCCGCAATCGGGCTGCGCAAGACCACGACCGGTGACACGCTCTGCGACGAGAAGTATCCGATCGTCCTCGAGCAGATCACGTTCCCGGAGCCGGTCATCTCGGTCGCCGTCGAACCCAAGACCAAGGCCGAGCAGGACAAGATGGGGATCGCCCTCCAGAAGCTCGCCGAGGAGGACCCCACCTTCCGCGTTCGCACCGACGAGGAGACCGGCCAGACGGTCATCTCGGGGATGGGCGAGCTCCACCTCGAGATCATCGTCGACCGCATGCTCCGCGAATTCAAGGTCGACGCCACCGTCGGCAAGCCCCAGGTGTCGTACCGCGAGACGGTGACCGCCAAGGCGCACGGCACCGGTCGCTTCGTCCGCCAGTCCGGCGGTCACGGCCAGTACGGCCATGTCGAGCTCGAGATCGAGCCCAATCCCGGCAAGGGATTCGAGTTCGTCAGCAAGATCACCGGCGGAACCATCCCGCGGGAGTACATCGCCCCGACCGGGCGAGGCATCGCCGACTCGCTCTCCAACGGCATCCTCGCCGGCTACCCGGTGGTGGACGTCAAGGTCACCCTTGTCGATGGCTCGTACCACGACGTGGACTCGTCCGAGCAGGCGTTCTCCATCGCCGGGTCGATGGGTTTCAAGGACGGCGTCCGCAAGGCGAAACCGGTGCTGCTGGAACCGATCATGCGGGTCGACGTCTTCATGCCCGAGGAGTTCATGGGCGACGTCATGGGCGACCTCTCTGGCCGTCGCGGGCAGATCCTCGGCATGGAGGGTCGTGCCGCATCGCATATCGTTCACGCGGAAGTTCCGCTGTCGGCGATGTTCGGCTACTCAACCGACCTGCGCAGCATGACCCAGGGCAGGGCCAACTACAGCATGGAATTTCATCATTATCAGCAGCTTCCCGCGAGCCTCGCCGAAGAGCTCGTCGCCAAAGCCAGGGTCTAAGTGAGATCGTCGGAGAGAGCAGGAGTTAAGTAGAGGCACGAAATGGGCAAGAAGAAATACCAGAGCACCAAGCCACACGTGAACGTCGGCACCATCGGTCACATCGACCATGGCAAGACCACGCTGACGGCTGCGATCACCAAGGTTCTCGCCGAGAGCGTTGGAGGCGACAACGCCTTTGTCGCGTTCGACAAGATCGATAACGCTCCTGAAGAGAAGGCCCGCGGCATCACGATCGCAACCGCGCACGTGGAGTACGAGACCGCGACGCGTCACTACGCGCACGTCGACTGCCCCGGCCACGCGGACTACATCAAGAACATGATCACCGGCGCCGCCCAGATGGACGGTGCGATCCTGGTGGTCGCCGCGACCGACGGGCCGATGCCCCAGACCCGGGAGCACATCGTGCTCGCGCGGCAGGTCGGTGTCCCGTACATCGTGGTCGCGCTCAACAAGTGCGATGCCGTCGACGACGAGGAGCTCCTCGAGCTCGTCGAGCTCGAAGTGCGTGAGCTCCTGAGCCGGTACGACTTCCCGGGTGACGACATCCCCGTGGTTCGTGTGTCCGCGCTGAAAGCGCTCGAGGGAGACAAGGACGCCGTCGACGGCGTGCTCAAGCTCATGGACGCCGTCGACACCTACATCCCGGTGCCGACGCGCCCGGTCGACAAGCCGTTCATGATGCCGATCGAAGACGTGTTCTCGATCGAAGGTCGTGGCACCGTGGTCACCGGCCGCATCGACCGCGGCATCGTGAAGGTGAACGAGCCGGTCGAGATCGTCGGCATCAAGGACACCGTCAAGTCGACGGTGACCGGTGTCGAGATGTTCCACAAGCTCCTCGACGCGGGCGAGGCCGGCATGAACGTCGGCTGCCTGCTGCGCGGCATCAAGCGCGAGGATGTCGAGCGCGGCCAGGTGCTTGCCAAGCCCGGCACCATCACCCCGCACACCAAGTTCAAGGCCCAGGTCTACGTCCTGAGCAAGGATGAAGGTGGACGTCACACGCCCTTCTTCACCGGCTACCGTCCGCAGTTCTACATCAGGACCACCGACGTGACCGGTACCATCGCGCTCCCGGACGGTCAGGAGATGTGCATGCCCGGGGACAACGTCGAGATGGGCATCGAGCTGATCACCCCGATCGCGGTCGAGGACGGCATGCGTTTCGCAATTCGCGAGGGTGGCCGGACCGTGGGTGCCGGCGCCGTCACATCGATCGACAAATAAGCACTCGATAAGCAGAGCAGAGGAACCGCAGGAACACCGTGCCCCAGAAAATTCGCATCCGCCTCAAGGCATACGATCACCGCGTCCTCGACCAGGCCGCGTCCAAGATCGTGGAGACGGCTACGCGCACGGGGACGCGTGTCGCTGGACCGGTGCCGCTGCCAACAACCATCAACAAGTACACGGTCGTGCGTTCGCCGTTCATCGACAAGGACTCGCGCGAGCAGTTCGAGATGCGCACGCACAAGCGGATCCTCGACATCCTCGACGCCAACCCCAAGGTCGTTGACGCGCTCATGCGCCTCAACCTCCCGAGCGGCGTCAACATCGAGATCAAGCTGTGAGCAAAGGGATTCTCGCCCGCAAGGTGGGCATGACCCAGATCTTCACGCCCCAGGGGACGTCGGTCCCGGTGACGGTGCTCGAGGCCGACACGTGCCGCGTCGTGCAGCGCAAGACGGTGGGCTCGGACGGCTACGAGGCTGTGCAACTCGGCTTCGGCGACAAGGCGGTCAAGCGCACTCCCAAGCCCATGCGCGGGCATTTCAAGCGCGCCGGCCTGCAACCGCAGTACCGTTTGAAGGAGTTGCGCGACCCCGGTGACGTCACCGTGGGCGCACGCCTCACGGTCGACATGTTCACCGCCGGGCAGCGCATCGACGTCACCGGTGTGAGCCAGGGCAAGGGGTTCTCGGGGCAGCACAAGCGCCACAACTTCCATCGCGGTCCGGTGTCGCACGGGTCGCACAACATCAAGCAGGCGGGCTCGATCGGTTCCACCGACGCCGCGCGCGTGTTCAAGGGCCTGAAGATGGCCGGGCACCACGGCGCGACGCAGATCACGGTTCGCAACCTCGAGGTCGTCCGCGTGGACACCGAGCGCAACCTGCTGCTCGTGCACGGGTCGGTCCCCGGCCACAAGAACCAGGTCGTCATGGTCCGCGATAGCGATCGCTCGGCGACCATCGGGGAGCAGGCATGAGCACGGCGCGAGTGGTCGACCAGGCCGGCGTCGAGACCGGAAGCGTCGAGCTTCCCGAGGCCATCTTCGGCATCGAGCCGAATGAGCCGGTCATGCACCAGGCATTGATCCGTCAGCTGGCCAACGGACGCCAGGGCACCGCGTCGACCAAGACGCGCAGCGATGTCCGCGGCGGTGGACGCAAGCCGTACCGTCAGAAGGGAACCGGCCGTGCCCGCCAGGGTTCGACGCGGTCTCCGCAGTGGGAGGGCGGCGGCGTCGTGTTCGGCCCGCATCCTCGCTCCTACCGCATGGACATGCCGCGCAAGCAACGACGGCTCGCGCTGCGCAGCGCGCTCTCCGCGAAGGCACAGGACGGCGGGCTGCTGGTGCTCGAAGGGTTCGAGCTCGAGACGCCTCGCACCAGGGCGGTTGCCGACCTGATTCGCACCTTCGAGGCGCCGCGCCGGGTGCTGGTCGTTCTCGGCTCGCACAACGAGATGCTCGAGAAGAGCGCCCGCAACATCCCCGAGGTCCGTCTCACGCTCGCCGGCAACCTGTCGGTGCGCGACATCATCGGTGCCGACACCGTGATCGTCACGCGTGATGCCATCGAGCACATCGAGGAGGCGTTCGCATGACGGCCGGGCGCCCCTTTGAACAGGTGCTGGTGCTGCCGGTGATCAGCGAGAAGTCATATGCATCGATGGCCTCGGGACGCTACGTGTTCCGCTGCCATCCCTCGGCGACGAAGATCCAGATCCGCCGCGCGCTCGAAGAGGCGTTTGCGGACCAGAAGATCACCGTCATCGACGTCAACACCATCAACGTGCGCGGCAAGAAGCGTCGCCGCTCGCGCGGGCAGACGCGGGTGCTCGGTCAGAGCCCCGACTGGAAGAAGGCAATCGTGACTCTCGGCGCAGGCCAGAAGATCGAAGGCCTCTTCGAGGGCGTATAGCGTGCCCACCAAGAAATACAAGCCGACGAGCCCCGGCCGCCGATTCATGTCGGTGAGCAGCTTCGAGGGTGTGACCAAGAGCGCCCCGCAGCGCCAGCTGGTCGAGCACCTCAAGAAGCACAGCGGACGCAACGCGTCCGGGCGCATCACCGTGCGTCACCAGGGCGGCGGTCACAAGAAGACATATCGCCTCATCGACTTCAAGCGCCAGAAGGACGGAGTCCCCGGCACGGTGAAGACGATCGAGTACGACCCGAACCGCAGTGCGCGCATCGCGCTGATCGTCTACGCCGACGGCGACAAGCGCTACATCCTCTCGCCGCACGGCCTCAGCGTCGGTGACCTGGTCAGCTCGGGTGATGCCGCCGAGATCCGTCCGGGATGCGCGCTTCCGATCACCAACATCCCGCTCGGAACCACCATCCACAACCTCGAGGTCAAGCTCGGTCGTGGAGGCCAGTTGGTGCGCAGCGCCGGAACCGCAGCGCAACTGCTCGCCAAGGAGGGTTCCTACGCGCAAGTGCGTATGCCCAGCGGCGAGGTCCGGCTCATCGATGTGCGCTGCCGCGCCACCATCGGTCAGGTGGGCAATGTCGACCACGAGAACGAGGTGATCGGCAAGGCCGGCAAGTCGAGATGGCGGGGCATCCGCCCGTCGGTTCGTGGCATGACCATGAACCCGTTCGACCATCCTCACGGCGGCGGCGAGGGACGGAGCGGTGCGGGCGGTAACCCGCAGACCCCATGGGGCAAGCCAGCGCTCGGTTATCGCACCCGTCACAACAAGAGCACCGATCGGATGATCGTGCGCCGGCGGGACAAGTAAGCATGGGTCGCTCGCTCAAGAAAGGACCGTTCTGTGATGACCACCTTCTCAAGAAGGTGCAGCAGCTCAACATGTCGCGCGAGAAGCGGATCATCAAGACGTGGTCGCGCCGCAGCGACATCTTCCCGGAGATGGTCGGTCACACCATCGCGGTGCACGACGGACGCAAGCACGTTCCGGTGCTCATCACCGAGACGATGGTCGGCCACAAGCTCGGTGAGTTCGCTCACACCCGCCGCTATCGCGGGCATGGGCACCACACCGAACGCAGCACGGCGCTGAAGTAGGACGAGATGGAAGTAGTCGCAACTGCGAAATGGGTTCGCACCACTGCCCGCAAGGCGCGGCTGGTGTCCTCGATGGTCACCGGCTTGCCGGTTGCCGAGGCATTGGTGGTGCTCAAGTTCTCGCCGCGCTCGGCCGCGGTCGACATCGCCAAGGTGATCAAGTCCGCTGCGGCCAACGCCGAGCACAACTACAACCTCGACGCGTCCTCGTTGCGCGTCGCGCGTGTCGAGGTTGACGGCGCCATGATCATCAAGCGCTGGCGGGCCAAGCCACGTGGCATGGCAGGCAGCATCTTCAAGCGCACGAGCCACCTGCGCGCCTTCGTCACGGATGACGTCGCACCGACGAACGTGCGCCGGCGCAAGGCGGTGAAGATGCCTCGCACCGTGGTGCCGACACCGGTGGTCACTCCGGCCGCTGCGACGACACCGGCTGCGAGCACCGAAACGCCTGCTGCCAAGCCACGCCCGGCGCGCCGCCGCGCACC
>JBAQGL010000046.1:0-1796 GCA_049287785.1 Candidatus Dormiibacterota bacterium | reverse complement strand
GTCGTGGTGCCATCGCCCGTTCCACCGTGGTGCGAGTGCGGCGTTGCGATCCAGGGAGCGTTCGCATCAGGAGATGGGTTGCATCTCATCGACGTAATTGATATGTGAATCCCAATGCGTCACAGTTTGGGCAATAGCGTCAAACGAGGCGCGAAGACGGGGGCCGAGAAGGGGACCGAGGTGCACATCGACCTGTATATCGCTCTGGCGGGACTGATCGTC
Source organism: Candidatus Dormiibacterota bacterium (assembly GCA_049287785.1). Classification (GTDB taxonomy): domain Bacteria; phylum Chloroflexota; class Dormibacteria; order Aeolococcales; family Aeolococcaceae; genus Palsa-851. Next base: position 1,574 of record JBAQGL010000046.1, on the reverse strand, counting down.
GGCTGCGCGGTGGGGCTCACCGGCATGGGCGGCGGCGCACTCATGACGCCGGTACTCGTGCTCCTTTTCCACGTCCAGCCGGTTGCCGCGGTCGCCAGTGACCTGGTCGCCTCGCTGGTGATGAAGCCGGTCGGCGCCGCCGTCCATGCCAGTCGGGGCACCGTCCGTTGGGCGCTGGTCGCCTATCTCGCAATCGGTTCCGTGCCGGCGGCATTCCTGGGAGTCATCTTCCTCAAGTCGATCGGCAACGGGAACCGGGTGCAGAGCATCGTCAGCGTCACCCTCGGTGCCGTCCTCCTCCTTGCCGTCGCCGCCCTCGGGTTCAAGATGTATCTCGACCACCGCAATCGCCAGGGTGGCGGGGTCGACGACGAGCTCCGTGTCAAGAAGCTGCCGACGCTCGCCATCGGGGCGTCGATCGGCTTCATCGTCGGCATCACCTCGGTGGGGTCGGGCACGCTCGTGATCGTGCTGCTGCTCTTCCTCTACCCGCGCCTGCGCGGTTCCCAGATGGTTGGCACCGACCTGGCGCAGGCGATCCCGATGGTGGGTGCCGCGGCCATCGCCCACATCCTCTTCGGGGATTTCAAGCTCGGCCTGACGACCTCGATTCTCATCGGCAGCATCCCCGGTGTGCTCATCGGCGCCGCGGTGTCGTCGTACGCCCCAACGCTGTTCCTCAGGGGTGCGCTCAGTGCCGTGCTGCTCGTTTCCGGGCTGAAGCTGGTGAACGTTCCGACGCTGGCCATCGGGATCGTCCTGCTCGCCAGCGTGGTGGTGCTGGGGTCGGCGTGGCTCTACGTTCGCGCGAGCGGGCGGACGCTGCGCGAGCTGTCCGGCGAAGCGACGCCAGGGACCTCGGGTCGCGGGAACCTCGCGCTCAATACCGCGGATCGGGTCGAAGCTGCATAAAGGGTAGGCCTCGGCGGGTCTGGGATTGGGTCCGCCACCGGCGTGGTATCGTCAGTTCGTCCCTTCCGCGTGAACCAAGGCGCCCCATGAAAGCTGCGATCCATCCCGTCTACCACGTCGACGCCGAAGTGCATTGCCTCTGCGGCAACACCTTCACCACCGGCTCCACGCTCACCGAGCTGAAGACCGAGGTGTGCTCGGTGTGCCATCCGTTCTTCACCGGAACGCAGCGCATCGTCGATACCGGCGGCCAGGTCGAGCGCTTCCGGCGCCGCGCCGAGCAGGCGAAGAAAGCCTAAGCCGGCATTCTCCGCCCTCTGGCGAAGAACTCCTAAGCCGGCAATCAGGCCCCGTCCGCTGCGGAGCGGGGCCTCTTCCCAGCCCTTCGACTCTGCCCTGTCCGGCTGTGCCATCATTCGCCCGTTCGACCTCAACTCAGGCGGGGAGGTGTGATCGTGCGACAGACGCGCGGCGTGCTCACGATGGTGCTGGCCAGCGTCGCTGGCGCTCGTTGCCGTGGTCCCCGGACCGGCCGCTGCGGTTGCCTCGGCCGGCGGTCCGTCGCTGCCGCAGACCGGGCGGATGCTCCAGCTGTTCGCGCCCACGTACATGTCGAAGACGACCGCCGCGTATTCCCAGGCCGACGCCGTGACGATCGCCGA
>JBAQGL010000045.1:0-21759 GCA_049287785.1 Candidatus Dormiibacterota bacterium | reverse complement strand
CCGTCGAAGCCGTCCCCTCCTTCTAGAGCCATATGGTCATCGGCACGCTGACCGTCACCATCCAGGTACCGGACAGCGAATCCCTCAAGGACAAGCGTCAGGTGGTGCGCTCGCTCACGGCCAAGCTGCGCAACACGTTCAACGTCGCGGTTGCAGAGGTAGCGGACCAGGATCTCTGGCAGTCGGCGGTGATCGGGGTTGCGTGCGTGAGCTCGGACAGCCGGCACGCGGACGAGATGTGCCAGAAGGTGCTGCGTTTTGTCGACGACCATGGCGAAGCGCTCGTCCTCGGCTCGCATTTCGAGCTGATCCACGTCTGACCAGGCCCCGCTGACGCGGGATCTCATCGAGGCGTATCAGGCAACGCTCCCGTTCACGCTCGACGAGTTTCAGCGTGAGGCGATCACCAAGCTGGAGCATTCGCGCGGGGTGCTGGTGAGCGCGCCGACGTCGAGCGGCAAGACGGTGGTTGCCGATTACGTGATCTGGCGCCGGCTCGACGCCCCGGGTGCGCTGCGACGGCCGATCACGGACGCGGCCGACGTGGTGTACACGACGCCGCTGAAAGCGCTGAGCAACCAGAAGTACCACGACCTGTGCCAGCGCTTCGGTGAACGTCGAATCGGGTTGATCACCGGCGAGCACACGCTCAATGACGGCGCGCCTGTGCTGGTGATGACCACCGAGATCCTGCGCAACGTGCTGTACGACGAGCCTGCGCGCGTCGATCGAGTCGGCGATGTCGTGCTCGACGAGGTGCACTACATCGACGACTATCCGCGTGGCACAGTGTGGGAGGAGCTGATCATCGAGGCGCCACGCCACATCCGCCTCATCGGTCTTTCGGCGACGATCAGCAACGTCGGTGAGGTGGCGGCGTGGATGTCCGGCCTGCGCGGCACCATCGAGACGGTCACGCGGACCGAGCGTCCGGTTGCGCTCGAGATGTGGCTCGCCATCGACAACGCGTTGCATCCGCTCTTCGACAAGGCGGGTAACGCGGCACGCGGGACACTCGAGCTCGCGCAGGCGGATGCGGTGCAGCAGCCGCGGTTTCGCGAGGCACGCCACGCGCCCGACAACGACCTTCTCCAGGTGATCGAGGTGCTGCGCCGCCGCTCGATGCTCCCGGCCATCTACTTCATCTTCTCGCGCCGCGGATGCCGGGAGGCGCTGCAACGGTGCGGCGTGCACGGCATCGACCTCACCAGCGATGAGGAGAAGGAGCGAATCGACATCGCGATCACCGAGCGCATGTCGGCGCTCAGCGATGCGGACGAGCGTCAGTGCGTGCTGCTCGAGCTTGACCGTCGCCTGCTCCGACGCGGACTCGCGATGCATCACGCCGGTCTGCTCCCCTATGCGAAGGAGACGGTGGAACGGCTCTTTCAGCAGGGACTGATCAAGGTCGTGTTCGCGACCGAGACACTCTCGCTCGGTCTCAACATGCCGGCGCGCTCCTGCGTCATCTCCACCTTCACAAAGTTCGACGGCGTGAGCTTCGCATCACTCACCAGCGGCGAGCTGACCCAGCTCATGGGGCGGGCCGGACGCCGCGGCATCGACACTGTCGGGCACGGAGTCATCCTCAAGGAGAGTGACGTCGACCTGCGCGACATCTACGACGCCGCCATCTCCGGCGAGTTCGCCGTCGACTCGAAGTTCTCCCCTACCTACACGATGGTGCTCAACCTGCTGCGCACCCGCTCGGCGGAGGCGGCCGAGCTGCTCCTCGACAGCTCGTTCGGGCAGTACCAGGCGCTCGAGCGTTCCGCACGGTGGGGGCACCGCAAGGCCAATCTCGAGGCCGAGCTGCATGATCTCCGGCTGCGGCGTTTCCAGCACCCACGGGTCCCGTGCACCGAGCGGACCCTGACCTCGTACCTGACCACGACCACCCAGCTCGGCGAGGCACAGCTCGCGCTGCGGCGCGTCAAGCGCGGGCACTGGACCGATGCGCGGCGCGGCCGGTACGGGAAGGCGGGATCCGATCCCGGGCAGCGGTTCGAGGCCCTGCGGAGGACCACCCGATCGCTGCAGGACCGGCTCAATGAATCACCGTGCCGCAATTGCCCGTACTTCGGGGAGCATCGGTCCCATCATCACCGGATCGCCGACATCGAGACGACGCTCGCCGGTGCCGAGGAAGAGCTCGAGCGGGCGCAGCATCGCTTCCGCCAGGAGTTCCGAGCCCACCGTGCGGTGCTCCGCGCCGCAGGCTTCCTCGACGGCGACGAGCCAACCGACCTGGGGCGTCTCGCAGGATCGCTCTATGGCGAGAGCTCGCTGCTGGTCGCCGACGCGATCGCCTCTGGAATCCTCGACGGGCTGAAGCCTGAGGAGCTCGCCGCGACCCTGGTCAGCCTGGTCGCCGAGGACCGTGGCCGCGAGCGCCCCCAGCCGTCACGGCGCCACTTTCCGACCCCGCGCATCGAGGAGCGGCACCGGCGTCTCCGAACCGCCATGCGTCGATTCGTCGAGCTCGAACGGGAGCATGGCCTTGAGACCATGCCGCCGCTCTCGCTCGAACAGATCCGCCCTGCCTATGAGTGGGCATCGGGCGTGCCGTTGGCGGATATCGAGCCGCCGCCGGGAGCCGATACCGGTGACGTGGTGAAGGCGGTGAAGAGCCTCTACTCGCTGCTCCGTCAGATGGAGCAGGCGCTGCGCGGGCACGCGCTGCATCCGGTGGTCGCGCTGGCGCGCGAGCGGGTGGAGCGCGATCTCATCCGCCGCATCTGAGCCACGGCCTGTGGAATTCCGCCGCGCTCCTCGCAATCTCCAACAAAACCAGCGGCCACTAACAACCCGCCATGGCACGTCACGACTCGGATGCCACTTGACAGCCGCAAGCGACGTCCGTGTTAGCATGCCCGCACTGTGCTGACACCAAGAGTCGTGCTCGCAACCATGATCATGCCCCGCGGAGGTTTCCGAACGTAGGGGCACGCGCGCCCACGTTGGAAACCTCCCGGACCACAAGCCCGGGAGGTTTTTTTATGTCCACCATCAGCCTGCTCGAACGCTACGGTCGAGCTCCGTCGGGAGCTCACGTCAGCTGTCTGGTCTGTCGCGCCTGCGGTCACGAGACCCCGGTCGAGGCGACCAACATCTGCGACCGATGCTTTGGCCCGCTCGAGGTTCGATACGACTACGAGGAGGTGGCGCGGCGCATCTCGCGTGAGAGCATCGCCGCAGGCCCGCCGAGCATCTGGCGCTATCGCGATCTCCTGCCTGTCGACCTCGAGGAGACCGAGCCGATCACGCTGGGCGAGGGCTTCACGCCGCTGATCCACGCACGCAACCTCGGCGCAGAGCTCGGGCTGCGCGATCTCTACCTGAAGAACGACACCCAGAACCCCACGGGATCCTTCAAGGACCGCGTCGTGAGCGTCGCCGCCACCTGGGCTCGCGAGCACGGGCTCACCACCATCGCATGCGCCAGCACCGGTAACCTCGCGAACTCCGTTGCTGCATATGCGGCTCACGCCGGACTGCGCGCCGTCGTGGTCGTGCCCAGCGACCTCGAGCCGGCCAAGATGATCGGGACCTCGATCTTCCGCCCCACGATCATCGCGGTCGACGGGAGCTACGACGACGTCAACCGCCTCTGCACCGAGCTCGCCGACTGCGTCGACTGGGGGTTCTGCAACCTCAACCTTCGCGCCTACTACAGCGAGGGAAGCAAGACCCTCACCTTCGAGACGGCGGAGCAGCTCGGCTGGCGCCTCCCCGACGAGATCATCGTGCCGGTCGCCTCCGGATGCCAGTTCGTGAAGCACCGCAAGGCCGCGGGTGAGTTGATCGACCTCGGATTGGTGGATGGCGGATCGCGTCTGCCACGTCTCACCGGCGCCCAGGCGCTTGGCTGCTCGCCGGTTGCGACCGCGTTCTCCGCAGGCGAGACGACCGTCGTCCCGGTCCGACCGTCGACGATCGCGCGCTCGATCGCGATCGGCAACCCCTCGGACGGCGGTGATGTCCTGCGCATCGCACGCGAGACCGGCGGCGTGGTCGCCAGCGTCACCGAGGAGGAGCTCGTCGAAGGCATCGAGCTGCTGGCGGCGAGTGAGGGTGTCTTTGCCGAGACCGCCGGCGGGGTCACTGTTGCGGTGCTGCGCAAGCTCGCCCGCGCGGGCCGGTGGGCGGGCGACGAGACCGTGGTCGCGTACATCACCGGGGCGGGTTTGAAGACCGCCGACTGCGTCGCGTCGCGAGCTCCGAAGCTCACGCCCGTGCCCGCCTCGCTGCGAGCTGTTCGGGAGCGTTATGCCGGCCTGATCTGACCTGACCTTAGCCTGAACATCGGTTTGCCCCGGCATCCGTCGTGGCATAGTGAAGTCGATGTATCACCAGATCGCCCGCAACAAGCGCAAGAGCGTCATCGTGGTCGCAGCCTTCTTCATCATCTGGGCCGCGATCGGCTACGTGATCGGTTTCATCGCCTCGGGTGTCAGTGGTGGCATCTCGGGCGTCGTGATCGCCGGGATCATCGCGCTTCTCGTGGTGATCTGGTCGCTGACCCTCGGTCAGCAAACCGTCCTCGCCGTCTCCGGTGCGCAACCGGTCACGCAGGAGCAGGCGCCGGTCCTCTACGACATCGTGTCCACCTTGGCGACCGGGGACGGGCTCCCGATGCCGAAGGTCTACATCATCAACGATCCGTCGCCAAACGCCTTCGCGACCGGCACGAGTCCGAACAAGGCTGCGATCACATGCACCACCGGGCTGCTCGCGATCATGAATCGCGAAGAGCTCGAAGGCGTTATCGGCCATGAGATGAGCCACATCAAGAACTACGACGTTCGCCTCGTGCTGATCGTCGCGACATCGGTCGCGCTCATCGGGCTTCTCGCCAGCCTGCTCTGGCGTTCGTTGTTCTTCACCCGCGGAGGCAACAACCGCGACAGTGGCTATCTGATCATCATCCTCATCGCCGCGGCGGCACTGCTCTCAGTGGTCGCGGTGGTCGTCGGCCCACTCATGCAATTCGCGCTTTCACGCTCGCGCGAGTCGCTAGCCGATGCCAGCAGCGTCGACCTCACGCGTAATCCCGCAGGACTGCTCCATGCGCTGCAGAAGCTCCAGCAGAATGACAAGCCGTTCGCTAAGATGACCCACGCCACCGCAGCGATGTGCATCGACGACCCGTTGCAGCATCACGGCGGATTCACCCATCACCTCTTCGACACGCATCCACCGATCGAGCAGCGCATCGCGGCGCTCCAGGCGATGCTGCAGGTCAGGGAAACCTAGAGCTCGTCACGCCGATCGCCGCTCCTAGAGCGTCAGGCGGGCGGCGCTGGGGAAGGCGGCGGCGGGGCCGCGGCAGTCGGCGCCTGAGGAGCGAACGACACCGTTGGGGCGGAACGTTCGGACTCGGCTGCGGCGAAGAACGCGAACGGCTGGAAGTGCAGCATCTGGCCGAGGATGCTGGTTGGAAACGTCTGGAGCGCGGTGTTGAAATCGCGCACGTTGCCGTTGTAGAAGCGCCGCGAGAACTCCACCTTGTCCTCGGTGTTGGTGAGTTGCTCCTGCAGGTTCAGGAACAGCTCCGATGCCTTGAGCTGCGGGTAGTTCTCGGCCACGGCGAGCAGTTGCCGCGTCGAGCTGGTCAACGCATCCTCGGCGCCGGCCATGGCTGCCGGATCGCCGGTCTTGGATGCCGCCAGGGCATTGGTGCGCGCAGCCGTCACCGCCTCGAAGACACCGCGCTCGTGGGCGGCATAGCCCTGCACCGTGTTGACCAGGTTGGGGATGAGGTCGTACCGGCGCTTCAGCTCCACGTCGATGTCCGACCACGCTTCCTGGGTTCGAGTGCGCAAACGGATCAGACGGTTGAACCGGTACGCGACGTACAGCGCGATCAGGACGATGATGATCACGACGATCAGCAGGACGGTCATGACCTCAGTGTCTCACTCCTCGCGCAACATCGCTTCGGGGACGCTGACGACCCGGTAGGGCATGTCGGTGATGTCGTAGTAGCGGATCGGCTTCTTGAGGCGCTTGGCGATGCCGATCTGCACCTTCACGCCGAGCGACGGGTTGCCGAAAACCCACATCTGATCGGAGCGCACGATCAGGTTGTTGAACGCTTCGCGCACCACGTCCTTGGGCACGGTGTGCACCAGGTAGTAGTCGAAGAGCATGAAGGGAACGATCGGCACCTGTCCCTCGTCGAGGACGAACTTGGTGATGTGCTGCCGCCAGTAGAAGTTGCGGTTGCTCAGCGCGCAGTAGATCAGCTGCTTGGGCCGCCGGAGCGCGCGCTCGGCCTGCTCCGCGGGGCTCGCCTTCGGTGTCGGCGCGAAGATGCGCTCGAGAATGTCCTCGGCGTTCTTGACGGCCGGCTCGGCCGGCGAGGTGGCCTCACCGCGAATCAGAGGTGCGCTCCCACGACGCCGAATGTCACGTTGGCGCAACCTTTCTCCTGTCACAGCAAGTGCGAGCACCGATGATAGCATCGCGATTCGTTCGCGAAAGTCGATGGCCAGGTGGCGGGCTCAGCCACCCGGGTCGGCCCAAGCGACCATCTCGCGCAGCGTCAGAAGCGCCCGATCCAGCAGCGCCAATCGAGCGGGATCGTTCAGCCACCTGCTTTGCCCTGAAGGGTGGGGCAACGGCACGAGCACCGGCGTTGCTCGAGGCGCACCGTCGACCGCAACCCCCGTCGACGTGTAAGCGGCGCCGATAACGCTGTCGAGCCGTTGTCCCGGCAGAAATCGCTCGAGTGCCAGCGAGCCGATCGGGATGATGAGCCGCGGGCGGAGCAGCGCGAGCACGCTGTCGAGCCACGGCTCGCAGAGCGCCACCTCGGCCGCGCTCGGCCGCCGGTCTCCGGCTCCGTCCGGGCGGCGGCCTGGAAAGCACGTGGTCATCGCCGTCATGTAAATGCGATCGCGCACATCGTCCTCGTCGCGGAAGCCAGAACGAACCAGCCAGCGCATCAGCTGCCGGCCTGCGCGTCCCGCAAAGGGCCGGCTCTGATCGTGTTCGACCGGTCCCGGCGCCTGGCCGACGAGCAGGATGCGCTGGCCGGTATGACCGCTGAACACGGGGTGGGCTCGCGCGATGAAACCGGCATCGGCACAGCGCGTGCACGCGCGCTGCGCGAGTTGCAGCGCTCTCAGGGAGCGAAACCGGGCGGCCTGTGTCGGCATGCGAACCGACTCTGACTCGCCGGAGTAGCGTCGCCGTAGCCCAGGCGATATCATCTCCTCACCGCTCCTCACAGCCTCCGTCACAGTTGAGCGGCCGTCGTGGTCAGCCGTCGTACTACGAGGCTCCATGTCCGACGAGTCTTCTCGATCTGCCCGGCCTTACGGCCAGCGACGAAACGACGGCGCCCCGACGTGGTGGGCCGCTCTGGACCGCGCAGATCTTCCGGATAACGAGGTCGTTCCCGCCGCGCACCGGCGCTGGTACGAGGACGCCCAACCCGTCGCCCCGGTGGTCGAGATCGCCGGCCGCGTCGAGCGAGCGCCGAAGCATCGCGGCTGGGTGATCGGGCTGCTCGTGGCGCTTGCGGTCGCGCTGGTGCTCGGGTTGGAATGGATCGCGGATTCCGCAGACCACGATGCTTTCTACATCACCCTCCTGATCGGCATTCCGGTAGGGCTGGCGTCGACCGTCACCATCGTGATGGCGCGCCGGAGCAGCTGACCGCGCGTTCGGCATCGGTGGGACTCAGGTGAGCCAGGACCCGCCGCGGCGCAGGGATCGTCTCCGGCAGCCTCGACGCCCGCATCTCGACCCGATAGCGGGCCTGGCACTGCCCGCAGGCGACGATGAGACCGCGGCGGCGCCGTCACTGCGCGAACGCTTCGAGGCAGCGATGGCGCCAGGCCCCGCGGACGGTGCCGCGCCCCGCGATGTCGAGGTCGCGAAGACGCTCGCCGAGGCCCCGATCGAACGGATCGCCGAGGTCGTCTACGGCAGCAACGGGGTCTTCCTCATCGAGCTCGACGCGCCCGACCCGGCGGTTCCGACCCAACCGCTGCGTGCCGTCTACAAGCCGGTCCGCGGCGAGCGGCCCCTCTGGGACTTCCCCCGCCGGACCCTGTATCTGCGCGAGGTTGCCGCGTACGTCGTGGACACGGCGCTCGGGCTCCACCGCGTCCCGGTGACGGTGCTCCGTGATGGACCGCTCGGGCCGGGGTCGGTCCAGCGGTTCGTGCACGTGCTCGAGGAACCCTTGACCCCCGAGCGCGCCGAGAAGCTCGAATCGCAGTTGCGCGCCGTCGCCCTGCTCGACGTGCTCATCAACAACGCCGACCGCAAGCGAACTCACCTGCTGGTGATCGACGGCCCCAGCGTGAAGGCCATCGACAACGCGCTCAGCTTTCTCCCCTACCCGCGCCAGCGCACCGCGCTGATCGCGCTGGGTGGCTCGCAACTCCCCGCCAAGCTCGCCCGGCGGGTGCAGGACCTGGCCGGCGATGCGACTCGGATGACTGCGCTGCGGTCCAGGCTCCTCCGGCTGCTCAGCGAAGGTGAGGTCGACGCATTCGGCCACCGCGTCACCGAGCTGGCCGCGGATCCGACCTTTCCAGTCCTCGACGCCTGGGATGGGCGACCATTCGAGTGGTGGTGAAAAGCGGCCCGCCGTAATCCGGCGGACCGCCTTGAGGGGGAGGAAGGGACGCTAGCCCGTGGTGCTCGTCGAGCCGCTCATGTTCGGACACGTGTGCGTCGTCGATGGCGTCTTGGTCGCCGGCGTCGTGGGTGACGGCGTCGCGGTGCTCGCCGTCAGGCTCGCGGCGCTGCTCGACGCCGCGGTGTTCGCGGCAGCGTGCGCGATCACGAAGCTGCCGACGCCCGTGCCGGCGAGCAACCCGACCGAGAGCAGCGCTGTCGCCGCAATCTTGCGAATACCGTTCCTCCGCTTGGCCGGGTCTTCCGGGGGCGGGGGCGGTGGGATGAACTGGTCGCCGTCCATGGTGTTGTACCTCCTGGGTGGACTGACGTTTGACGTTGATCAGCGTCGCGCCTGTCCGTGAGAACGGCGTGGGCCTGCCCTGGGAGATTGCTCAGAGTTGCGACCTGCGGCTTGCAATCCGCTTCTGAGGCTCGTATACCTGAGAGAGCGAGCGAACCTCATGAAATCTCAAGGCAGCGCCTGGCTCAACCGGCTCGGAGCGTCCAAGCCGTTCTTTTCCGTGGCTGATGAGCGCCAGAGCCGCGAGGCCTGGGCGATGGGCGGACTCGCCGCCGGGGCCATCCCGGAAGCGGTCCGCGCGAGCCACGGCTACCAGCCGCAACTCCCAAGCGACACGCGGCCGGAGCTGCGAGCGGCGCGCTCTGGCGACTTCTTCCGCAATTAGAGGCTGGTACGCCCGGAGGGACTTGAACCCCCGCACCCGGCTCCGGAGGCCGGCGCTCTATCCAACTGAGCTACGGGCGCCCGTCGCGGCTCGCCGGGGCAACCGTGGCCAGTATACGGCTCAGTCGGAATCTTCCTCGGAGGCGAACATCAGGCTGTCCTGGACCTCGTAGAGCGCGTCCATCCACTCCGAGATCTGCAGCTCCCGTGGCGACCTCCCGATCAGGTGGCTGTCGTTGCTCACCAGGGCAACAGCGCGCCCCACGAGCTCGTAGGGCACCTCGACCTCATCGGCCAGGTTGAGCTTCTCGAACTGATCGATGAGCTCATCGATGTAGCGGATCTTCTGCCGGCGAGCATTGCGTGCTTCGCGCAGCGAAGTCCAGCGAGCTTCCAACTCGCCGATCTCCACGCAAGTCTCCTGGATCATCAGACCACCACCCTCACAACCTCTACCCCTGTTATAGCTTGCATCGTATGTCGCAGGATCGACCCGGTCAAGAAGCGCGTTTTCCCGCTCTGCGCGTGATTCGCGTGGCGCGCACTCGGAGCACCCAGGACGTCGTCCTCCGTGCGGCTCGCGACGGTGCGAACGAGGGCTACACCTGTCTCGCCACCGAACAGACCGCGGGCCGCGGCCGCCAGGGCCGGCAGTGGGTCGCCCCGGCCGGGTCAGCGCTCCTCGCGTCGGTCCTGGTGCGCCGTTCCCCGGCTGTGGCGGGCGGCGTCCCCTTCGCCGCGGGGCTCGCGCTCGTCGACGCGCTTGCGACCGGCCAGGGCCTCGCCGCCGGGCTCAAGTGGCCGAACGATGTGCTGGTCGACGGCCGCAAGCTGGCGGGCATCCTCTGCGAAGTCGAGCCCGCTGCAGGTGTCGATCACCGGATCGCGCTCGCCCTCGGCCTCGGCGTGAACCTCCGTGTGGAGTCGTTCGACGACGGCGTTCAGGGGGTGAGCCTGCACACCCTGGTGGCGACCCCACCCGGAGCCGAGGAGCTGCTCATGGGATGGGGCGGCGCGCTGACCAATCGACTCGCCATGCTCGAGCAGGGCGGGATAGGCACGCTCCTGACCGATTGGCGCCGCCACGCCGTCGGCCTGGGTGGACCGGTGACCGTGCAGACACCGGTGGGGATGATCCGCGGTGTGGCCGTCGACGTGGACGACGACGGCGCACTGCTCGTCGAGGCGTCAGGTCAGATGCATCGATTTCTCGCCGGGGACGTCCACCTTGGCCGCTCTGACGGCTGATGGGCACACCAGTGCCGTGAGAGATCGGGGGGCTACCCGGCCGGCGAGGGGGTCCCCGAGGCCGACGGCGTTGCTCCCGCAGAGGTGGCCGCGGCGGCCGAGCCGGTGACCTTGATGACGCCCTTCATATTCGGCGCGTGAATGGTGCAGAGGTAGTTGTAGGTGCCGGGTTGGGTGAACTTGACCTGCCAGGTTGCCCCGGGTGCGAGGGTGTTGTCGGTGAGGCAGGCGTCGTTGTTGTCCTGGAAGGTGACGGTGTGCACCACCGAGCCGGTGTTCTTGAACTCAATGACGTCGCCCACCGCAGCATTGGATGAGTCCGGGACGAACACGAGGTTGTCGGTCGCCTGAATGGTATTCGCCGGAGTCGCGGTTCCCAGGGAGCTCACCGCGGCCGAGCCGTTGCAAACGGCGGAACCGGTCGGTCCACCCCCCGGCGGACCGTTGCCACACGCGAAAACCCCGATGGCGACACACACTCCCAAGCCGGCCGCAAGCGTGCGCAGATGAGTCATGTGCATGTCCGGAGGCATGTTAAGCGATGGGTTCGCCGAGACGCCCTGCCACTCATCGGAGCGCCTCGGCGATCCGATCGGCGGCCAGCTCCTCGTCCCGAGCGGGGTCGGAGAAGAGGCGCATGAAGACGACGATGATGGCGATGAAATAGACGATGTTCCCGACACCGAGCATGATCACGCCCCCGTACTGCTGATCGGTCAGGGCCGACACGCCCCACAGGCGCGGCGCCTGGACGTAGAAGCTGTACAGCGGCGCAGACGCGAGGGCGAACACGATCCCCAGGACCGTGGGTGGGATCCCGGCAAGGCTGAGCGCGGCGATCTTGGTGAGCGGGCTCACGGTCACGGTGCGCTCGTCTCGAATCGGGTCGACCACCGGCCACCACACGATGACTCCGGCCGCGATGAAGCTGAGGTGCTCGACGATGTGCACCGGGACCGTGGTCAGCGTCGTGTCGTACAGCGATGGGATGTGCCATAGCAGCAACACCGCGTTGAAGATGATCACCGCCGTCCACGGGCGGGTGATCACCCACCACACGGTCCGAAGCGTGGTATGACGGTCGCGAAGCGCCGGTCGAGCCCCTGCGATCCCGAGCAGGAGCAACGGCGGCGCCACCATCATCAGCAGCATGTGCTGGACCATGTGAAGGGAGAACAGGTAGGAGTCGCCGCCCTTGTCGATCGGCGACTCGAGCGCGATGAACGTGAGCAGGAGCCCGGTGAAGAAGAACACCGGCCGCAGGCGCGGATGGCGAAACCACGGCGTGACATCGTCGTTCGGGCCGATCGTGCCGCGGCGGATCGCGATGATGTAGCCGGCGGCCACCGCAACCAGGCCGCAGATGACGGTGGGATCCCACGTCCAGTCGCCGAACCCCAGATGTGCCGTCAGTGCCCTCCATCCTCCGGGAGCTCGAGATACTCACTTCTCGCGCCGCGAGCCCAGAAGAAACACGTGATGATGAGATAGATCAATCCGACGCCCCACATCGCCGGCCCGACGACCGCGCGGATGTCGGTGAGGAAGCCGGTGAGCGTGATCGCCAGCGCCAGCGCCAGATTGATGGGAACGAAGCTCGGCGGGGGCAGATGCGGATGCTCGTGCTCGCCGTCCTCGTCATGGGTCGCGGTCGTCACCGCGTCGTCGCTCACCGACCCTCCTTCACTTCGTGACGGCGAGGAAGATCGCCGCCCACACGAAGGCCGCACCCATGAGGACGAGCAGCATGACGAACATGGCGACGCCCATTCGCATGTTCCTGCGGGCGAGCTTTCGGTTCATCGGCGCGTCCTCCTCAGAGCCCCGTCACGCGGTCGATCGCCATGATCGCGAAGAGCAGAGCCAGATAGATCATTGAATGGTAAAAGAGCCGGCGTGCCGAGCGCGCCGTCGGGCGCCGGGCAGCCACCACGGCGTCGGCCAGCAGGACCGCGTCGAGCACCGCCGCACCCCCGAGGTAGACGCCCCCGAACGAGCGGGTGAGCAACGGGAGCACGGTCACCAGGCAGAGCACGATCGTGTAGAGCACGATCTGGTAGCGGGTCTGGCGGTCGCCCTGGACGACCGGCATCATGGGGACGCCGGCCCGGGCGTAGTCGCTCTTGATCAGCAGCGAGAGCGCCCAGAAGTGCGGCGGCGTCCAGTAGAAGACGACCGCAAACAGGAAGACCGCGGTGATGTCGAGGCTCCCGGTCACCGCCGCCCAGCCGACCAGCGGGGGAATCGCGCCGGCCGCGCCGCCGATGACGATGTTCTGCATCGATGAGCGCTTCAGCCACATCGTGTAGACGAATACGTAGAAGAGCAGTGCGAGCAGCGCCAGGCTCGCGGCGAGCACGTTGACGGTCGTGGCCAGCAGCGCGAACGAGGCTGCACCGAGGAGGACGCCGAAGGTGAGTGCCTGACGGGGCTCGAGGCGACCCGAGGGGAGCGGACGGGTCCGGGTCCGGCCCATGGTCTGGTCGATGTCGCGGTCAAACCAGCAGTTGATGGCGTTCGCGCCGGATGCGGCCAGCCAGCCGCCGGCCACGGTGAGCAGGACGAGCCGCCAGCCCGGCCAGCCTCGATCCGCGATGACCATGGCTGCGACCGCGGTGACCTCGAGAAGGAGGATGACCCGAGGTTTGGTGAGCGCGACGTAGTCGCGTGCGACGTCGGCGAGCCGGCGGCGCGGGAGGACGTCGAGGCTGACCGCGACGGTCACGACTGCGCCACTTTGGCCTGCGGCCGCAGCGTGTCGCCGCGCTGCGGCGCCGGCGCCGCCGTGACTGGCTCATTCACCGGGAGGCTGCCCACCACGGCGACCAGGACCACCGACCCCCAGAGCAACGAGGCAAGCGCGATGTGGAGGCCCCGAACCCATGCGGGGAGGCCGAGGAGCACGACCAGCGCACCTGCGGCCACCTGCAGGACGAGGAGGAGATTCACCGCCATCACGCCGATGCGAACCACGCGGTCGCCACGACGCCGGCGCGAAATCACGGCCATGAGGCCGCCGAGGAGCAGGACGACGACGAGCGCGACCAGTCGATGCGCGACGTTGATGGTCGCCGCCTGTCCGGCCGGCAGGGAGAAGCCGCTCCCGCACAGCGGCCAGCTGGTACACCCACCTCCGGAGTTGGTCTCGACGACAAAGGCACCGCTCAATGCCACGACGTAGGTGGCGATCACGGCGATGGCCACCGGCCATTTGACCGACGTCGACAGTGCAACCGAAAGGCTCGGACTCCGACCCGGCGTTCCCACGGTGCAGGCGACCACCGCCACGTAGATGAGCACCGCGAACAGGAGGAGCGCGTTGGCGAGGTGGATCATCACCACGCCGCCCGGAAGGTTGTATTCGACGGCGAGCGCTCCGAGGGCGATCTGCACGACGAAGAGCCCCGCCGCGACGCTGGTGCCGACCAGGATCCTGCGCTGGTGACGGTGCCAGATCCACGTCGCCACCGTGAGGATGATCACCAGCAGCGTGCAGATCGAGGCTATCCAGCGGTGCGTGAACTCGATGAGCGTATTGATCTGCCACGCGGGCAGCAGCGATCCGTGGCAGAGCGGCCACTGGTCGGTGGTCCCGCATCCGTTGCCGCTGCCGCTGACGCGGACGATGCCGCCCCACACGATCAGCAGGTACGTCAGGATCGCCGTCCACACCGCGAGGCGGCGGAACCCTGCCGACGGCCGCGCCGGGATCACGGTGCCACCAGCGCTACGCGGGCGCCCCGGATGCGGCTGCCTTCTTCTGCGCGATGCGCCGGTCGCGCACCGGCCTCAGGCTGAGCACCTCCTGCTCCTCGTCGAAGTTCCATGCCGGTGGCGGCGACGACGTGGCCCACTCGAGGGTGTTGGCCTCCCACGGATCGTCTGGCGCCGTCTTCGGTGCACGCATGCTGATCACGAAATTGATCAGGAAGACGGTGATCGATATGGCGATCACGAAGGCACCGAAGGTGATCAGCGAGTTGAGGTCGCCCCAGCCGCGATTGTCGAGGTAGGTAGCGATCCGCCGCGGCATCCCGAGCAGGCCGAGGGCGTGCATCGGCAGGAAGGTCAGGTTCATGCCGATGAACATCAACCAGAAATGCAGCTTGCCGAGCTTCTCGTTGAGGAATCGCCCCGTGACTTTTGGGAACCAGTAATAAAAGGCAGCGAACACGCCGAAGACGCTGCCGCCGAAGAGCACGTAGTGAATGTGCGCCACCACCCAGTAGGTGCCGTGCACCAGCCGGTCGACGGCGAGGCTGCCGAGGTAAACGCCGTCAATGCCACCGATCAGGAACATCAATAAGAACCCGGCGGCGAAGAGCATGGGCGTGTCGTATTTGATGCTCCCTCCCCACATCGTGGCAAGCCAGCTGAAGATCTTCACCCCGGTCGGAACGCCGATGACAAAGGTGGTGAAGGCGAAGAACGTCTGCACCACCAGCGGTAGTCCGGTGACGAACATGTGGTGCACGAAGACGATGAACCCGAGCACGGCGATCGCTGCGATGGATGCCGCCATCGCCTTGTAACCGAAGATCGGCTTTCGACTGAACACCGGGATGATCTCGCTGATGATCCCGAACGCGGGCAGGATCATGATGTAGACGGCTGGGTGCGAGTAGAACCAGAACACGAACTGGTAGAGCAGCGCGCTGCCGCCGTTGACCGGGTCGAAGAAGTTGGTACCGATCTGGCGGTCGAGCAGGTTCATCGCCAGTCCGGAGGCGAGGAACGGCGATGCGAGGACGACCAGCGCCGCGGTGATCTCCTGCGCCCACACGAACAGCGGGAGCCGCCCCCAGGTCATACCCTTGGCGCGCATGTTGTGGATGGTCGCGAGGAAGTTGAGGCCGCCGAGCATCGACGAGATGCCGACCAGGTGGAGTCCGATGATCCACAGGTCCTGGCCCATGCTGCAGCTGTAGTGGGCACCGGTGAGTGGCACGTACCCGGTCCATCCCGCGTCACCCGGGCCGCCGGGGCAGAGCAGGCCGGCATGGGTGGTTGCGGGGACGAGGAAGCCCGAGTACATCACCAGGCCGCCGAGCGGCAGCAGCCAGAAGGACAACGCGTTGATGCGCGGAAACGCCATGTCGCGCGCGCCGATCATCAGCGGGACCATGTAGTTGCCGAAGCCGGCCCACACCGGGATGATCCACAGGAAGATCATCGTCGTCCCGTGCATCGTGAAGATCTGGTTGTACTGCTCGGGCGTGAGGAACGTGTTCTGCGGCTCGGCCAGCTGTATGCGGATGAGCAGTGCCATCACGCCGCCGACCAGGAAGAAGAAGAACGTCAGGAACAGGTACATGATCGCGATCTTCTTGTGGTCGACTGTGGTCAACCAGCCGAGGACGCCCTTCGACTTGTCAACGCGGGCAAAACGTGCCCGTGGAAGCGTCGCGTCCATGACCGCCATCAGGATCCTCCGAGAGTGCACGACTTGCTGGTCGCGTCGATCGAGCCACTGGGATTGCCGAACACACACGACTGGAACTGGTTCATCGGCAGCGCGATGACGTCGAAGGTCATGGTTGCGTGACCCACCCCGCAGAGCTCGGTGCACTGCCCGTAATACGTTCCCTGACGAGCCTCGATCGGCGCCGTGTTGACATCCCCGGGGATGGCGTTCATCTGCTGGCCGAGCGAGGGGGCGAAGAAGCTGTGGTTGACACCGCATCCCTCGTTGGCGAGCTCCTGCGCGAGCGTGCTTCCCGACGAAACCGACGGCTTCACATTGCACGGCGGATCCGTGGACACGATGTTGAGCGCGACATCGGTGTTCTCGGGCAGGTACAGCGTGCCGAAGCTGCGAATGCGCGCACCGCTGCTGCTCGTGCCGTAGTCGAATGTCCAGCTGAACTGCTGACCGATCACGGTGACCGTGTACTGCGTGCCCGCGTGGGTGTTGTTGATGAAGGGCATGTTCGCCGCGGTCAGGCCGAAGAGCGAAAGAAACGTCGCCAGCGGAACCAGTGTCCAGGCGATCTCGAGCCGGGTGTTGCCGTGAAACTGCGGGGGATCGTCAGCGTCGCTGCGACGACGAAACTTGACGAACGCATAGAGCAGCAATCCCGTGACGATGACACCGAGCACCACCGAGGCCCAGAACACGGCGGTGTAGACGCCGAGCGCTCGGTCGCTGATCGTGCCGCCATCGCCGAAAGCGCCGGCATTGTTGACGCAACAGGTGGACTGTGCGAGCAGGTTCATCCGCGACGCAGGATGATCGCATAGCGGCGTTCAGACGGGCAATCCGAGCCGTCCGAGGCCCACGGTCGCGGGAGCAGGATCAGCGCTGCCATATCTTGGTCTTGGTGTTGATCTGGCGTTTCACCAGCTCGGTGATGTCGGTGTTGACGAGTGCGGCGCGGTCCCACGAGCCGCGGTTTCCGGGTGGTACCGACGGGTCGGGGAGCACCTCACCGGTGGCCGCCGATCGCTGCCGCCGGCGCAGCCGCCCGAGCAGCGACCTGGGCGCTTCGGAGCTCACAGCCGGAACATCCTGCGTCGCGCAGCGCGCTCGGTGTCACCGGCGCCGATCGCGACTGCGCTCTGGTAGGCGTCGATGATCGAGCTCGCCCAGATGAACAGGCCGGCCAGGAAGAGGCCGATGAATGCGAACACCGAGACGAGCGCGATGAGCAGGAAGAGCGCGCCCGAACCGTGGGTGAGCAGGCTGTGCCCGATCGACTGTCCGGCCATGATCAGCAGGACCGCAGGACCGATCGTGAAGACGGTCCAGAACAGGTACCACAGCGCCTTGCGCGGCTGCCCGGTGTAGAGCTGACCGAGCCCCGGGATGATCGACAGTCCAGCGGCCAATCCGGGATTGGGCCGGCGCAGAGGGTTGACCCCTCCGGCCTCAGACGCCATCACCGGCGCGGCAAAACGTCCGGAGGGCGCGGCCGCCGCCCAATAGTGCGCTCGAGGTCATCGCCCGACGAAGGCCCGGTAGAGGTAGTACGCGGCGAGCAGCAGCGTGCCGAACGACCAGATGGCGACGAAGAGCACGTCGCCCCAGCCGGCCTCACCGGGATACAGCTCCGCAAGCAACGGTATGGGCATGTGCGTCAGTGAGCCTTGAAGTTCTCGAGCAGGAATTCGCCGTAGATCAGCACAAAGGTGAACACGAGCAGGCCGAAGAAGACCACCAGCGTACCGATCAGGTCTCGCGCGAAGGTGCTGCGCCGTTTCACCGTGCTGCTCTCATGGAAGCGTGCTGTAGCTCTCCCAATGGCGGATGAACTGTATGAGGATATTGATCTGCGTCTGGGTCAGGACCGGTGAGGTGTTGAGCACCGCGCCCGGGCCGGCAGGATTGGTGTGCGGGTTGTAGTCGTTGGCGATGCCGCCCCAGTTGGGCATGATGCTGCCGTAGTGCTCGAAGTCGGTGAAGCCGTACTCGATGCACCGGTAGTAGTAGTCCTCGTTGAAGTAGCCGAGACGGTCCTGGTTGTTGAGAGGCGGCCCGGCGCCGCCCTCACCCTGCCCGCCATGGCAACGCGCGCAGTTTGCGTAGTAGAGCTGCGCGCCCTCAGTGAAGGTGTAGACGGGGTTGATGATCAGGTTCTGATGCGCGTCGGATTCGTCGAGGCCGAGCCGGTTGCCGTTGTGGCAGACGATGCAGCCGATCTGGTCGATGCCGAGCGGGCCGGTCACCGGGAACGTGGACGCGCCATAGTTGGTCGACGGATCGAGGAACGCGGGGAGCGGCCCGGGCTGCTGGACCGTCACCTTTGCGGCCGGCGCGGCGCCTGGCGGCGTGTACGGCGTGTAGGTGAAGGGGGTGAAGCTGGTCGGCCCGTACTCCGCGAAGCTCAGCGACGGCGGGTAATTGCCGCCCGTGGAGGTGATGTAGGCGGGATGGATGCCGGACAGGTGGTATTCAGCCGCCAGCTGCTGGGCATTCGGTTCGTACTTGAAGAAGTCCTGGCTCAGCCGCTTGGCTGCTTCCACAGGGCCGATGGTGCCGATGTCGGGGACGTGGCACGAGATGCATCGCTCGACGCGATACGTGTCCCCTTCGATGGTGGCCTGGGGAAACGCGGGGAACAGCTGTTGGACCTGGACGTTGAAGTCCGAGCTCGGATAGTCCTTCAGGTACTGGGTCTGAATGTTGATGTAGGTCCGGCTGCTCGAGTCCTTGAACGCCGCCCAGCCGACCAGGCCGAGGAGCACCACGCTCAGCGCGACGAAGAGAATCCGCGACCTCATACGGGAGAGCTCAGCCCCGGGTGACCGAGGATGAGGGTCCAGTCCCAGTTGAATGCTTCGCCACGGAAGAACTCACCGATGACCACGAATGCCACCGCGAGGCACACATAGACCGTGAACAGCACGATCGCCACCTTGCGGTCCTGCGGGCGGCGGCTCGGGTTGCGGTCGAGGTACGGGGTCAGGATCATGAAGATGATCACGAAGCTCGGGAACGCGACGCCCGCCATGATCGGCGGGAAGCGCTCGAGCAGCTCCTGGAGGCCGACGAAGTACCAGGGCGCCTTGGCCGGGTTCGGTGTGATCGAGGTGTTGGCGCGCTGCAGCAGCGGCGCGTTGACCTGGATCGACACCAGCATGAGAAACACGAAGGCCGCCAGGCCGGCGAGGAACTCCCGCCACACGAGGTAGGGGAACGTGACCACCGTCTCCTCGTCCTCGCGGCGGCGGATGACCAGTGGGGTGCTCGCCAGCTCGGGTCCGGATACGGGTGCCCGCGGCCGCGGCGACACCGCTCCGCTGGGGTCGCGTCCTCCCTCGACGACCGTTGCCATCAGAGGCCTCCTGTGAACCCGTCTTTACGGACGCGCCAGAAGTGTACGACCATCAGCAGAAAGCCGATGAGGGGCAGGGCGATGACGTGTAAGACGTAGAAGCGAATCAGAGCACCTTGTGCTACCTGGTCGCCACCGAGCAGGAGATATCGGGTATAGGGCCCCACGATCGGGGCGTACTTGGCCATGTTGGTGCCGACCGTGATCGCCCAGATGGCGAGCTGGTCCCAGGGAAGGAGGTAGCCGGAGAACGAGAGCAGCAGCGTGATCAGGAGCAGGAACGTGCCGATGACCCAGTTGAACTCCCGGGGCGGCTTGTATGCGCCCTGGTAGAAGACCCGGGCCATGTGCAACCAGACCGTGATCACCATCGCATGCGCGGCCCAGCGATGCATGTTGCGGATGATGTCGCCGAACACCGCGACGAATTGGAGATCCTTGACGTTCTGGTACGCCGAATCCACCGAGGGGATGTAATAGAACATCAGGAACAGCCCGGTGATCGTCAGCAGGATGAACAGGAAGAAGGAGAGACCGCCGAGGCACAGCGTGTAGGAGACGCGCACGGCGGACTTCTTGACGCGCACCGGGTGGATGTGCAGGAAGAAGTTGGTGAGCGCGGTACGAGCTGCGACCTTGTCGTTGGTCGGCAGACCGTGGCGGAATACCGATCCCCAGAGCTGCGCGACGAACGCGCGGACCGGGTTCGCCTCGCCCGGTGTTGCGCTCATCTCCCGAGACCCCTCATTCGCGTAGCCCGCCTCCTCATCTAGACCCCGAGGGTCTTGCCGTTACTTTTCTGCGTGCCGACCAGCAGGCGCCATTGTGGCGCTTGATTGTTCCCTGGGCCACGAGTCGCGACCAGCGCGGCTCGGTCCACTGCGAAGAACCCGTCCGGGGTGACCTCGATGTTCACCCAGTCCATCGGCCGCGGAGCCGGGCCGTAGAAGTTCGTCGAGTCGATGAAGTACCGGCTGCCGTGACAGGGACACGCCCAGCCGTTGGGGCTCTGCTGGTCGGGCGTACGGTCGCCGCGAGCCTTCGCCACCGAGGGTGAGACCCCGGACCCGGTGGTCACGTCGGTCACGTAGTTCGGCGTGCACCCGAGATGTGTGCAGACCAGGTAGACGGCGTAGATGCCGGCGTCATCGAGCACCACGGTGACGCGCTTGTCGGTCTCGGAGAGCACGTTGACGGGCGTCACCGCCTTGCCGTTCACGACACCACCGGTGAGCTGCGCAAACGTGAACGACGTCTTGAACAGGGCGGGCGCATTGCTTGACGCCTGAGGGAACATGAAGCCGAGAACCTTGATGCTTCCGAGCAGGCTCGCGCCGGCGGCGGCGAGGCCCCCC
The DNA here is from genome assembly GCA_049287785.1 of Candidatus Dormiibacterota bacterium. Lineage (GTDB taxonomy): Bacteria > Chloroflexota > Dormibacteria > Aeolococcales > Aeolococcaceae > Palsa-851. The sequence goes on along the minus strand of JBAQGL010000045.1, from coordinate 1,057 downwards.
ATGATCATCAGGAACTGACGTCTCGTCGTCTCGGCGCGAGCACGCATCCTCCCTCGCGGCGATTCGTACGGATTCAGCGCCATACAGTCCTCACGAGGTGGCTCGTCCCTGCGGCAAGTTTACGAGCTTGCCGCGCTGAAGCCGCCTGAACGGAGGTCGGGGTATGCCTCATCCCTGCTACAGGAGTGGGTTGCTTGCCGGGGGGGTGAGGATGTTGGCGAAGACGATCGCCGAAATCATGATCACGACGAATGCCACGATGATGGCGAAGCATCCGAAGTCAGTGCGGAGAGCGACTATGAGGCGTTCCATATCTCGTGTTCGGAGCGTCAGACGGCCGAAAGGATACGTCACCGCGTGCGCCACGCCGCGCGTCGCGTCGAGCAGTCCCGTGCCGGTCGCCGGAGAGTAGCCTTGGGGGCCTGTGAGCGGATGGCGTGAGGTCGAGATCTACGGCACCTTCATCCGGTTGACGGGCGAGCTCGAGGTCATCGGCGCGGAACGCCTCAGCGACAGCATCAACCGGTTCGGTGCGTTCCTTCAGGTCAGGAATTCGCGTGCCGAGCCCCTCTCCACCAACTACCCGGTCCTGAGCCGCCTCGAGCCCCGTGTGACCATCGCCAAGGCGGGCGTGATCCTCGTCTCACCCCTCGAGGAGGTGCCCGACGGCAACTCCGCGATGTGGCGCGAGACCGTGCCCTACGCGGCGTCGATCAACACCTCCGCGATCTCGCTGGTCGGCGACGTGCACCTCTCGCCCGGCAACGACCTCCAGGATCACCTCGAGCGTCACCCCGGTGACTTCCTCCCGGTGACCAACCTCTCCGCCCTGTGGATCACCGCGATCACCAATGAGACCCACGCCGTCCAGCGCGCCTTCGCGCTCCTGAACCCGGCCTCGATCCTCTCCTTCTCGCTGCGCTGAGCGAAGGACTACGGCACAAAGGCTGTAGGGCGAGAGGGGTCGGGCGGCACCCTGCGAATTTGACCGCTCCCGAGAGAGCGCGACAATCTGCTTGCGCGAACGAGGGAGTGGGCAAGCTGAGCAGGGTGCCGC
>JBAQGL010000044.1:0-35452 GCA_049287785.1 Candidatus Dormiibacterota bacterium | reverse complement strand
AGATCGCGCCCAGAGAGGGGAACGATCGAATCAGCTTCACGAATGCCGCCGGCTCGAGCCCATCGACCGCGGCGAGATGGCTCACCCGGCGCCGGGCGAGCGATCCTGCCTCATCGGCATCGAGCGGGAGCTGGAGCTCGATCGTTCGAATTGGCATGAACTGACTCTAGCGAACAGATGTTCGACTTGTCAAGTCGCGCTGAACGTGAGTTACGCTTGCGCTGATGCCCCTCTACGAATACCGCTGCAACGACTGCTCGGCCGTGTTCGAGCTGCTTCGCCCGATGGCCGATCGCGAAGTCGCCGCCATCTGCCCGAGCTGCGAGAGCCGGGCAAGCATGCCGCTCATCAGCCGGGTCGCGGTCCACGCCGGATCTGGCTCCGAAGCATCGCCATCGACCGCCGCCGGGGGCGGTGGTTGTTGCGGCGGCGGCGGCAGCTGCGGCTGCGGCGCCAACTGACCGAGGTTCAGCCGGCTCCAGCCACTGGGATTGCCACCACTCCCTGAGCGACGGTCCCGGTCAGGTCCAGCTCCGTCTGCATGACGGAGGCAAGGAACACGCGCCGGTGCGCGGGGTGTGGGCCGTACTCGCGGATCGCGGCGCGATGCTCGGGGGCCCCGTATCCCTTGTTGCTCGCCCAGTTGTAGTGAGGCGCCTCATCGTGCATCCGTGTCATCAGCGCGTCGCGATGGACCTTGGCGATGATCGATGCGGCAGAGACCGCCGGCACCTTTCGATCGCCGGCAACGAGCGAGTGAAGGGGACGCGACACCGGGATGCGCAGGTTGCCGTCGCAGCAATACCCGTCCGCATCCACGGCTTCGACCAACCTGCGGAAGATATCGACGTTCGCCCACCCCAGGCCGCGAGCGTTGATCTCCTCAACGCTCACCTCCGCTACCGCCCACGCCACCGCTCGCTCGCGGAGCACGGCCCCGACCAGCTCACGCTGTTTGGCGGTGAGCAGCTTGCTGTCACGGAGCAGGGGATGGCGGAAGCGCTGGGGCAGCACCACCGCGGCGGCGACGAGTGGACCCGCGTAGGCGCCGCGACCAACCTCGTCCATTCCGCACAGCCGGAAAGCGCGCCAATCGCTGACCGCGAAGGTGGTTCGGATGTAGTCGGGAACGCGGAACCGCGGCATCGGCTGGCGAGAGTGTAGCCCTCGGGTTTGCTACGGTGACGGGAAGTGTTCACCCCCGGGAGGAATATGGCGTTGAACGAGGTGCTCTGGACAGACGTCGCTCCGCGCGACGGGCTCCAGAACATTGCCGACACGATCAGCACGGAAGCGAAGATCCGGCTCGTCCGCGGGCTGCTCGACGCGGGCGTGCCACGTGTCGAAGCGACGTCCTTCGTCTCACCGGCGTGGGTTCCGCAACTGGCGGATGCACCCGCCGTGCTCGCCGGACTGCAAAACGACCTGCCGCGGTTGCGCGTGCTCATCCCCAATCTCCGCGGCCTTGAGCTCGCACTCGCGCACGGCATTCGCAACGTGCTGGTCACGATCGCCGCGACCGACTCCTTCAACCAGCGCAACGTCAATCGAAGCGTTGACGAGTCCCTCGATGAGATCTCGCACATCGTCGAGCTGGCCGGTGAGCGCGCGTGCACGGTTGACGTTGCGGTGTCGGTGAGTTTCGGCTGCCCCTTTGAAGGAGAGGTGGCACCGGCTCGCGTTGTCGAGCTGAGTGCCGACCTGGCGGCAAGGGGTGTCGCGGAGGTGGGCATCGCGGACACGATCGGCGTGGCGACACCGGTTGACGTCACCGCGATGTGCGCACTGGTCGCCGCCGCGGTTCCGATCGATCGTCTGTCGCTGCACGTGCATGACACGCGCGGGCTCGGTGTTGCCAATGTGGTCGCTGCGTTCGCCGCCGGCATACGGCGCTTCGACGGATCGGTTGGTGGCATCGGCGGTTGTCCGTTCGCACCACGCTCCACCGGCAACGTCTGCACCGAGGACGCGCTCCAGGCGTTGCACGCCCTCGGCGCCGTCACCGGCATCGATCTCGCTGCGATGTGCGCCGTCGCCGAGGCGCTCGCCGGAGACCTTCGACACGACCTGCCCGGCAAGCTCTATCGCGCCGGAATCTGGAGTCGCGCTCCTCAGGAAGTGGGCGTCGAGACGAGCGTTGGCTGAATCCGTCGAGGAGCGTCTGGAACGGGCGCGCGCCGGTGGGCCGCAGCGCCACCGGGACAAGCTCGCGACCCAGAACAAGCTGACCGCGCGCGAACGGATCAGACGGCTGTTCGACTCCGGCAGCGACTTCGTCGAGGACGGGCTGCTTGCGGGCACCGAGGATCCGGAGCTCGCCGCCGAGGGAGTGGTCACCGGCATCGGGGTGATGCACGGCAGGACGTGCGCGGTGATGGCGAACGACCCGACCGTCAAAGCCGGCTCCTGGGGCCCGCGTACGGTCGAGAAGATCGTGCGCATCCAGGAGGCCGCCGAACGTCTGCAGATTCCCCTCGTGTACCTCGTGGATTCAGCCGGCGCGCGCATCACCGAACAGGTTGCGATGTTCCCCGGGCGGCGCCACGCCGGCCACATCTTCCATATGCAGGTTCGGCTTTCCGGTCAGGTGCCCCAGGTGTGCGTGCTCTTCGGACCGAGCGCCGCCGGGGGCGCCTACATCCCCGCGTTCTGCGACATCGTCATCATGGTCGAGGGGAACGCCTCGATGTACCTGGGCTCGCCGCGCATGGCCGAGGTCGTGGTGGGCGAGAAGGTGACCCTCGAGGAGATGGGTGGTGCGCGCATGCACTGCACGGTGAGCGGCTGTGGCGATGTGCTCGTCGCCGACGAGGATGCGGGAATCGTGGCGGCGCGACGGTACCTCGAATACCTGCCGCAATCGTGGCACGACACACCGCCGGGCGCGGCATCGCGCGAGGTCGAGGCGGGATGCGAAGACATCTCCAGCGTCATCCCGGCTGAGGCGTCGAAGGGTTACGACGTCATGGCGTTCATCCGCGGGGTCATCGACGACGGCACGTTCTTCGAGATCAAGCGTTTGTTCGCACGCGAGATCGTCTGCGGTTTCGCGCGCATCGACGGCCACGCGGTCGGCATCCTCGCGTCGCAACCGCGCTTCAAGGGCGGCGTGCTCTTCGTGGACTCCGCCGACAAGGCAACGCGTTTCATCACGTGCTGCGACGCGTTCAACGTGCCACTGCTGTTCCTCGCGGACGTGCCGGGGTTCATGATCGGCACTGCCGTCGAGCGACAGGGAATCATCAGGCACGGCGCCAAGATGATCGCCGCGCTTGCGCAGGCGCAGGTTCCGCGCATCTCGGTGATCCTGCGCAAGGCATACGGGGCCGGTCTGTACGCGATGAGCGGTCCGGCGTTCGAACCCGATTGCACGCTCGCGCTGCCAACGGCGCAGATCGCGGTGATGGGTCCGGAGGCGGCGATCAACGCCGTGTACTACAACAAGATCCAGGACACACCGGAAGCGGACCGGGCCGCATTCGTGCAGCGGCTGCAGGACGAGTACCGCGACGACATCGACGTTTTCCGGCTCGCCTCGGAGCTCATCGTGGATGCAGTCGTGCCGGCGGAGCAACTTCGCGGAGAGCTCGTGCGCCGTTTTGCGGCGTACCGCACCAGGCGGCGCGCCGACGTCTCGCGACACCATCCCGTTTCGCCTGTCTGAGCTGGGGACAGCGACGAGATGGCGAATGCCGGACTGTACGGTTGGCTGCAGAGCATCGGCTACCTTGCGGTAGCGCTGTTCGTCGGCATCGAGAGCCTGGGTGTGCCGCTTCCCGGCGAAACGATGCTGATCACCGCGGCCGTTTTCGCAGCAACGACGGGACATCTGTCGATTGCCGGAGTCATCGCGGCTGCGATCATCGGCGCGGTCATCGGTGACAACATCGGGTTCGGCATCGGCTGGTTTGGCGGGTATCCGCTCCTGCGTCGCTTCGGCAAATACGTCCGGCTCGACGAGGCCAGGCTCAAGGTGGGGCGGTACATCTTCATGCGCCATGGCGCCAAGGTCGTCTTCTTCGGCCGGTTCGTCTCGGTGCTTCGCACATACGCGGCGTTCCTGGCCGGCACCAACCGGATGCACTGGTCACGATTCCTGATAGCCAATGCGGCCGGCGCCATTGTCTGGGCAACCCTGTATGGAGTCGGCGCCTATTCGGCCAGCAGCGTGGTCGCGAAGCTGAGCACCCCGGTCGCGATCGGATTCGCCGTGCTTGCGGTGGTCGTGATCGTGCTCGCCGGCTTCTTTGTTCGGAAGAACATCAAGCGCCTCGAAGCGGTCGCGGAAAAGGCGCTTCCGGGTCCGCTCGAAGGATTCTCCAGGAAGCCGGAACCGGTACACCCGGAACCGGAGGATCCGGCGGGCTCGTCAGTCGGTTAGAAAGCCGGGTTGGCCACCGAGCCGCCGGTTGATCCAGGCGAGCTTGGCGCCGGTGCGGAGATCAGCTCGGCGCGCCAGACCAGCCGGTTGTAATCCTGCCACCAGGGATCGCAGGTGATCATGGTCAGCTCGTGGCCCGAGGTCGGGACGAGCTGCGTGACCTTTGCCGGCGCCAGGTCCCAGCGCTGCGTCACCTTGTAGACGAAGGTCTGGCAGGCGCGATTCTCGATCGCGATGGTGTCGCCGACGTTGAGCCCGCTGATGTACTGGAAGTCCGGCTCCCGGTGGAAGGCGATGATCACATTGCCCTGCTGGCCGGGATTCGGCGTGCCCGCGTAGTGGACCATCGATCGCGAGTTCAGCAATGCCCAGGTGCCGTTTCCGGCGACCGCTGCGTAGTGATACTGCGCCGGCGCGCCGAAGTTCACGAGCGCGTAGTCGGTCGCAGAGCTGGTTCCGCAGGTAGGTGACTTGGAGGCGACCGGGGCCGGGACGACGGCGGGTTTGGTGGTGCCGCCTTTCCAGTGGTTGAGCGCCGTCGAATCGGCTGCCCCGCGCTGGAATACGCCGATGAGGGGTCCGGCGATCAGCGCGCCGCCGGAGATGATCGCCGCGACGCCGAGCGCAAGCAGGACCATCCAGACACGAATAGTCCTGCGCGGAGGCGTGCGCGTCCCCTGGGCGCCATCCGCCGTGAGATCAGAAGCCATCACTCACAGGATAGTCAGCAGGCGATGGTCTCGCGGTCACGCCGGAGCGACGAGGTATCGGAGCCAGGAGCTCCGAATCCGGCTATCGGTTGCGCGGATTCCGAGGCCGCTTGCGGCCGTAGGCGACGCCTTCAGCGACCGGATCGAAGGCAGCCCCCGGCCCGGTGGCCGGGGTGATGCCCTCGCCCTGCACAAACACTTTGCGAGAGCCGACGTCGATCAGGTACGCAAGCGACTGGCCGCCCGACTGGTCGGGAATCATGGAGACGTCAGCGACGGTGCCGGTACGCCGGCTGCCGCCATAGGGAAAGCTGACCCTCGTCCCTACCGCGATTGGGCCGCCGTCACTCACCGAGGCGCTGCGCGGAAGCAGTCGCTGCAGTAAACGGGCTTGTCGCCGCGAGGCTGGAAGGGGACGCGCGCCACGCCGCCGCACCCAGCACAGGGGACCTCGTACATCTGGCGAGGGCCGTTGCTGCGGTATCCACCGCCGCCACCACCGCTACCGCCGAAGCCGCCGCCGCCGCCACCGCCGCCGCCGCTCTGACGACGGGCCGCTCTGCAGCTGGGGCAGCGAGAAGGGGGGTTTGTGAGGCCACGAGAGGCAAAAAAGTCCTGCTCGCCCTCAGTCCAAATGAAGTCGACGCCGCAATCGCGGCAACGTAGAGTCTGGTCTACCGACACGCGCCTTGTTCCTCCGTCCGGCGCGTTGTGATACGGCGCCCGGGTTGGTGATAGTTACCGGGTAACAGTACACGGTCGAGAGGGTCCTCGCAAACGGACAAATCCGTGACAGCCCAGCCTTTCCATCGCGCTGTTACGATCTTGCGATCCCTGGACAGGAGCAGGCCGGAGACGCACAGGGCGGCTCGGTGGCTGCCGGTAGGGTGGAGGGCAGTTCCAATGCCACCAACGCGCCACCGTCTCTTTACCTCCGAATCGGTGACCGAGGGACACCCCGACAAGGTCGCGGATCAGATCAGCGATGCCGTCCTCGACGCCGTGCTCAGCAAGGACCCGCTCGGGCGCGTCGCCTGCGAGACCGCGTTGAGCACCGGGACCGTCATCGTCTTCGGCGAGATCACCACCGAGGCGTATGTCGATATCGCCGGCCTGGTTCGCCAGACCATCAAGGAGATCGGATACACCCGGGCCAAATACGGGATCGACTGGGAGACCTGTGGTGTCCTGGTCGGGATCGACGAGCAGTCCCCGGACATCTCGCAGGGCGTCAATCACGGCGGCGCCGGCGACCAGGGAATGATGTTCGGCTTTGCGTGCGACGAGACCCCGGAGTTGATGCCGGCGCCAATTCAGATGGCCCATCAATTGGCACGACGGCTCGCAGTCCTGCGCCGCGATGGGACCCTGCGCTGGGCTCGCCCCGACGGCAAGACCCAGGTTTCCATCGAATATGACGCCGCAGGGCGTCCGCGGCGTGTCGACACCGTCCTGGTGAGCGTGCAGCACGGCGAGGAGGTCACTCAGGAGCAGATCTTCGAGGACGTCCAGCACCACGTCGTCGAGAAGGTCATCCCCGCGGAATGGCTCGATGCGGGCACCAAGCGCTACGTGAATCCCACGGGACGCTTCGTCATCGGGGGCCCGCAGGCAGATGCCGGCCTCACCGGGCGCAAGATCATCGTCGACACCTACGGCGGGTATGCGCGGCACGGCGGCGGCGCCTTCAGCGGCAAGGACCCGTCCAAAGTCGATCGCAGCGCCGCCTACGGCGCCCGCTGGGCGGCCAAGAACGTGGTCGCGGCGGGTCTGGCAACGAAATGCGAGATCCAGGTTGCCTACGCGATCGGCGTCGCCAAGCCGGTCTCGGTGCTGGTCGAGACCTTCGGAACCGAGAAGGTGCCCAACGACGTGATCGCCTCGCTGATCGATGAGTACATCGATCTGTCGCCCTTCGGGATCATGAGCGCCCTCGAGCTGCGCCGGCCCATCTACCGCCAGGTCGCCGCGTACGGCCACTTCGGGCGGAGCGACCTCGACCTTCCCTGGGAGCGCACCACCCTCGCCGATCAGTGGGCCGAGGACGCCGGGACCGAACCACTCCTCACCGCGGCCGCCACGGCCTAGCGACCGGAGGCGACCCGGCTCCACGTGGGCTTACACATCCTCGTGCTCGCGGGTGGGAGTGGCACCCGCCTGTGGCCGCTCAGCCGCAGGTCCACCCCCAAGCACCTGCTCCCCCTCGCACCTGGTGGTGAGACCCTGCTCCGTTCGACCCTCGACCGGGTCATCGGGCTCGGCGAGACCGTTCGGGTGGTGACCGCGGCCGACCAGGCCGAGGGGTGTCTATCGGCCATGGCCGATATGGGAATAGCCGGTGACGCGATCATCGAGGAGCCGGAGGCGCGGGGCACCGGCCCGGCGCTGGCCCTTGCGGTCGGGCTCATCGAACGCGAGGATCCCGAGGCCCTGATCGCCAGCGTTCATGCCGACCACCGGGTCAGTGACCGGGACGCGTACCGCGCGGCTGTGGTCGCATCGGCCGGCTGGGCGGTCGCGACCGACGGGCTCGCGACCGTCGGGCTCGTCCCCGCGGCACCGGTGACCGCCTTCGGGTACATCGAGGTGGCTGCGGCGCGAGACCCCAGGGGTTGGCATCCGCCCGACGGCAGTCCACCCGCGATCGCCGCGGCGGCGGGTGCGCTCCCGGCGTTCGAGTCGGCGGGGTTCAAGGAGAAGCCGTCGGCGGAGGTTGCCCAGCGCTACGTCGCCGACGGGCGTCACCTTTGGAATCTCGGCCTCTTCGCATGGACGGCTCGCCGTTTCCGAGCCGAGCTGACCGCTGCCGACCCGCAGCTCGCGGCGACCATCGACCGGGTCGTCGACGCGCGCCTCAGCGGTGACGACGATCTGGCCACGAGCATCTATGCGGAGCTGACCCTGCAGCCCGTCGAACCGCTGGTCCTCGAGCGAACCAACCGGCTCACCGTGGTCCAGGCATCGTTCGGCTGGTCGGACCTGGGGTCGTGGCTGGACGTCGGTGAGTCCCGTATCGCCGACGGTGATGTCGACGCTGATGGCAATGTGATCGAAGGCGACGTGATCACGACGTCGGCACGGGGGTGCACCGTGGTCTCGCGCTCGGGGAGGGTGGTCGCGGTAGCCGGTGTCGATGGCCTCGTTGTGATCGACACACCGGATGCCGTTCTCGTGGTCCCATCCGACCACGCGCAGCTTGTGAAGGTAATCGTCGACAAGCTCCAGGCTTCCCACCGCGACGAGCTCCTGTAGGCGCCAAACGGGGCGTACCCGTGCGCTTAGAATGGTGCCGATGACGCCGAACCCGATCAGGTTCGGGACCGACGGATGGCGAGCCGTGGTCGCGGATGATTTCACCTACGCGAACGTGCGCGCCGTGGCGCAGGGTGTCGCCGGCTATCTCGGCAACGAGAGTCGCCCGGTGGTTGTGGGGCATGACTCGCGGTACTGCGCCGAGATGTTCGCCCGAGAGGTCGCCCGAGTCCTCGTCGCGAACGGGCTGAGCGTGGTCCTGCTCGACCGCGTGACCCCGACGCCGGCGGTCTCATGGGCGATCACGCAACATCACGCTGCGGGCGGGGTGGTCGTGACCGCGAGCCATAACTCCGCGGAGTTCAACGGGATCAAGTACAAGCCCGACTTCGGTGGCTCGGCGCCACCGGAGATCGTCGCCGAGATCGAGCGCCACACCGTGACAGCGCTCGAGACCGGGGTCACCGAGCTCACCTACGACGAGGCGGTCGCGACCGGCAGGCTCCAGATCGTCGACCCGCTGCCCGACTTCTTCGTGCAACTGGGCAGGATGGTCGATCTCGAGGCCCTCCGCAGCCGTGGTCTGCGCGTGCTCCACGAGGCCATGTACGGCGCCGGCGCCGGGCTCATCGCGCGCGCGATCGGCGGTGGAGCGACCACCGTCGAGGAGCTGCACGGTGAGCGCAACCCCGGCTTCGGCGGCATGCATCCCGAGCCCATCGATCGCTACATGCCGGAGGCGATGGAGCGCATGAAGTCGGGCGCCTTCGACCTCGGCATCGCCAACGACGGCGATGCCGACCGCGTCGGCATCATCGACGAGACCGGCCGCTACATCAACCAACTTCAGGTGATGGCGCTCTTTGCCATGTACCTGCTCGAGAAACGCGGGCTCCGCGGCGACATCGTTCGTTCGGTCACGACGTCGGGGATGCTCGACCTGCTCGGCGAGCGCTTCGGCGTCACCGTCCACGAGATGCCGGTCGGCTTCAAGTACATCGGCACAAAGATGATGGAGACCGACGCGATCCTCGGCGGCGAGGAGTCGGGCGGGTACGCGTTCCGGGGTCACATCCCCGAGCGCGACGGGATCCTCTCGGGCTTGATGATGGCGTCGATGATCGTCGACTACAGCCTGCCGCTCTCAGGGATCCTCGCCCACCTCGAGGACCTGGTCGGCCCCCACGCGTACGACCGCCACGACATCCGGTTCCCGCGCGACGGGTACGAGGAGCGCAAGGAGCAGATCTACGCGCGCATGCAGCAGAACGAGCCGGACAACCTCGCGGGGAGCAAGGTCGTGCGCACGCGGACCGATGATGGCTTCAAGTTCTACCTGGATGACGGCTCATGGGTGCTCATGCGTATGAGCGGCACCGAGCCGCTGATGCGCGTGTACGCGGAGGCGACCACTCGCGAGCGTGTCGACCAGCTCATCTCCGCCCTTGAGAACCAGAGCGGGGTCAACGGCCGCGTCGCAGTCGGTGCCTCCGAATGACGAGGGTCGCTGCCGCGTCCGGACCGATCAGCGCCGCGGGCACGGGCAGGGTGGAGAAGCCGTGGGGCTACGAGGTGCGCTGGGCGGTCACCGAGCGGTATGCGGGAAAGCTGATCCACGTCAACCGCGGGCACCGGCTGAGCCTCCAGTACCACGTTCAGAAGGACGAGGCGATCCACGTCGTCTCCGGCATGATGGATCTCCTGCTCGAGAGTGACAGTGGTGAGGTGGAGACCCACCGGCTCACCGCCGGGATGAGCGCTCACATCCGCCCCGGGCGCAAGCATCGATTCATCGCGATCGAGGACACCGATCTCTTCGAGGTGTCATCGCCGGAGATCGACGACGTGGTGCGAATCGAGGACGTCTATGGACGGGCCGGCACCTCGGCTCCGTGAGCCGGGCCTCGCCGAGTTCTCCACCGTTTCCACAGGCCGACGTGGATAATCGAACAGGTTTTCGCCGTCGTGGCCATGGCTATCTCGCCGATCAGGCGCGGAGCGCGCTGGGCATCACCGGCGAGGTTCGGGTGCTCGCCGATATCCCGCTGCCGATGGTGCACACCGCGTTCGGGCTCGCGGTGGCGGCGGCCGAGGTTGCGCTGCGGCCCGAGACGGTCGGGCTCAATCGCAGCGCCGCAGCGGACGCGGGACTGGCGATCCTCACCGGGCTCATCCTGGTCGCCTACGACTTCCTGATCTACCCCTCGGACTCGAGGCCGGGGCCGGTGGGCGCCGCGCTCCCGATGGCCGCCGTCCTGTCCTTCGGGACACTGCTCGCGATTGCGGTCCTCCCGCTCCCGATCCGGATCGCCGGTGGGGTCATTGCCGCTGTCGTGATCGGCGGTGTGCCGCGTCTCGCCGGTCGGCGTGCCCTGGGCAAGGAGGGCTGGTTCACCCGGCTGGTCCGCGACGTCTCGGGAATCGCGGTCCTGGCCCCGGTCCTGCTCGGAGGGGTCTCACCGACCTTGCCGATCCGCCTGCGCCTCGCGGCCGTGTTCGCGGTCGCCTTCCTGGTGAGCCTCGACGGCCTCCGGACCGAGCGCCTCACCATCCCCGCCACGATCCTTTCCGCACTCCTGGTCGGCGGCATCGTGCTCGGAGGTGCCGCGATCGTGGGGGTGAACAACGCCCACGCCGGCTTGCGCGCTGCCATCCTGCTGGTGCTCTGGTACGGCACCCGTGGTGTGGCGGGATCCGTCGTCGGTCCTCTGCGACGCCGCGAGCCCATCGCCGAGTACGCGCTCTTCGTGATCGCGGCCGCCGCCGGGGCTGTCTGGATACACGCCGCCCACCTCTGAGCGCCGCCACCCTCAGCTGAGTCGGAGGCCCTGCCCGCCCGCGATGCGTGGAGCCGCCGCGTCGGCGGCGTGCAGACGTTCCACCTGCGCGTGGGACTTCTCGACCTGGTCGGAGAGGTCACGCACCGTGATCTTCATCGCCTCGAGAGCTCGCATCTTGTACGTGTCGATCTGATCGAGCGCGGCGAAGACGTTGTCCCAGGCCCGCTGCAGCGAGCCCATGTCGAGGCCGGGGCTCGCCGCCTGACTCTCGACCGTGGCCGTCTGCTCGCGAAGCACCGACGACGTGCTCTCGATCATCGCGCTCGTGGTCTCGTTCACCGCCTTCACCTGCTCGCTGACCAACTTCTGGTTGGTGAGCGCCTGCGCGACCATGACCGCGGTTCGCAGCGCGGCGACGGTCGTCGTGGTCGCCGTACGAACCGCTCGAACCAACTCGCGGTTGTTGATCTCGACGACTCGCAGGGCGGCGTATCCCTGGACCGCGACGGCGAGCTGGGTGAGGATCTCCTGGCGGCGCCGCCTCACCGGGTAAAGGATGTCCTCCTGGAGGACCTTGCCCCGCTCGGGATCGCCGATCGCGATGTGGTTGATCTGCGCCTCGAGGCCGGTGTCGAGCTTCTCGGCCATGTACGTGTACTGGCGGAGTGTCTCCATCTGCGACCAGAGCGCCTTCTGTTCCTGGGCGATCGCCGCGTTGTCCTTCTCCAGCTCGGACCCGCCTTCCCGCAAGGCGCCGACGATGCCCTCGATGTGGCTCTGCGACTTCTGGTACTTGGCGAAGTACGCACGGACCCGGTCACCGAAGGGGACGACGCCGAGGAGCTTGCGGGGACCGCCCTGGGTCAGATCATGCTTCGCCGGGTTCAGCTCCTCGACCGAGCGCCGCAGCTCGAGGAGGCCTTTGGCGATCGGTGCGTCACCTTGGCCGAGACCGCGCATGGCGCGGGTCGGCCGGTCGAGCAGCCGGTTGCTCATGTCGGACGTCGAGCGGATCTCGCGGTCGGCGAGGTTGTCGATATCGTCCACACGTCGGCGGTAGTCGTCGCCGTGAACGTCGATCGCCCGGAGGCTTCCGACGAACGTCGTGACCATGGCGTCGATACGCTTGGCGGCCTCCGGGTCGATGGTCACCTCGCGCTCGGCCTCTGCCGGGGCGACCGTCGTGGCCGCCTCGGGCGCTGAGAGGGAGAGCTCGGGAAGGTCTGTCGTCACTGCGGTGCGTGCTCCTCGCTGGCGTCGTTCCCGGGAGAGTCCGGGTCCGTGATCGTGACAGGAGTCTGCCGCTTGCGCCGCCCATTGCGGTCACCGTTCTCATACGCGCGGCCGTTGCGGGCGCCGTTGAGATGCTGCGTCTCGGGCGGCGCGGATGCCGCCCGGGTGATGGCGGGCAGGAGCGACTGCCGAGCCAGGCCGGTGAGCGCTCCCGCCTGCTGGATGATCTCGGCGAGTGCCCCGGTCACGCCCTGGGCGCCGTTGAGGACGGTGAACTGGTCGACGTGCTCGAACGGGGCAGCCGCGGCGGCGACGATCTCCGGCAGCTTCTCCGCGATCTGCTGGGCGATCACCGCCTCCTGGTTCTGGCTCATCGCCGCAGCCCGGCGCTCGATGCCCGAAGCCTCGGCCTCCATGCGGGCGCGGATCGCGTCCGCTTCGGCGAGGCCCTTGGCCTTGATGGCGTCAGCTTCGGCCTGTCCGGTGAGCCGGGTCGCATCGGCCTGGGCGGTTGCCTGCATCTTCAGGGCCGCGGCCTGGGCCTCGGCCTGCACCTTGGTCTGCGCGGCCACCGCCTCCGCGCGGAGACGGACCTCCTGGGCTTCGGCCTCTGCCTGGTGAATGCGCACATCGCGCCCCGCAGCCGCCAGCGTCGTCTGCCGGTACGCCTCGGCGTCGGCGGGCCGGCGCACGTCGACCTGGAGCTGCTGCTCCTTCTGTTGTGCCTGCAACTCGGCAACGTGGGTTTGCTCGGAGACCACCGCCTGGTGGGCCTTGGCTTCGGACAGCGGCCCCTGCTGAGCGGCCAGCTGGGTGGCCGTGTCGACCTCCGCCTGGTACCCGGCCTTCTTGATATTGGTGTCGCGCGCCGATTCGGCCATCTGAGCGAGCGCTATCTGCTCCTGGCTGACCGCCGTGCGTTCGGCGTTGGCCCGAGCGATGCGCGCGTTCTGCTCGACCTCCGCCTGGTGCGGAGCGGCGAGGTTTTCGATGTAGTTCGACGGGCTCGTGATCGACTGGATCTGGAAGCTGTCGATCACCAGACCGAACGACTCCATCTCCTGCGAGCAGCGATCGCGCACCTGCTGGGCGAACTTGTCCTGGTCGCTGATCATGTCCTCGACGGTCATCGAGCCCGCGATGGCGCGCAGATGTCCGACGAAGACGTTCTGCACCTTGGTCTCCAGCTCCTGCGCGGGCCGGTCGAGGAAGCGCCGCGCCGCGTTGGCGATCGAACGATAGTCGTCGCCGACCTTGTAGACGATCACGCCACGCAGGTCGACCCGGATCTTCTGCTGGGAGACGCAGGGGACGCCGATCTCGCTCTCGTGCGCCTCCAGGGAGAGACGCCTCACCCGCGTGATACCGGGTGCGACCAGGCATCCACGCCCGGTGACGATGCGGAACCCCATGCTCTCCCCGACGCCGTCGGGGCGCTGGCTGGTCCGGAACCCCGACACGATCAGGGCTTCATCCGGCTCGGCGACCCGCCACGCCGCCCGAAACAGCAGCACCAGGATCAAAAGCGCGCCGATGATGATCCCCAGGATCAGGTAGGCCAGCGTCGTCATCGTGGCAACCTCATGGTGTCTGTCGGCGCGACCTCAACGGTGCGACCGCCCAGGCTACCCACCACAAGGACCTGGGAATGCTTCGTGATAGTTGCTTGTTTGTCCGAGGCGCACGCAAGGAAGCGCTCGGTGCCGGCGCGCACCTCGATGAGCACCTCCCCGAGGTGTCCTGGGGTGATGTCGGCGGTCACCCTCGCCAGCTTGCCGACCACATCGAGGGCCATCGTCCAAGCTCCTTTCTGCATGCGAGGGTACCCGCGGTTTCGGGGGTCGAATCGTGACGCCGGCAGCTCTCAGGATTGAGGCTGTTCGAGCCGTCTGCGCTCCGCGTACAGTGCCGCATCGGCGCGCGCGACCACCGCTTCGGCGGTGTCCGACTCGCCAACCCTGGTCATGCCGACGCTGACCGAATGGCCGGTCGTCGCCGTGTACTGACGGCGAATATCGGCAAGGGTGCGCTCGGCATCCTCCGGTTCCACGTCGACAAGCGCGCAGAGGAACTCGTCGCCCCCGTAGCGGACCACGAGGTCATACGAACGAACCCGTTGACGGATCGCGGCGACCACCTCGACGAGCACGCGGTCGCCGGCGGCGTGCCCGGCGGTGTCGTTCACGTGCTTGAGGCTGTCGACGTCGAGGAACATCACCGCAATGCCCCGGCCGCCGGCGCGACGAAACCGGTCGATCTCGCGCTGCAGGGCGGCGAGCCCGGCGCTGCGTCGGAGCGCACCGGTGAGGTCGTCCGTCGCCGCGACCTCCAGGAGCTTGCGGGTGTAGCCGGCCATCTCGCGGAGCCGGTCGAGGGCGGCGCGCAGCTGCGCCGGCTCGAGGGACGCGAGATCCTCGGGCTTGAGCCCGAGCGCGGTGGCGAGCACCTTTCTGGTGACCTCCACCGAAAGACGGCGGCCGTTCGCGAGCTCCGGCTGTGCGGTCCACCCGACGAAGTCGCGGGTTGGCAGGTCGATGGAGCGCTGATCGCGTCCGGTGTCGGGCGCGGCGACAGGCGCAGGTACAGGAACCGGTGTCTCCGAGGCTGGATTTTCGGAGGCTGGGGTCGTCTCCCTGATCGGTGCCATCACTTCCTTAACGGGTCAAGCACGCGCGCCGTTTTCCTGGAACGAGATTACATGCCCAGGTAGGCCCGTTGGATGTCGGGCGAGGCGATCAATTCCGACGATGGCCCGGAGAGCGCCACCTCGCCGGTTTCGAGCACGTAGCCCCGCGCAGCGGTCTTGAGGGCAAGGAGCGCGTTCTGTTCGATCAAAAGGATGGTCGTTCCTCTGGAGTTGATCTCCCGGATGACTTCGAAGATCGCATCGACGAGGATGGGCGCAAGGCCGAGTGACGGCTCGTCGAGCATCAGCACCTTCGGATTGCTCATCAGCGCGCGACCGATCGCCACCATCTGCTGCTCGCCACCGCTCAGGCTGCCGGCGAGCTGTGCGGCGCGCTCACGGAGTCTGGGAAACAGTGTGAAGACCCGCTCGAGGTCGGTCCGCATGCCCGCCCGATCGCTGCGAGTATAGGCGCCCATATCGAGGTTTTCGCGAACCGTCATACGCGGGAAGAGCCGACGTCCCTCCGGCGCATGTCCCACGCCGAGGCGCGCGATCTTCTCGGCTCCGAGACCACGAGTCGGTTTGCCGAACAGGCGCACCTCGCCGCTCCTGGGTCCGATGAGGCCACTGATCGTGCGCAGTGTGGTCGTCTTGCCCGCGCCGTTACTGCCGATCAGTGCGACGATCTCGCCCTCGCGGACCTCCATCGAGACCTTGCGCAACGCGTTGACGCGACCGTAAAAGACGTCGATGTCGCGCAGTTCGATGACCAACGTCCCCGCGGGGGCCGCCAGCACGGTCGTGCCAGAGTCACTCACGCCGTGCGCATCTCGTCGCTCGCACCGGTGCCAAGGTACGCCTCGATGACGCGGGGATCCTTCCGGACGTCGGCTGGACTACCCTCGGCGATCTTCTCGCCGTGATCCAGGACAACGATGCGATCGCTCACCTCCATGACGAGGCGCATATCGTGCTCGATGAGAAAGATCGTCAGTCCCTCGTCGCGAAGCCGGGAGATGAGTTGCATCAACTCCCGCTTCTCTTGCGTGTTGAGACCGGCAGCGGGCTCGTCGAGCAGCAGCAGACGCGGTTGGGTCGCCAACGCGCGAGCGATCTCCAGGCGACGTTGCAATCCGTATGGCATCTCACGGGCGTAGGAACCGGCGTACCGTGCGAGACCGAGAAGTTCCAGCAGGTCGAGCGCTCGCGCTTCGACCGATCGCTCTTCCCGGCGGGCGCGGCGCGTTTTGAGAGCACCGTCCCACACGCGCTCTTTCATCCACCAGTGCGCACCGACCATCACATTGTCCACCGCGGTCATGAACGCGAAGAGCCGGATGTTCTGAAACGTTCTCGCGATTCCCATTTTGGTTATCCGATGGGGTGGAAGACCGGCAATCGAGACCCCGTCGAGCGTGATCGATCCCGAGGTGATCGGGAAGAGCCCGGTAACGCAGTTGAAGGCAGTCGTCTTGCCCGCGCCGTTGGGCCCGATCATGGACAGGATCTCGCCCCTGTCGAGGCTGAAGCTCACGCTCGAGACGGCGAGAAGGCCGCCGAATCGCTTGGTCACGGTGTCGAGCTCGAGGAGCGCCACTTCAGGCGATTCCCTGCACGGCAGCGAGTGATTCGGTTTCTCCTGAACTCTCCAGCTCGATTCGGCGCGCGCGACTGGGGAGCAGACCTCCCGGGCGTAACAACATCATCAGGATGAGCGCGATCCCGTAGAGCGGGAATGTGAACGAGCTGAAATCGATGCTCGCCAGTGCCGGCACGTGCACCGTGTGACTGACGGTCGTCGCCCATGCATTCATGTCCGGCAACACCCAGAAGATGACGAAGGTCAGGATGAAGCTGCCGAGGATTACACCGGTGATGTTGCCGATGCCGCCGAGCACGATGATGCTGAGGACGGCGATCGACACCGAGAAGCTGAAGTCGTCGGGCGACACGATCGTGACCAGCGAACCGTAAAAGGCTCCGGCGAGACCGCTCACGGACGCGCCGATCGCGAACGCCAGCAGCTTGGTGCTCGTCGTGTTGATGCCGGTGGCGGCGGCGGCGACCTCGTCCTCACGTAACGCGACCCACGCTCGTCCGACCCGTGAATGCTCGATGTTGCGCAGGAGCACAATCACGACGAGGACCACCAGGAGGATGGACCAGTAATACCAGCGCGGACTTTCACTGAAGTTGAACGGCCCGAAGTGCGGCTGGTCGATTCCCGAAATCCCGTTCGCGCCGCCCGTGAGATTGAAGGCGTTGTTGGTCGCGAGGTCGGGAACGATCTCTCCGAAGCCGAGGGTCACGATCGCGAGATAGTCGCCGCGGAGGCGCAGTGTCGGCGCTCCGAGGACGGCGCCGAACAGTGACGCAATCCCGGCGCCAAGGAAGATGAGCACCCACAGTGGCAGGTGAATGCCGTGAAAGGGTGATGCGAAGGATGCGCAGGCGTATGCGCCGATGGCGAAAAACGCCGCATAGCCGAGGTCGAGCAGGCCGGCGAAGCCGACCACGACGTTGAGTCCGAGTGCCAGCAGCATGTACACGGCGAGCGATCCCGCAGCCCAGAGCAGGAAATCCGGGGCCTGGTGAAACATGAGCGGCAGGAAGAGCCCGAAGGGCAGCGCCGCTACCGCGAATGCCAGCGTCTGACGTCCCACGACCCACGGACGCGCACCGTAGACGAGGGCTCCCAGCGCGAATCCGTACATGGTGAGCCACACCGCGGAGTCGGTGAAAGTGCCGGGACTGAAGGTTCCGAACAACGGCTCCTCCTGGACGACGCTGTAGAGGAACCACACCACGGCGGTGAGGGCCAGTCCCACGAGACCGGCAACAAGTCGAATCCGGTCCGCACGGCGGCCGAGGCTCGTTCCTCTGAGGCGAGCGGCTGCTTCCGCCAGCGGCGAGAGCAGCAGGATCAGCATGCAGATGCCGAGGATGTACATGAGGATGGTTCCGATCCCGGTCGGAGGCGATACGACCGCGTCCTGTGCGCTGTACCCCACCCCCGCATCGAAAGGCCCGACGAACCAGGGCAACAGCCAGCCCATGAGGAGCAGGCCTGAAGCGGTCGAGGCGAGGATCCAGAACACGGTGGTGCCCTGATTCCGCTGCCCGGTGCCGGGATCGGATCGGAAGAACGACCTGAGACGATCACGCACGAGTGGTCACCTCGATCCCGAAGAGCCCGACTGGGCGGAAGGTCAGGATGAGAACGAGGATCGCGAAGATCAGCGCCTCGCTCCATTCTCCGCCGAGGAGCGACCCGCCGAAGACGTAGATGATGCCGATGAGAAAACCGCCTATGCCGGCGCCGACGATGTTGCCGATGCCACCGAGCACCGCCGCGGTGAACGCGATGATGCCGAGGTGAAAGCCGACGTTCCATTTGAGATCGCCGTACTCGATGCTGTAGATCACCGCGGCAGCCGCAGCGAGCGCGGAGCCGATGAAGAAGGTCGCCGAGATCGTGCGATTGATGTTGATGCCGCAGAGCAAAGCAGCCGTGCGGTCCTGCGCGGTGGAGCGCATCGCCTTCCCGAGTCGTGTGCGCCGCACGAACGCGCCCAGCGCGAACATGAGCAGCAGCGCTGAGCCCACCACAAAGATATCCGTGTAGCCGACACTCACCCCGCCGATCGCGAATGCCTGACCATTGATCCACGACGCCATCTTGGTGGGGACGTTGTCCGGACCTTCGCGGATCAGCATGACGCCCTCGATCAGGAAGGAGACGCCGATCGCCGTGATCAGCGGAGCAAGCCTGGGCGCGTCACGAAGCCGCCGGTAGGCCACGAACTCGATCGCCACCCCGGTCAGTCCGGCCGCGAGCATGGACAACGGAAAGATGATGGCCAGCGCCAGCAGGAGACCCCCAAAGTTATGGGTCGCCAGCGAATCGAGGTGCAACCTGTCGGCGATGAAGATCGCGTAGAACCCGGACACGGTGAACACGTCGCCGTGAGCGAAGTTGATCAGCTCGATGATGCCGTACACCATCGTGTAACCGACGGCGACGAGCGCGTAGATCGCTCCCAGGACGAGCGCATTGTCGATCTGGTGACCCATGAGCGTCGCGCCGCCCTGGAAGTACGTTCCCACGATCGACGCCGCGATCACGAGCAGCAGCAGCAGCGCGAAGTTGTGGGAGATCCATGCATAGGCGCCGCGGAGCGACGGCCCGATTGCTCGTGCGATATTGCTCGCTTCGATCGAACGCCGTGCCAGTCCCGCTTGATCCACAAGGGTGGAGGACGAGGGTCGCACGGCGGCACCACGAGCCGGTGCAGCCGGACGCGCGTCGGGTGTCCCGGTTGGGTCGCTCATCTCTGTCCCCCGGCACGAAAAACACGAAAAAGGGGAGAGCGCTTGGCGCTCTCCCCCTGATCGTTACATGTCGTCGATCAGCTCTTCAAGGTGACGTTGCCGCTGGTGTCAACCGCGTAGGTGCCGTCACCCGTCCAGCTGCCACTCGCAACCTTGTACAGCGTGAAACCGGTGTTGGTCGTGTCCCCGTTGGCGTCGAAGGACGTATGACCGAGCGCGCCGTCGTACGAAGTCTGGTGGAGCTGCGCGACGACTGCATCCCGGAAGGCCTGGGTGCTCGACGGCGGCTGGCCGTTGTTGGCAACCAGCACGTCGTGGATGGCCTTGAGGAGGATGTTCATCGCGTCATAGCCGTACGCGGTGTAGGGCTCCTTGGTGCCGTCGTTGTACGGCGCCGGCTTGGCCGAGTAAGCCGCCGCGTACTGGGAGAAGAAGGTCGAGGAGCTGGCGAGCTTGGTGACGTCAGGGGCGCTGGTCGCGTAACTCCCCACGGCCTCGCTCGTGTTGGCGCCCGAGTTCGCGTCGGCGATGAACTTCGTGTCCTGGCAGCCGTCGCCTCCGAGGAGCGGGACGTTGAAGCCCGCCTTGCCCATGTCGCGACGCACCAGACCGCAGCCGTTGCCGGTGGTGCCGCCGAAGAAGATGGCCTGGGCGTGATCTGCTTGCGCGTTGCTGATCTGAGTGGCGAACGTCGTGGTGGAGCCGGGAAGGCTCGCAGTCCCGACGACGGTGCCGCCTTCAGTCGTGGTGTATGCCGTTTTGAAGATGAGCGCAAGGCCGCGGCCGTACGCTTCCTGGTCGTCGATGATGTACACCTTGGACGCGTTGAGAACCTTGGCCGCCACGTAGGCATCGATCTCGCCCTGCTGGATGTCGCTGGCGATGACCCGGAAGTAGGTGTGCGGGCCTGGGTACAGCGCCGATGTGTCGATCTTGATGGTCGGGTCGCTGCAGACCGGCACCACCACGGTGAGGCAGGGGTTGGTGTTCGACGGGCTGATCAAGGCCAGGTGGTTCTGCGATGCCACCGGGATCTCGGCCAGTGCGACCGACGAGTTGAATGGCCCGACCACTCCCATGACGGTGCCGTTCGACGCCAGCGAGGTGATGTTCGCTGCGCCCTGTGCGGGGTCATGCCCGTTCTTGAGGACTGTCGAGTCGTCCTTGCTGATGTAAGTCAGGGTGCAGCCGCCCATGAGCTTGGCGGCCTGTGCCTGCGTCACCGCGAGCTGGGCCGCCAGCTGCGGGAATGGCCCGTCAGTCGCATCGCCTCCGGTCAGCGGCAGGTCGGTGGCGACGGTGATCGTGCCGTGGCACGCGGCGATGCCGGTCGCCCCACTCGAGGCGGTTGGGCCCGTCGAAGCGGTGCCACATGCCGCGAGCACCCCTAATGCGGCGATTGAAGCGATCGACAACGCCCCTTTGGTGGGCTTGACCATGTGCTGGGTTCTCCTCTCTCTGCGAGGCAATTGCTGGTGAGGCTGTCTGTGTACACTCGGGCACGACTGGTTGTCAATCGCCCATTGGAACTAGCCCGTGGAAAACCGGCGCAAATCCACGGCAAATCCAAGGACCCTCTCAACCTCGCTAGGATCATCTTCATGGTGTTCGCTGCTGTTGCGAGTGGACTGAGTGCAGCGTTTGCTGTGGTCGTCTTCCTCAGGTTCCTCCGGAGCCGGCGGCCCGCGTTCGCGGCCTGGACCCTGGGGTTGCTCATCTTCGCCGGCGCCGCCGCGTTCCAGGCGGCGGGAGAGACGGGGGGCTGGTCACCGGCGGTCTTCCGCGGCTTCTATCTCCTGGGCGGCGTGCTCGGAGTCATCTATCTGGCCCTCGGCACGATTTTCCTGCTCGCGCCCCGCCGCGTCGCCCGGGCGTGCGCCATCGTGCTGGGTGCGATCACGGTCGTCCTGGCGGTCGATGCGGCGGTGATCCCCGTCGACGCCGCCAAGCTGGCGACGGCCAAGGGGGTGCTCGGTGATGCCATCCAGCAGGGCTCGTTGCTCTTCATCGGCGTGGTCTTTCTCAACATCATCGGAACGCTGGTGCTGGTGGGTGGATCCGCCTGGTCTGCGTATCGCTTCATTCGCGACCGCGCCGGCATCGATAGGGTCATCTGCAACGTGCTCCTCACCGCTGGGGCATTGATCATCGCCGTCGGCTTCTCGGCGGCAAAGACTGTCGGCATCGCCAACCTCGACGTCCTCGGAGCGTACGAGGCGGCAGGTATCGCGATCATGTTCGGCGGGTTCCTCGCCCTCGGCAAGGTGGGGGTTCGGAGTCCCGCCTCATCGGGGCGTGCGGCCGCAACGTCCGGGTCGTGAGCGGCATGCTGACGGCCGCGGATGCGGCGACATGGCGTGAACGCGACGCGGAGCTGATCTCTCCCGCGTATCACCGTTACTCAGACCTCGTTGTCGAAAGTGCCGAAGGCGCGCATCTGCACACCGTCGACGGGCGTGACGTGCTCGACTTCGGCTGTGGGATCGGGGTCACCAACCTCGGCCACCGCCACCCGGCCGTGGTCGCCGCGGTGCACGAGCAGGTCGATCGTCTCTGGCACACGTCGGTGACCGCATTCCACCCAAAGATGATCGAAGCCGGCGCGGCACTGGTCTCGATCATGCCGCCATCGCTCGACCAGGTGTTCTTCACCAACTCGGGTGCCGAGGCGGTCGAAGGTGCCATGAAGCTGGCGCGACGTGCAACCGGGCGCAGCGACATCATCGCGTTTGTCGGTGGCTTCCACGGCCGGACGTACGGAGCGCTCTCGCTCACCGCGAGCAAAGCCACCTACCGTCGCGGCATGGGACCGTTGCTGCCGGGCATCCACCACATTCGCTATCCGTACTGCTTCCGCTACTGCACCCATGCCGACGACGATGTCTGCGAGCTCGTCGAGCGCGAGCTGGAGCTGCTCTTCGCCACAACCACGGCCCCGGAGACCGTCGCCGCCATCATCGTCGAGCCCGTGCAGGGCGAGGGCGGCTACGTCGTCCCGCCGGCGACGTTCATGCCAATGTTGCGTCGTGTCTGCGACGAGCACGGGATCCTGCTGGTCGCTGACGAGGTGCAGAGCGGGTTCGCTCGCACTGGGAAGATGTTCGCAGTCAACCACACGCGCGTGGAGCCCGACATCATCTGCCTTGCCAAGGCGCTCGGCAATGGGATGCCCATCGCAGCGATCGTCGCCGGGCACCGAGTCATGAGTGCATTCCGTGAGGGCGAGCACGGCACCACCTACGGTGGCAACGCAGTTGCCTGCGCAGCCGCGATCGCCGTCATCGAGACGATGACCCGTGATCACATCCCGGAAAGAGCCGAGCGTCTCGGCAGCCGCGTGATGGAACGGGCACGGGGCTGGCAGGACGACATTCCCGCACTCGCGGACGTGCGCGGCCTTGGGATGATGATCGGCCTCGAGTTCATGAACGGCAAGGCTCCCGCAACCAAGCTCGTCGATCGCATTGCCGCCAACGCGCTTGCTCGTGGAGTCCTGTTGCTCTCCTGTGGTATCGATGGGAACGTGATCCGGCTGATCCCGCCACTCACGATTCCGGAATCCGAGCTCGATGCCGGGCTGGACATCCTCGAAACCGCGATGCGCGAGGAGGCGGCCTGATGGCCGTGGCGGAAACCGCGCTCGCGGTCGGGAACCTCATCAGCGGAGCCTTCAGGCCTGCCACCGGTGGGCGCAGCTTCGAGTCGCGTAACCCGGCCAACAACGACGACGTCATCGGGGTGTTCCCGCGCAGCGATGCCGCCGATGTGAATGCTGCGGTCGCAGCCGCTCGCGACGCGTTCGACGCCTGGCGCCGGACGCCGTGGCCGTCTCGCGCAGCGATCATCCTGCGCGCCTCCGAGCTGCTCGAGGAGCGCAAAGAGGCGTTGGCGCAGCTCATGACCCGAGAGATGGGCAAGGTGCTCACCGAGGCGCGCGGTGATGTCCAGGAAGCCATCGACATGGGAAAGTTCATCGCAGGCCAGGGGCGCCGGGCATTCGGCGAGACGGTCCCCAGCGAATTGCGCGACAAGTGGGCGATGACCATGCGCCAGCCCTTCGGCGTGGTCGGCTGCATCACCCCCTGGAACTTCCCGATCGCGATCCCGTCGTGGAAGATCTTCCCGGCGATCATGGCCGGCAACAGCGTCGTGCTCAAACCCGCCGAGGACACGCCACTGTGCGCGCTTCGCTTTGTTGAGGCGCTCGAGGATGCGGGGCTTCCGGCCGGCGTGGTCAACGTCGTGTTCGGCTTCGGCGAGGAAGCCGGTGCAGCGCTCGTCGCTCATCCCGACGTCTCCGCCATCTATTTCACGGGAAGCGTCGACACCGGGCGGATCGTCTCCGAGACCTGCGGCAGGATGCTCAAGAAGTGCTCGCTCGAGCTCGGCGGCAAGAACGCCATCGTGGTGCTCGACGACGCGGACGTCGAGCTCGCCGTCGACGGCGCGCTCTGGGGTGCGTTCGGCACGGCGGGGCAGCGCTGCACCGCCTCATCGCGCTTGATCGTCGAGCACGGCGCGCTCGACCGCTTCACCGCGCGACTGGTCGAGCGTGCGTCGCACCTCCGGCTCGGCGATGGGCTCGATGCGAACGTCGAGATCGGACCGGTGATCAACGAAACGCAACTCCGCCGCATCCATTCCTACACCGAGATCGGCAAGAACGAGGGCGCGTCGTTGCTGCTCGGTGGTGAGATCGCAACCGAGGGAGCGCTCGCCAAGGGCTGGTTCTACCGTCCCACCGTGTTCGGGGATGTCAAGCCGGCGATGCGTATCGCGCAGGAAGAGATCTTCGGCCCGACCACGGTGATCATCCCGGTCACGTCGATGGAGGATGCGATCGGCGCCGCCAACTCCACGCAGTACGGGCTGAGCCTGAGCGTGTACACCAACGATCTGCGCACCGCCTTCCACGCGATCAACGAGCTCCACTCCGGCATCGTCTACATCAACGCCCCGACAATCGGAGCGGAGATCCAACTCCCGTTCGGCGGGACTCGCAACACGGGGAACGGCCACCGCGAAGCCGGTGGCCACGTGCTCGACGAGTTCAGCGAATGGAAGTCCGTGTACATCGACTACAGCGGACGCCTCCAGCGCGCGCAGATCGACACCGAGTGACCCCTGCCGTGAACGGGCTCGAAGAACGTTTCACGACATACGAAGGCAAGCGCCTGCGCTACCTGACGGGCGGAACCGGCACCCCGCTCCTGCTCTGCCACGGATTCATCGGATCGGCGGAGAACTTCACAGATTGGTTCGACGTCCTCCTCCAACGACGCACCATCATCGCCCCCGATCTTCCCGGCTTCGGGCGATCGGCGCCGCTGGACGGCGGCCATACGGCACCCGCACTGGCTCGCGCCTCACTCGCGGCAGCCGAGGACGCAGGCGTCGACCACTTCGACATTGCGGGGCTCTGTCTCGGGACACCGGTTGCGCTGGCGGTCCAGCGCGCTCGCCCTCAGGCGACCGAGCGTCTCATCCTGCACACGCCGCTGGTGGCGCCGTGGCTCGTGCGTCGCGCGTTCCACATCCAGGTCGGTTTCATGCTGGCGCCGGTGGTGTATCCGGGCATCACATGGCTCGCGCACCAGCGCACCATGAGCGACATCTACAAGCGCCTGATGGTGGAAGGGAAGAACGTCGATCCGGTCGCCGCCAAGGCGAACTTTGACAACCAGGTGCTCGCGGATCCCCGGGCGGCGCGCGAGTGGCTGCACGACGCGATCCGCCGCGATGACCTCGCCCAGGTCCGCGGTTCCGGGCGTCCGACCCTGATCCTGGTGGCCGAACACGATCGCATCGTCAACGTTCGGCGCCTGCACTCGGCGGTCTCGGACGCGCCCGACCTGTCCATCGACATCATCCGGCAGGCCGGTCACGCGTGGAGCCCTGAGCTCTCGCGACGCCAGCGCGCACTCATCGCGGCGTTCCTCGACGATCAGCCGTTGCCGCGCGCCGATGATGCCTCCGTCGCCGCCGCCTAGGCGTTCTCCCGTGATGGCCGGAACGGACGCGGCGGTCAACCTCGACGCTGATCGCGCGATCATGGCCTTCATCCGCGAATCGCGCCGTGCACAGGACCTCCCCCGCGTGGGAGCCTTCGTCCTCCTGCTCAGCTCCGCCACCAGGCTCCGCTTTCTGAACTACGCGATGCCCGACGACGGCGCCGACCCCGGCGACGCGGAGGTGTCGGCTCTGGTCGCTGCGTTCCGCGCGGCCGACCGCATGCCGCGCGTCGAGTTCCTGCCATCGGTGGCACCAGCGGTCGAAGCCAGGCTGGCGGCGCATGGGTGGTCCGTCGAGGATCGTCTGCCGCTGATGACCTGCACCGCCACCACCATGCGCGACCTGCGTGTGCCCGAAGGCGTGGCGGTCGATGCGCCGTCAGACGACGCAGCGCTGCTCGAGATGGCGCGCCTCCAGCACGACGTCTTCGATGACCCGGAACCCGCCGACGAGCGCACTCTCACCAGGCTGCGCGGCGTGCTGAGCCGGGGAGGGCACGCGTTGATCGCCAGGGATACCGAGTCTCGACACATTGTCGGCGCGGCCCAGTCGGGACCGGCTGCGGGCGGCGCGACCGAGGTCGTCGGCGTCGCGGTGGCAGCGTCCCACCGCCGGCGTGGGCTCGCCGGCGCGATGGTGTCAAGCCTCGCCCGGCTCGGTTTCGACTCCGGGCTTGCGACCGTCTTCCTCGAAGCGGCTCCGGGTGCCGACGGCGCCTACGGGAACGCCGGGTTCCTGCGGACGTCGACGAGCGTGCACATGTCGTTGGCGAGTGACGCAGACGCCTGATCCGGCCCCCCTCCAGGAACGCCGCTGGCCGCCGCCGGCGCTGCGCGTTCGGTCGTTCCGCTGGTACTGGGCGGCGCAGTGGCCGACGCTGCTCGGCACCTGGATGCAGATCGTCGCCCTTGGCTATCTCGTCTACCAGACGACCGGCAGCACCACCGCCGTGGCCGCCGTGGCGGCGGCGGACGGCATCCCGTCGGTCATCCTCTCGCTCGCTGGCGGCGTCCTCGCGGATCGTCTTCCCCGTCGCCGGATCCTGCTGGTCACCCAGTCCCTGCTCGGGGTCAGCGCCGGGTCTCTGGCCATCCTGGTCGCGACCCATCACGCGAGCTTTGTGGCCATCCTCACCGTTGCGATCGTGTTCGGCGCCACCGACGCCGCCGACCTCCCGACGCGTCAGGCGCTGGTCGCCGACCTCGTCGAGCGTCACCTGGTCGTCAATGCGGTCGCGCTTGGCGCGGCTGCGATGAGCGCGACCCGGATCGTCGGCCCGTCGCTGGCCGGTCTGCTCATCGGATTCGCGGGTCCGGCGGTGTGCTTCGGATTTCTCGCGGTTGCGTACCTGGCGCCGATCGTCGTGCTCCTCACGGTCATCCCGGACGTCGCCCCATTGCCACGGCAGGCCGGGGCCACGGCATGGGGTGAGCTGGTCGCCGGGCTCCGAGTTGCCGGCGCGGACCCGCTCATCCGCGGCGTGGTCATCGTCGCCTCGGTGCTCGCCTTCTGCGGCGTCTCGTACATGCCGTTTCTGCCTGTGCTGGCCAAAACCCAGCTGCACGTCGGACCCCAGGCACTCGGGATCATGTACAGCGTCGGCGGGATCGGCGGGCTCGTGGGTGGCCTGGCCATCGCTTCTATGGGGCGGGGCGCCGGGCGGCTCCAGCTCATGCTCGTCGGAGGGGTCGTCTACGCCGCAAGCCTGTTCGTCGTGGCGCACGGCACCGTGCTCGGCGTGACGCTGCCCGCCTTGGTCGGCATCAGCTTCGCGTTCGTGGCCATCAGCACGTCGATGACGACGCTCCTGCAGACCGACACCGACCCGGCGCTGCGCGGCAGGCTCCTCGGTATCTACGCGACGATCTTCGCGGGGCTGCAACCACTCGGCACGGTCGCATACGGACTGATGCCGCGCGCCCTCCTGTTCAACGCGATCGGTGTCGGTGCGTTGCTGGTCGGCGCGGCGACCGTGATCGTCGTGGTCACCCCATCGTTCAGAGCCCGGGTCAGCGGCCGGAGCACCGGCAGAGCCGGGCCCGCCGCAGCCCCCGATACACTGGCCTGAAGATGTTCCATCGAAGAGGCGGGGTGGTGATCGTGGCAGTGTGCGCAGTCGCGCTCGCGGCGTGCAGCTCCACCAATCCGCCGGTGTCGAAGCCGTCGCCGGTGATCGCGCGCGTCGGTCCCGACGCCATCACCCTTGCCCAGTTCGACGTCCGGTACCAGAGCGCCTGCATCAGCATCGCGCAGGGCGGCGGCAGCTGCGCGGCCGGCGCCCAGGCCACATCGGTGCGCTCTTCGGTTCTGCGCAGTCTCATCGTTGACACCGTCATCCTCCAGGAGGCGACGAAGCTCGGGCTCGAGGCAACCTCGACGGAGGTTTCGGGCGAGGTCGCGGCCGACGCGCAGCAGGCGGGTGGCATGAGCGCACTGAAGACCGAGCTCGCGGGCGCCGGAGGATCAATCGCCCAGCTCGAGGACGAGATCAGATCGAACCTCAACGAGCAGCGTGTCGAGGACGTCTTCGCGCAGCAACGGGCCGCTTTCGTCGAGTCGCTTCTCGCCAAAGGCGCGAGTTTCAGCGCGACCGCCAAAAGCTATTCGGATGACTCCGGGTCCACGGGGACGGCCGCCAAGGGAGGCGCTCTCGGCGTCCTGACCGCGGCCGTGCTCAAGACCTACGACCCGGCATTTGCGGCGGCAGTCCAGTCGACGCCGGTGGGCGCTTACACCAAAACGCCGGTCCACGACGCCGGCGGCTACGACATCGTGATGGTATCCTCGAAGACCGCAGCGGGTTGGGGCGTCCGCCACATCCTGATCTACGCGGGGAACCCGTACAGCGTCACCGACAGGCCCCAGTGGTTCGTCGAAGCGTTGTTCACGCAGGTCGACACGCTGTGCAAGGCGAACGCGATCGAGGTGACGCTGTCCAACGCAGGTGGCAATCCGTGCACGTCGCCCGCTCCGACGCCGCCACCCGCCAGCCCGAGTCCCGCAGCAAGCGCCACCGCCTCACCCGCTGGGTGAGGTGCTTCCTCGCGGTTCCCCTGGCCGAGCCGGGACTCGAGGGAGCGCAACGGCTGCAACACGAGCTTCGCGAGCGTGTTGCAGACGTTCGCTGGGCGCGTCCTGAAACACTCCATCTGACCGTGCACTTCTTCGGCCAGGTCGAAGACGAACGTGCTGCCGCCGTCATCGATCTGGTCACGCCGATGGCGATTCGTGCTTCGCCATTCGACGTGGTCCTGGACCGGCTCGGCTCTTTTCCGCCCCGCGGCACGCCCCGCGTCATCTGGCTCGGGCCGTCGCGCGATCTCGGTCCGCTCACCGCCCTTGCACTCGATTGCCGGGCGATCCTCAGCGCCGCCGGTTTCGAGGTCGACCAGCGCCGCTACAACCCGCATTGCACCCTTGGGAGACCGCGAATGCCCTGGAGCGACAACGCACGAAATGCGTGGACGGTGGCGACACGGCAGCAGCCCGACATCCGATTCACCGCATCGCGACTGGTGCTCTACGAGTCACGCTCCGCACCCGGAGGAGCGGTGTACACCGAACGCGCGTCGCTGCCCTTCGGCACCGCCTGAGCCGTCAGCGGTCGCGAGGGTCGGGAAGCTCGGTCTCGAGCCCGTAGTGCTCGATGGCCGCGGCGACGACATGACGAGGGAGCTGCTCCTGCCGTGCCAGGCCATCGAGGACGGCGACCGAGATCGACCCCGCGTCGACCTCGAAATGGCGGCGGAGCGCAACGCGCGTATCGCTGCGGCCGTAGCCGTCGGTGCCGAGTGGGATGAACGGCGCCTTCATGAACCGTCCGATCTGATCGGGGACCGCCTTCATATAGTCGGTCACCGCGACGATCGGCCCGCCGTCAGGGCCGAGCTGCTCGTCGACATACGCGACGCGCTGCTCGAGGTCGGGATGCAGTCGGTTCCAGCGCTCGACCTCGAGCGCATCCTGTCGCAGCAGCTGGAAGCTCGTGACGCTCCACACCTCGGCGGCGACGTCGTGCTGCTCGAGCAGCATCGCCTGAGCCTCGAGGGCGGCCTGCACCGCGCTGCCGCTGGCGAGAATGCGCGCACGGTGGGTGCGCTCGCCGCCGGCACCCTTGTACAGGTAGAGACCGCGGAGGATGCCTTCCTCGCTGCCCTCGGGCATCGGCGGCATCGGGTAGTTCTCGTTGTACAGCGTGATGTAGTAGAAGATGTCCTCGCCGTCGACGTACATGCGCCGCATGCCGTCGCGAATCACCGTCGCGAGCTCGTACGCGAATGCCGGATCGTAGATGCGCACGTTCGGAATCGCGCTGAAGAGCAGCGGCGAGTGTCCGTCCTCGTGCTGCAGGCCCTCGCCGTTCAACGTCGTGCGTCCGGCGGTGCCACCGAGCATTAAGCCGCGGCCGCGCGAGTCGCCGAATGCCCAGATGAGGTCGCCGACCCGCTGGTAGCCGAACATCGAGTAGTAGATGTAGAACGGGATGACCGCCTGGCCGTGGGTCGCGTATGCGGTGCCCGCGGCGGTGAAGCTGCCCATCGATCCCGCCTCGGTGATCCCCTCCTCGAGGATCTGGCCGTCGACCGCCTCTCGGTACGACAGCACCATTCCCGCGTCGACCGGCTCGTACGTCTGCCCGAACGGCGCGTAGATCTTCACCTCGCTGAAGAGGGCATCCATGCCGAAGGTGCGTGCTTCATCCGGGATGATCGGGACGATCCGGTTGCCGATCGTCTTGTCACGAAGCAGGTTGCGCAGCAGGCCGGCGAATACCATGGTGGTCGACGCGGCGCGCGTCCCGCTGCCGGTGAGGAACTCGGCGTACGGCGCGTCGCCGGGGAGCTCCAGCGGCTTGTTCCGCACCAGCCGGCGCGGCAGCATCCCACCGAGTGCGCGACGGCGCATGAGCAGGTACTCGACCTCATCGGAGTCGGGACCGGGATGGTAGTAGGGGGGCTTGGCCTCGGCGAGCCGCTTGTCGCTGATGGGCAGCTCGAGGAGGTCGCGGAACGCGCGCAACTCGGCCTCGCCGATCTTCTTGATCTGGTGCGTCGAGTTGCGTCCCTCGAACCCGACACCGAGCGTCCATCCCTTGACCGTGTGGGCGAGGACCACGGTCGGCGCGCCGCGCTGCTCGAGCGCGAGCTTGTATGCGGAGTAGACCTTGCGGTAGTCGTGACCGCCCCGGCGCAGATGGCGCAGATCGTCGTCGGACAGGTGCTCCACCATCTTGCGCAGGCGCGGATCCGGCCCGAAGAAGTGCTCACGAATGTACGCACCGCTCTCGGTCGTGTACTTCTGGAACTCGCCGTCGGGAACGCGGTTCATCTGGTCCACGAGCACGCCGTGCACGTCGCGCGCGAGCAGCTCGTCCCACTCGCGCGCCCAGATGACCTTGATGACGTTCCATCCGGCGCCGCGGAAGATTCCCTCGAGCTCCTGAATGACCTTCCCGTTGCCGCGCACCGGTCCGTCGAGACGTTGCAGGTTGCAATTGACGACGAAGGTGAGGTTGTCGAGCTGCTCGCGCGCGGCCAGCGACAGCGCGCCGAGCGTCTCCGGCTCGTCGCATTCGCCGTCACCGAGGAAGCACCACACGTGGCTCTCACTCGTGTCCACGATGTGCCGGTTGTAGAGATAGCGGTTGAAGCGCGCCTGGTAGATGGCGTTGAGCGGGCCGAGGCCCATCGACACCGTCGGGAACTCCCAGAAATCCGGCATCAGTCGCGGATGCGGATATGAGCTGAGGCCGTTGCCTCCCGTCTCCTGCCGGAAGTTGTCCATCTGCGCCTCGGTGATGCGACCCTCGAGATACGCGTGCGAGTACATCCCCGGCGCCGCATGCCCCTGGTAATAGATCTGGTCGCCGGAGTTGCCGTCGTCCTTGCCGCGGAAGAAGTGGTTGAACCCCACCTCGTACAGCGACGCCGCCGACGCGTACGTCGAGAGGTGGCCACCGATACCGTCGCTTCGCTTGTTGGCGCGGGTGACCATCGCCGCGGCGTTCCATCGAACGATCCGCCGGATGCGCCGCTCCATCTCCTCGTCGCCGGGGAACCAGGGCTCCTCGTCAGGCGGGATGGTGTTGATGTACGGCGTCGAGACCAGCGACGGCACGGGCACCTGGAGCCGCCGGGCGCGCTCGAGGAGCTTGCCGATGACGAAGCGGGCGCGGACCGTGCCCTCGGACGCGACCAGCGCATCGAGGGACTCGAGCCATTCGCCGGTCTCTGCGGAGTCCGCGTCGGGAAGCTGATGGAGGAAGGCGTCGAACGTCATTCGAAGCGAGGATATACACCCGAGAGCCGGAAACCGCCTGTGTCACCGATGGCGGTCTCAGCACCAACCTGTGGTACTGTCTTGGCAAGTGCTCGCGAATCGGCGAGCCATGCCTCTTGGTGAACCCTCTCTCCGCCGGTGAACGGCGGGTCTCAAGAATCCGGCACACGACAGTCCAGCGAGGGGATTCTGGGATAGCGGGGATGACCCGGTTCCCGAGGTAACACGGTTGACAACGTTTGAATCCATCGGCGTGCGTCCGCGCACGTCCGCCGCTCTCAAGCAGAACGGTTTCACAGAGCCCAACACAGTGCAGCAGGAGGCGATCCCGCCCCTGCTGGCACGCCACGACTGCGTGATCGAGGCGCCGACCGGTTCGGGCAAGACGCTCGCCTACGTCGTTCCCATGGTCGAGCGGCTTGCCGGGCACCAGGGTCACGGGGCGAGGGCGCTCGTCGTGACCCCGACCCGCGAGCTGGCCACCCAGGTGAACGCAGTGATCCGCAAGGTCGACCCGGCCCTGCGCACCGTGATCTGCATCGGCGGGGTCGGCTACGGCCCTCAGACCGGCGGTTTACGCAATGCGCCGGACGTCATCGTCGGATGCCCGGGGCGGCTCCTCGACCTCGCATCCAACGGGCTTGCGCGGCTTCGCGACATCGAGTACCTGGTGCTCGACGAGGCCGATGAGATGCTCGACCAGGGCTTTGCCAAAGATGTCGAGAAGATCATCTCGATGTGCCCCAACTTCAGCAGCAGCGCGCGGCGGCAGACGGTACTCGCCTCGGCGACGATGCCAGACTGGGTGCAGAGCATGATCACCAAGCACCTCTACGAGCCGGCGCGCGTTCGCGTCGTCAATGAGCAGGTGCCCGCGCTCGAGCACGGTGTCATGAGTGTCGTCAAGTCGCAGAAGATCGACGCCCTGTCGCGGCTGCTGCGCCGCCAGCGTGCATCCGAGCTCAATCAGACAATCGTCTTTCATCGCACCAAGCACGGAGCCAAGAAGCTGGTTCGCGACCTGCTTCGCATGGGCCACACCGCGGGCGAGCTCCAGGGCAATCTCTCCCAGAATGCTCGCGATCGTGCGCTGGATTCGTTCCGAGCGAATCGTACCGAGGTGCTGGTCGCCACCAACGTCGCAGCCCGCGGCATCGACGTTGTGAACGTGGGACTGGTCATCAACTTCGAGCTTCCCGAGACACCGCAGTGGCTCACGCATCGGGTCGGCCGCACCGCGCGCAACGGCAACGAGGGCAAGGCGATCACCTTCCTCAGCGAGGAGGACGGCGAACAGTGGCGCAAGCTCCGCCGTCTCGGCGCCCCGGCACTGCCGGAGATCGATGGAACACTGCTGCTCACCACTGGTGAGTGGAAGCTCGGCGCTCCGCCACGCGAGGCTACGCCAGCGCCTGCTCCAGGTCGGCCACTAGGTCGTCGACGTCCTCAATACCGACGGACAGGCGCAGCAGCCCGTCGCTGACGCCGACCCGCGTCCGGATCTCCTCCGGGATCGACGTGTGGGTCATCAGCGCGGGGCTCTCGGCGAGCGACTCGACCGCACCGAGTGACTCGGCGAGGGTGAAGACGCGCAGCCGTTCGAGGAACGAGAGCGCGGCCTCTCTCGACGAGACCTCGAAGGACACCACGCCGCCGTAGTGACCGGCCATCTGGCGCCGGGCAAGCGCATGACCGGGGCTGCTCTCGAGACCCGGGTAGTGCACCTGGGTCACCGCATCCTGACCTTCGAGCCATCGCGCGATTGCCAGCGCGTTTTCGCACTGGCGCAGGACGCGCAGTTGCAACGTCTTCAACCCTCGGAGCAGCAGCCAGCAATCGAACGGTGACGGCACCGCGCCCACGGCGTTCTGGTGGAATCGCAATAGCTCGGCGAGGCTGTCGTCGGAGGTGAGCACCGCGCCGCCGAGCACGTCGCTGTGGCCGCCGAGAAATTTCGTCGAGCTGTGGATGACCAGGTCGGCGCCGAGCTCGAGCGGCCGCTGCAGCACCGGGCTCGCGAAGGTGCTGTCAACGGCGACGATCGCGCCCGCTCCGTGCACGAGCTCGCTCACGGCGTCGAGGTCGACGATGCGAAGCAGCGGGTTGGTGGGCGACTCGAGCCACACCAACCGGGTTCGATCGGTCATCGCCGCGGCAATCGCATCGGGGTCGGTGGGGTCGACCGCGGTGAAGGTGAGGCCGTAGCGCCGGAAGACCTTGTCGAAGAGCCGGAAGGTGCCGCCGTACACATCCTCGGTGAAGACCACGTGGTCGCCGGGGTCGAGCAGCAGCATCACCGCCGTGGTCGCGGCCAGGCCGGACGAGAAGGCGAGACCGTGCTGCGCGTTCTCGAGCGACGCCAGACACTCCTCGAGGTTGCCACGAGTCGGATTGCCGGAGCGCGAGTACTCGAATCCCTTGTGCCGCCCGGGAGATTCCTGCGCGAAGGTCGTCGCCAGGTGGATCGGGACGACCACCGCCCCGGTCGATGGATCGGGTCCCTGCCCGACGTGCAGGGCGCGCGTGGCCAGACCGTGCCTGCGGTGCTCCACGCTGATCAGCTGCGTCCGCGCCGGGCGACGAACTCGAGCAGGTCGCTTCGGGTGATCACACCCACCGGGAGGTCGCCTTCCATGATCATGAGCGCCGGCTCACCCCCGAGCAGGGCCTCGAACGCCTCCTCGATGGGCGCCCCTGCTGCGACGCGCGCGAAGGGCGGGTCCATCGCCGTCGACACCGAGGTGGTCACCACCGCCGGGTCGCGGTAGATCCGGTCGAGGAGGGTGCGCTCCTGGATGCTGCCGACCACGCCGCCCCCGGCCGTGGTCCCGTTTTCGGTGACCAGGAGCTGCGAGATCCCGTATTGCTGCATGAGGTCGATCGCCTCGCCGACCGACTTGCCGGCGCCGACGCTGACGAGCTCCGGAACGCCGTCGGTGTGCGAATCGATGACCTCGCGCACGCGGGCGGGCACGAGCCGCTGGAGGTAGCCGTTCTGGCGCATCCACTCGTCGGAGAAGAACTTGCTCAGGTAGTTGCGACCGGTGTCGGGGAGGAGCACCACGATCACGTCGTCCGGCTTGGAGTCGACGGCGACCTGGATGGCCGCATGGAGCGCAAGGCCGGCCGACCCGCCGACGAGGATGCCCTCCTGGCGAGCGAGCTTCCTCGCGGCCACGAAGCTCTCGCGATCGGTGACCTGGATGAACTCATCGACCACCTCGCGGTCGAACGTGCCCGGCCAGAAGTCCTCGCCAACGCCCTCGACCTTGTACGGCGCGATCTCGCCGCTGTAGATCGACCCCTCCGGGTCGGCGCCGATCACGCGAACCGCGGGGTTCTGCTCCTTCAGGTACTTGCCGACCCCGGTGATCGTGCCGCCGGTGCCGACGCCGGCGACGAACGTGGTGATCCGGCCGTCCGTCTGCCGCCAGATCTCCGGGCCCGTGGTCCGGTAGTGGGCCTCGGGGTTGCGCGCGTTGAAGTACTGGTTCGGCTGAAAAGCCCCGGGAACCTCCCGGGTCAAGCGGTCCGCGACCGAGTAATACGACTGCGAGGACTCACGCTCGACGTTGGTGGGGCAGATCACCACCTCGGCGCCGTACGCGCGCAGCAGGCTGATCTTCTCCGCCGACATCTTGTCGGGCATGACGAAGATCATCTTGTAGCCCTTGATCGCCGCGGCCATGGCGAGCCCGTGGCCGGTGTTGCCCGACGTCGGCTCGACGATCGTGCCTCCGGGCCTGAGCAGGCCGCGGCCCTCGGCGTCCTCGAGCATGGACAGGCCGATCCGGTCCTTGACGCTCCCACCGGGGTTGAGCTGCTCGAGCTTGGCGAGCACGAG
>JBAQGL010000043.1:0-5784 GCA_049287785.1 Candidatus Dormiibacterota bacterium | reverse complement strand
GCGAGCGTGAAGATCGTCATACCCGAGGCCCAGCCGTGCGGCGGTTCCCGGCCGGAAGTTCTCCACGATGACATCGGCCCGATCCACGAGACGCAGCGCGATCTCGCGTCCCTGCGCGGTCTTGAGGTCGACCGCAATGCCTCGCTTGTTGCGGTTCACCGAAAGGAAGTAGGCGGATTGGTCCCCCTGGTACGGGGGCGCCCACTCCCTGGTGTCGTCGCCGGTGCGCGGGTTCTCGAGCTTGATGACATCGGCGCCAAGGTCGGCAAAGATCATCGTGGCGAACGGACCGGACAGGATGCGCGAGAGGTCGAGGATGCGCACCCCGGCGAGCGGGCCCGACGACGGCGACTTCGCGGCTTCCGGATCCATCGAACGCGTCTCCTAGGACAGCACGCCGACGTAGAGGTTGACGACCTCGTCGTTGTGCAGCAGGTCTCGTCCTTTCCCGTCGAGACGGTTCCTGCCGAGCACCAGAACATATGCCCACTGCGCGTGACGAAGGGTCTCGCGCGTGTTCTGCTCGACGACCACGACGGCAACGTTGGTGGCGCGCACCTGCTCGATGCGCTCCCACACAGCGCTCTGGAATTTCGGCGAGAGCCCGGCGGATGGCTCATCGAGGAGGAGGACCGCAGGATCCACCATGAGCCCGCGAGCCATGGCGAGCATGGTGCGCTGACCGCCGCTCAGCGTCTCGGCATGGCGACGGTGAGCGAGCTTGAGGTCGGGGAAGAGCTGGTACAGCTCATCGGCGCGCTCGCGCAACCCGTGCCTTCGGCTGTATCCGCCCATCTCGAGGTTCTCCTGGACCGTCAGTTGGGGAAAGACGTTGGCAACCTGCGGGACGTAGGCGATGCCCCGACGCACGAGCTTCTCGGACGGCAATCCGGTCGCGTCCTTGCCTTCGACGCTGACCGTGCCCGCACTCGAGCGGATGACACCCGCGATCGCCTTGAGCAACGTGGACTTCCCCGCCCCGTTGGGACCGACGATGGCGGTGATGGCACCACGGTGGGCGCGAACGCTCACGCTTTCGACGATCGGCGCACCCCCATAGCCGGCGGTGAGGCCGGCGACGTCAAGGGCAGCGACGGCCGGCGTCTCCACCGGGACCGGGACCGGGTCAGGACTCAGCGTCGTCATAGGTGGGCAGCTCTCCGAGATAGGCGTCAACGACGGCCGGGTTGCCGCGCAGCTGGTCAAATGGTGCCTCCGCGATCACGCGGCCTTCGGCCATCACCACCACCTGGTCCGTCACCCGTTCGATGAACGGCAGGTTGTGCTCGACGATGACCACCGATGTGCCGACCGCGACGAAACCGAGGACGGCACTCGCCATCCGTTCGCCGAGCACCGGGTTGACCCCACCCATCGGCTCGTCGAGGATCACCAGGCGTGGCTTGGCCATGCGCATCCGCGCGAACTCCAGGAGGCGCTTCTGACCGCCACTGAGGTTACCGGCGCGCTCGTTTCGCAAGTGGAACAACCCGAACTCATCGAGAATGGCTCGAGCTTCGACCAGCTGCGCGCCGGCCTTCTCCTTCTCGGCTTTCGACGGGCCCCGCAGTGATCGCCAGAACCGCTCCCGTCGCGGCTCGAAGCAGGCGAGGATCAGGTTCTCGAGCACGCTGAGACCGGGCCACTCGCGGGGGCTTTGGAAGGTCCGGATGAGTCCCATTCGCGAGATGACGTGTGGGGTCTTCCCCTGCACTTCGCGGCCCTCGAAGCGGACCTTTCCTGTGTCCGGAATCTTGAAGCCGGAGATGAGATCGATGGCGGTGCTCTTGCCCGCACCGTTGGGGCCGATCAAACCGGTGATCTGCCCTTCGGCGGCGGTGAAGGAGCAGGCGTTGACCGCCTGCACACCACCGAAGTGCTTGTGTAGGTCCTGAACCTCCAGCAGCATGGTCACGCCGCGCCGGCATCGAGATTGGGGCCGCTGACCACGGCCCCGGCCGCGGCGGCATCGCCCTTCCCGGCGGGATCCTTGTCGCGAAACCTGCGCTCCGGAAGAATGCCCTGCGGCCGGAATCGGATGAACAGCACCAGGACCACGCCCGTGATGATCAGGCGCAGGGCCGGAGCGAATGCGGGTTGGTTCGCGATCTCGGGCAGGTAGCGGGTGGCCTCCTGCAGTCCCATCACCATGACCGCGACGCCGAGGACGACGCCGCGGGTGCTGCCCCGGCCACCGACGAGGATCGCGGCATAGAGGATGATCGTCTCCACCGGTGACCACGCCGACGGATTGAAGGCGGTGAGATATCCGGCGTAGAGCGCGCCACCCAATCCCCCAAGTGCGGCGCCGAACACGTACGCCTTGAGCTTGGTCACGTAGATGTCGCGACCGAAGGCTGCCGCTGCCCGCTCATCCTCTCGAAGGCTGCGCAGGGCGAGGCCGAACCGGCTGCCGTTCAACCGCGTGGTGACCAGCAGGACGATGATGAGGACGGCGATGCACAGGCCGAGATAGAAGAACGAATAGCTCGAGTAATCGAGGCCGAAGAAATCCCCCATCGGGTCGAAGAGGCCGGAGACCCCGTTGTAGCCGTTGAACAGCGGCACGAACTGGCCGGTGACGACGTAGAGGACGTAGACGGCGCCGAGAGTGACGATCGAGAAGTAGATGCCGCGGAGGTGTCGCAGCGCGATTGCCCCGACGATGAGGGCGAGGACCATCGCGCTGATGACGGCCACCGCCACCGCGATCGGAAAGGGAAGTGTCAGGCCGAGGATGTACGTGGTGGGGTCGGTTGCGGGCCCGACGGTCAGCACCAGCGTCATGTACGCGCCGAGCGCGACATAGCCATAGAACGCAAGGTCGAAGTCGCCCGACCAGCCCCAGACGACGTTGAGGCCGAGCGCCATGATCGCGAAGATCGATCCCTCGGTGAGGACGGTGACCAGGTAGTCGATCATTCGAAGACGCTTCGCCTCCCGCCGACAAAGAGTCCCCGCGGACGGACCAGGATCACCACCGAGAGGATCGCGAAGGCGAACGCCAGGTTGTAGCTCGCGCTGACGTATCCGCCGAAGAATTCCAGCGCGATACCGACGATGATTCCGCCGACCAGCGTGCCCACCGCTCTCCCAAGCCCGCCCGCCACGGCGGCGGTCAGCGTGATCAGGAAGAAGCTGAAACCCGAATAGGGACTGAAGGTGCCCACGCTTTCGGCGAGGATGAAGCCCGCATAGCCGCCGATCAGCCCGGCCAGCAGCCAGGTCAGCGCGGCAACGCGATTCGCGTTGATCCCCGAGACCCTTGCCAGCGAACGGTTTTGCGAGACGGCGCGGAGTGACTTGCCGAAGCGAGTGTGCACGATGATCACGTAGAGCAAAGCGGTGATCACGACCGTGGACACCATGATCTGAATCTCGGTGTCGGTCCACAGGAAGGGACCAACGGTTCGCGGCGCTCCCTGCGGGACCGCGTACCCGAGGTTGGAGGCGCCGAAGATGATCACCAGCACGTTCTGAATGACGAGCGAGACGCCGAGCGTTGCGATGAAGGTCGGCAGGCCGCCGATTCCCCTGCGTACGAATCGATCGACGACTCCGTTGTGAACGGCGAGCGCCAGCAGGCCACCCCCGGCGGCGGCGGCGAGTCCCGAGAGAATGACGCCACCGCCGTGCTGCTGCACGAGATACGCGCAGTACGCGCCGACGGTGAGGATCTCACCGTGCGAGAGGTTGGCCACGTTGGTGACGGAGTACTCGAGCGTGAACGCGAGTGCGGAGAGCGAGAGGATCGCGGCGGCGACCAAGCCAAAGCCCAGGGTGAGCAGAGCCTCGTGCACTTAGACCGATTCTCCAACGATGTGACTGGACGGCGCGAGCAGGTCTGCGACGCCACGGGGGCGGCGCGCGCTGCGCCGGCGCGTCACCCCGGTGGCGTCAGCGTCAGGGAGTTGCAGCGGCAAGGTCCGTGGCGGAGAGCAGCGCGATCTGGGATTCGGCGCCGGTGGTGGCGTCGGCCTGGAAGGCTCCGTAGGGGCCGAAGACATTGTTGAAGCTGTTGAAGATGAGGTCACCACTGGCGCCGTCCATCTTGATCTTGGTCCCGGCCTTGATCCCCGCGAGGCACGCCGCGTAGGTGTCGCACGGTGTCCCGGGCGGATTGGTGACCTGCTTCATGTCCGCGATCACCGCCGGACCGTCGGTGGTACCCGCCTTGTCCATGGCAAGGGCGAGGCTCAGCACCGCGTCGTACGCGTAGTTGGCCCCGGCGATCGGCTGCGCGTTGGCGCCGTTCTGCGCGGCGAACGCCGCGGCGAAGTTGTTCGCGGCAGCGCCGGTTGCGTTGGTGCCATAGACCGAGACGAGGTGTGCGTGGGCGATCGGATAGGTGATCGCCTTGAGGTAGTCGTTCCCGCTCGTCACATCAGTGCCGACGATGGGGATGGCGAGGTTGTCGAGCTCCTTGAAGTTCTGGAACATGACCGCCGCCGTCTGCGGATCCAGCTGCGTGAAGATGACGTCCGGGTGCGCGGCGATGATCTGCTGGACCTCGGTGAGATACGAGGTTTGCCCGGGAGCGACCGTGATGTTGGACACGATCGTGTTGCCGAACTTCTCCCAGGTCGCGGTGATCGGCTTGGGAATCGTCTGCTGGGCGATGTCCGACGAGAACAGCAGCGCCGCCGTCTTGTATCCCTTCTGCTTGGCGTAGAGGGCCATGGCCACGCCGAGCTGCGAATCCGACGGGCTGTCGCGCCACAGGTACTGGTTGGTGTTCTTGTCGAATGCGGTGCTCCCGCCCTGGAACTCGGTGGGGATCTTGGCGGCGCTCACTATCGGCGACACCGCAGCGATCTCCTGCGTCTCCGGCCCGATGATGCCGCTCACGCTGTCGGTCGAAAGGAGCTGACGCACCGCGGGAACCGCATCCGCTTCGTCGCATTGCGTGTCCGCGTGACTGAGGTCCAGCTGCTTTCCGAGCACACCCCCCGAGGCGTTGATCACCTTCTGCGCGACCTGTGAACCCTGGAGCATCGCCTGGCCGAGGACGGCGAGCGGGCCGGTGAAGCAGGAGAGCACACCGAACGAGACGTGGCCGGCGCTGTCGGTCTTGATGTTGCCGCCGCCCGAACTACTGGGAGACGTGCTGCCGCAGGCAGCGACGACAACCGCCACCGCAATGCCGGTGAGCAGGCGTTTCGGAGCACGTGTGTGCGGGGTCCGGGCCAAGACTGTCGGCGACACTGTCCAACCTCCGTCAGTGGCCCGGCGAAGGGCCGCACCCGATACTGGCCGGGATTCTGCTCCGACGTGGATAACTATGTCAATGGGTCAGTGGCTAGTCCAATTTTTTCCGCGCATAATTCCCCGCGTGAGCCTCGACACCTCGCCGCTCCGTCCGCTCGGGCGCACGCGCCTGTACGAGGATCTGGTCGAGCGCCTCGGGGAATTCGTCATCCGCACGAACCTCGGCGTTGGGGAGCGGTTCCCTCCTGAGCGCGAACTGGCGTCGCGCCTCCAGGTCAGCCGGGCCTCGCTGCGTCAGGCGCTGGCGGTGCTGGAAGCGCAGGGATTCATCGAGGTGCGCCACGGCGG
Organism: Candidatus Dormiibacterota bacterium; assembly: GCA_049287785.1. Taxonomy (GTDB): domain Bacteria; phylum Chloroflexota; class Dormibacteria; order Aeolococcales; family Aeolococcaceae; genus Palsa-851. Next base: position 228 of record JBAQGL010000043.1, on the reverse strand, counting down.
TGGCGTGTTCCTCCGTCGCAGCCGCGGGTTCGGTGGCGTGCTCCACAAGCTTGTGGAACGGCGGGGCCGGCTTCCCGAGGTGCTCGAGGCTCGCGAACTCCTCGAGGTGCGCCTTGCCGAGCTCGCGGCCATCCGGCGCAGCGATGAGGACATCATGGCGATGCGAAGCGCGCTGGTTGCGATGGAGGACGAGATCGCCTCCGCCGGGCTTGGGATGGACGGTGACGC
>JBAQGL010000042.1:0-10236 GCA_049287785.1 Candidatus Dormiibacterota bacterium | reverse complement strand
ATCGCCATGGCTCCGATCAGGACGACAAAGAACAGGGCCATCAATGGAATCATCTGGCCGCGCTCGCTCCTTCGCCTCTGCCGCTCGTAGCGGCTCCGCACCTGTCCCCGCGATTGTGGCCTCATGTCAAGCACCCTCGGTCAATGTGCATGGCTCGATCGCTTCGGTCACTGTCGACGTGATGAGGCGCGAACCAGGCTGCGTCTGAAATACAGCGCCGATAAACGGCACGAACACCGGGGACGGGTACGCAACGCTGACCTCTATGAAACCGGCGTCGGATACCGTTTCGGGTGGGCACGTCACTGCGGGGCCGCTCGTCGGCGACGGTGTGGGGCCCGCGGTGGGCGTCGGGGTGGGGGAGGCGGTGGGGGTCGGCGTCGGGGTGGGCGTCGAGGTTGGACATGCCGATTCGGCTGTGACCGTGATGTTCTCCGTGTAGGAGGCGCCTCCGGAGACCGCGAAGGGGCCAACCGAGCCGCTATAGCCACCACATGAAACGCTGCCAACCTGGGCGGTGAGCGTCTGGCTGGACGTCGACCCATTCGCCTTGACGCAGATCGAGAAGTTTCCGGACGTATCGGTGGGCTGCGTCTCGCCGGTTGTTGCCGTCACCGTCGCAGTGGACCCGGACGGCGTGCCCCTCAGATCCACGACACCGGTGACGGTTGCGTTGCTGTTGTTGCACGAGGACGAGTTCTCGAGGCGAGCCGCCGGATGACCGGTCTCGAACGATTGCAGACCATTGGCCGGGATGACGGTGATCGTGACGCAGCCCTGCTGGGCACTCGCACAGGGATTGTTGGTAAACGTGCTCTGTGCGAGGGTGCCGAGCGAGCTCAACACCGCCAGGCACGCGGGGTTGCCGGTCGGGCCGGCGGTGAAGTCGGACGCGTTGCATTGATGACTTGGGGTGCCTGTCGAATACCAGACGGCGCCCCCGGATTCGAGTGTGGCGTTGGGCGCAAGGGTGGCAGCACGCGCTCCCTCGCGAGCGGCACTATCCACGGACACCAACCCAAAGGCGATCGATCCCACCTGCGCGGCCCCAAGCAACATGACGACGAGCAGTGGCGCCACAAGCGCCATCTCGACCAACGACTGCCCGCGGCGATGGCGACGCCGCGGTGCGGCAGGTCTCACTCTGCGGCGCAATCTCAGGGCAGCCATGTCAACTCTCACACGTTGCTTCGGCTGACGCGGACAAGAGGATCGTGCCGTTCGGATTGGACTCGAACACGTTGGAAAGGAGCGGGAAATACAGCGGTTGGCTGTATGACATGGTTACCTGCACGATGCTTCCGAGCTGGCAGTGACACGTCACCAGTACGTTGGGGCCCGTGAGCGGACACGAAGACGACCCACTGATGACCGAAATCTGAGGCGTCACCGACCCCGCAGGAAGGGAGACCAACTGCCCCGTGATGTATGCCGAGAGATTGGGCCCTGTGCAGGCGAGTCCCGAACCGTCTGGTATCTGCGCCGCTTGATTGCTGCCACAGATTGCCGCTATCCTCGCGCCTTCTCTCGCGTCGTTGCCGAGCTGGATGTAGTTGGTGACCACGATGCCGACCACGAGCACGGAGATGAACAGGAGGAAGCCCAGTGGTGCCACCAGTGCGAACTCAACCATGGTCACGCCGCGCTCGGATTTCGATCCGCGTCGACGCCGGGTGGTCTCATGCGCGCGGGAGGGCGCCGCGCACCGAACGCCTCGTGTTGCTGCGCACTCACGCGCAATCGGCGTTAGGATCGTCGCGTACCCACCGGGGTGCAGACGGCATCGCACGGAGCATTGATCGGAACGGTGGCGCATCTTCGCCGAGTATGTGCGCGACTCCCGTGCTCGCTTACATGTACCACTAACTCGTTACCGCTCTGCGGCCTGTCGGCGAGTTGATACATCCGTCGATAAACCGTTACCGGTGCTGGGGAATGATCATGTTGCACGTCGCGCCGCAACTCCGCGCGACGCCTGCAACATCCGCAGAGGTCATGTCATGGGACGCCTCGCCGCCGGACCCGCTTTATGACTCGCCCTTATCCATCTCGAAGGACTCAAAGCCCGGGGCTGCGGGTGCCTTGCCGCCGAGCTCGATGAGCAGGCGCGCCTTCGCGGCTTCGAGATGCGACGCCACCGTCGCTTCGTCCTCCCCAAGGGCGGTTGCAATGTCACGGTTGGCGTACCCGTGACCGAAGCGAAGAACAATGATCGCTGCATCATTCGGCGGGAGCCGGCGTAGGGCCGCGAGCAGGCCGGACGACCACGCTCCGTCGTCGGGCGGAGTCGCCTCCCTTCCAAACCGTCGCACCCGCTCACCCATTGCATGGAGCCGCTCTCGCCGTCGATAGGGGATGGCCACTTTCATAGCGATGCGGGCCAACCACGCCTCGGCCGGATCATCGGGTCGCCATCTGGACCAGATTCGCAGCGCTCGGACGAACGTCTCCTGCAGACAATCCTCTGCAGCCGACGCGTCCCCGAGAATACCGATCAGCAACCGCAACATCCGCTCGCGGCTGTCGCGGTAGAGGCGGTCGAAATCATCGAGGGAGCCCGGCTGATAGTCCCGACGCCTGAACGCGTCGCCACCTGGTTCTGTCGGGCCATCGGTCGTGCTCACGCTGCGACTCCCCAAACGTTGTTCGATACGCACAGGCGCAGGTCGCCGGCGGTCGGATTCGCGGATCCAACTGCTCTATCTCTGGACATCATGATGACGGACGCGCTTCGCTCGACCCCTTGCGCACCGAGACGCGGAGGGCTATCATCCCGCCCCAGCCTGTAAGCGCTTACTGGTAAGCGCTTACAGGGAGACCCTCGACCTCCCAGGCACTGGAGGCGGCACCGTTCATGACAGAAGCGAAGCGGCCCAAGGGGACGCTCACGATCTATGACGTCGCCCGCCTGGCCGGCGTCTCGATCGCGTCGGTGTCCCGGGTCCTCAATGGGCAGGGAACGCCTCGCCCGGACACGCGCGAGCGCGTGATGCGCGCCGTTGGGGAGCTCAGCTTCGTTCCAGACGCGGCGGCCCGAGCCCTTTCCAACGGTCTCAAGGAGGTGGTCGGCGTCGTCTTCCGGCGTGGTGGCGAGGCCACCTTCGAGGACGAGGACGAGAGCCTGCTGTTCATCGATGGCATCAACCGCGGTGTCGAGGTCGCGGCGCAGCGGCGGAGCTACGACGTCCTGGTGAGCTCCGTCGGCGTCCACGACTCGCACGCGTCCACTCGGATCGCGGGCGTCGCCGGCAAGTCGGACGGCATCATCCTCCACGACCGGATGCTGTCGGCGGTGGGCATCGCCCGGCTGGCGGAGATGATCCCGATCGTCACGCTGGCGGGCAGCCCAACCCGGGCGTCGGTGAATGTCGGTTGCGACAACGATTCCGGAATGCGGGCGCTGGTCAACCACCTCACGGGTGACCATGGATACCGGCACCTCGCCTACCTTTCGGGGCACGCCGACAGCCCGGACAACCGGGCCCGAGCCCGGGTGTTCGAAGCGGCCGCCACCGCGGTGGGCGCCGAGATCCAGACGGGACCCGCCTGGCAGGGGAACTACAGCGCATCGGGCGGCGCCCAGGTGATCGCCTCGCTGTTCGCCCGGGGTGGAGACCTGCCCCGCGCCATCGTGTGCGCGAACGACCAGACCGCACTCGGCGTGATTCACGCTCTTGCGCGGCAGGGGGTGAGCGTTCCCGGCGACGTCGCCGTCACCGGCTTTGACGACGTCCCGGTCGCCCGTCATCTGCACCCGTCGCTCACCACCATCCGGCAGCCGATCGAGCAGATGGGGGCCACCGCCTTCGAGGTCCTCTTCTCGAGGATCAGCGGGCAGGGCGGCGAATCCAACATCGTCCTCCCGGTTCGACTCATGCTCCGTGAGAGTTGCGGCTGCACTCCGGCGTCGCCGGTCACGCCGTCGCCTGGGGTCGGGGGCTAGCCATGCGGGCGTTGCTTCGCCGTCTGGGCGTGTACCTCCTCGCCGCCTGGGTTGCGGTCACGGTGAGCTTCCTGCTCCCCCGTGTGGTCCCCGGCAACCCGGTCGCCGGCGCCATCGCGCGGGCTGAGTCGTCCGGCATCTGCAACGTCTATTGCGTCAAGGCGATCGAGGCGCAACTGGGCTTCAACGTGCACACCAGCATCTGGGTGCAGTACGTGCAGTACCTGGGGAACCTCGTGCACGGGAACCTCGGCTTCTCATGGTCGGAGAACGCGTCGGTGACGAGCCTGATCGCCTCGTATCTGCCCTGGACGCTGGGACTTCTTGGGGTGGCCACCATCCTGAGCTTCCTCGCCGGCACGGTGATCGGCGTCGTCATGGCCTGGCGACGGGGATCGTTCCTGGACTGGTTGCTGCCTGCCGCGACGTTCTTCCAGGCGATCCCCTATTTCTTTCTCGCCCTGGTCCTGGTGCTGATCTTCGGGGAGACCGGGAGCCTGCTCCATTGGTTCCCGAGCCTGTACGGCTTCGACATCTACGGCGTCGACCCCGGCATGAACCTGCCGTATATCGCCAGCATCATCGGGCACGCTGTGCTGCCGGCGTTGACGGTGATCCTCGCGTCGATGGGCGGATTCATCCTGGCAATGCGCAACCAGATGATCACCACGATGGACGAGGACTTCGTCCTGGTGGCGCGAGCCAAAGGCCTGCGCACCGGCAAGGTCGTCTGGTACGCCGCGCGAAACGCGCTGCTGCCCTGCGTGTCGAACTTCTCGGTGGCGATCAGCCTTGTCGTTGCCGGTCAGATTTTGGTCGAAATTGTCTTCAACTACCCGGGTATCGGGTACCACCTCTACGGCGCGCTCGGCGCACTGGACTACACGCTGGTCCAGGGAATATTCGTGGTGATCACGCTGGTCGTGCTCGCCGCCAACCTCCTCGCGGATGTGGTCTACGTACTGATCGATCCGCGGGCGCGACAGGAGGCCTGAGCGATGATCAACACGCCCGTCCTCGTTGAGCCGGCTGCGACCGAGACCGCGGCGGCGCCGAGCTCACGGGCCTTGCGGCTGCCGCGGTCGCCCAAGGTGATCGCGGGACTCGTGATCCTGGCGGTGTTCGCAGTGATCGCGATCATCGGGGCCTGGGTGGCGCCGTACTCGCCGAATCTCACCAACGAAAGCTGGGTGCAGCACGTGCTGGTCGGGGGGACCGGTCCGGGCACGCACATCAAGGCTGACTACTACCCGCTGCCTCTGCCGCCATCGAGCGCCCACTGGCTGGGCACCACCGTCTTCGCGCAGGACGTGTGGTCACAGCTGCTGGTGTCAACCCAGGCAACGGTCGCGGTCGGACTGCTCTCGGCGGCGATCGCAACCGTGCTCTCGATCATCGTCGGTGTCACGGCGGGGTACCTCGGCGGCGGCGCCGACGAGGGCCTGTCGCTGGTCGGCAACGTCTTTCTGGCCATCCCGGGCCTTCCCCTGCTCATCGTGCTCGCCGACTACGTCCCAGCCGCAGGCACCAGCATCTTCCTGGTCAGCCTCATCATCGCCATCACCACCTGGGCATACAGCTCCCGGGTGCTGAGGGCGCAGACCCTCTCGTTGCGCAATCGGGATTTCGTTGAGGCGGCACGCGTTTCCGGCGAGGGAAGGGTCCGCATCATCCTCGTTGAGATCCTGCCCAACCTGATCCCGATCGTCGCCTCCTCGTTTCTTTTCACGACGCTCTCGGCGATCGGCGCCTATGTCGCCATCTCATTCCTCGGCCTCGCCGGGTCACCAACATCGTCGCCCCCGGGTCTCTGGAACTGGGGCTACATGCTCCGGGAAGTCTTCGCGAACGACGCGGTGCGCGGCGGCTGGTGGTGGTGGTGGGCACCTCCCGGCATCTGCATCGCCCTGCTCGGCACCGGCCTGGCGCTCCTCAACTTCGGCATCGACGAATTCATCAATCCCCGGCTTCGGGTCGCCGTGCTGTCCCGGAAGGCGGCTCGCACGCTGGGCATCAACCGCCGGCCGAAGCTCGGGCTCACGCCCGTGGTCCGCCGGAAGGCGATCAACGTCGACGTCGCGGGCGCCGAGCCGGGGACGCCATGAACGTCCCACGAGTGAGCGCGATGACGAGCCCGGGAGCCTCCGGCGCGCCCGAGTTCGCACCTGGTCGGGACCGGGATCCGGTGCTCGAGATCAGAGGACTCTCCGTCGACTACGGCTTCGGCGACGACGCCGTGCACGCGGTGGTCGAGTGCGATCTGACGCTCGGGCGTGGCCGGGTCGTCGGCCTGGCCGGAGAGAGCGGCAGCGGCAAGTCCACGCTGGCGATGGCGGCGATCCGATTGCTTCGCTCGCCCGGTGTGATCACCGGCGGCCAGGTGCTCTTCCATTCCAGGCGAGCGACGGCGGGCGAGCCGGCGGCGACTGTGGATCTGCTCGCCGCGGGCGAGGAGGAGCTCCGAGCCGTCCGATGGTCCGAGATCGCGATCGTTCTGCAGAGTGCATTGAACGCTCTTAACCCGGTGAGCACGATCGGCGCGCAGTTTGACGAATTGCTCGCCACCCACCGTCCTGAGCTCGGCCGGGCATCGAGACGAGACCGGGCCGGGGATTTGCTCGAGCTGGTCGGCATGACCGCGGATCGACTCCGCAGCTATCCCCACGAGATGTCCGGCGGCATGCGCCAGCGGGCGATGATTGCGATGGCGCTCGCCCTGGATCCCCAGGTCATGATCCTCGACGAGCCCACGACGGCTCTTGACGTGGTGACCCAGCGCGAGATCCTCGAGGAGTTGATGGGGTTGCGCGACCGGCTGGGTTTCGCCGCCCTCTTCATCACGCATGACCTGTCGCTGCTCGGCGAGTTTGCGGACGACATCGCGGTGATGTACGCCGGTCGACTGATGGAGCGGGCGCCGGCGGCGTCGCTGTTTCGGGCGCCGCGTCTGCCGTATACGTACGGCCTGCTCCATTGCTTTCCGCCGATGCACGGTGAGCGCTATCGAATGGACGGTATCCCGGGATCTCCACCAGACCTGCGAGATCTCCCGCCGGGGTGTGCGTTCCAGCCGCGCTGCACGTGGGCGATGCCGCAATGCCGCCAGGATGTGCCAAAACTCGAACCGCTGGCGGGATCGGCTCGGGAGGTTGCGTGCTGGCTCCACCGAGGCACGTCGACAGCTCCACCTGAGTTGATGCTTCCTGATCCCGCCGTGGGGCGCCCCCGCACCACACCCGGCATCGAGACGAGCGGGGAGCGTGCCGTATGAACACCATTGCCGTTGTTCCGGACCTCGGAGCGGAGGCGCCCGTGCTCGAGGGCCGCGGTCTGACGAAGTCGTACTGGGTCAAGCGGAATACGGCGCTCCTCGCACGTCGCTCGCGACTTCATGCAGTGGATGACGTTTCGGTGCAGCTGATGGCCGGGTCGGTCACGGCCGTCGTGGGCGAGAGCGGATCCGGGAAGACAACCGTCGCGCGTCTGCTCGCGAGGATCGTGAAGCCGGACGCAGGCGAAGTGCTCCTCGACGGCAAGGTTGTCACCGGGGCACGCTCTCGATCGTTCGCCGCGCAGGTGCAGATGGTCTTCCAGGATCCCTTCGCCTCGCTCAATCCCGTGCACAAGGTTCGGCATCACCTGGCGCGTCCGCTGGAAATTCATCACACCGCCGACGGTGACGTCGAAGCGATGGTGCGGCAACTGCTGCACCGGGTCGCGCTTGAGCCACCGGCAAAGTTCGCCGACAAGTTTCCGTACGAGTTGTCGGGGGGCCAGCGCCAGCGTGTCGCGATAGCCCGAGCGCTGGCGGTGCGCCCCCGCGTCCTGCTGGCCGATGAACCGGTGTCGATGCTCGATGTGTCGATCCGCCTGGGCGTGCTCAACCTGCTTGCCGATCTTCGCGATCGCGAGCGACTCGCAATCCTCTACGTGACCCACGACATTGCTTCTGCCCGATACCTGGCCGACACGATCGTGGTCATGTATGCCGGACAGCTGGTCGAGTCGGCACCGAGCGTCAGTCTCACCGACTCCCCGGCGCATCCGTACACCCAGCTCCTGCTGTCCGCAGCTCCCGATCCGGACCGGCTCGAGCGACCGACTCTCGCCGCGCGGGGAGCACCGCCGAGCCTCCTTGCGCCACCGTCCGGATGCCGCTTTCATCCCCGCTGTCCACACGTCATGGAGATCTGCAAACGCATGGCACCACCGACTGTGACCGTCTCGACCGGCCACGCAGCCGCGTGCTGGCTGCACGTCGATTCCGCAAACGGCGTCGCTGACGGTGTCGGCGTGACGCCGGCAACGTCGTCCACCCCGCAGCGTGAGGCTGAGGTTCAACGCCCTCCCTAACTCGCTCATCCATTTCAGCGGAGGCGCACCCGCATCGCGAATCAGCGCGGTGCTTCAGGGAAATCACGAAAAGAATGGAGGAATCACAACATGAGCCGGAGAGCATTCATCGGAGTTCTCGGCATTACGACCATCGTGGTCGCGGCGTGCTCGGCCTCGGGGCCGACGTCGCATACAACCACGGGCAAGCCGCTCATCTACGAGCCGACCACCGGTGTCACCTTCTCGGATGACTTCAACCCGTACGATCCAAACTCGGTCGCGTCCAGTGTCGGAATGAAAAGCATCCTGTATGAGCCGCTGGTCGAATTCGATCAGCTCGATCCGACCGCCGCGGGCACCCACTACTGGTTGGCGACTGCGTACGCCTTCCAGAATGGCGGGAAGGATCTGCAGATCACATTGCGCACCGGGGTGAAGTTCAGTGACGGCTCATCCTTCGGTCCGAAGGACGTCGCCGCGACATTCGTGGCGATGAGCAACCCGAAGGCTGACATTCCCGGCGTGTCGCCGCAGTCATCTGCGCCCACGATCTCGGGAAACACGGTGACGCTGCACTTCAGCACGCCCCAGTTCACTGGCCTTTGGGCAATCCTGGGGACGACCTACATCATGCAGGCATCGGTGGCGAACCAGATAGCCCAGAACCCCGCGATGCAGATCACCCATCCGGTCGGGACTGGACCCTTCGAGCTGGACAGCTATTCCACCTCACTCATCAAGTTCAAGCCCAATCCGCACTACTGGGGTGGCACACCACCGGAGTCCGAGGTCGAGGTGCCGTCGGTCGCCACCAACGCGGCGGCCAGCGATGCGCTGGTGAGCCAGCAGCTCGACTGGGCCGGTAACGACATCCCGAACATCTATGCGAGCTTCGTGAACCTGGATCCCCAGACCAACCATGCCTGGTTCGCATCCGGCAGCACCGTGGCGCTCCGCTTCAACCTGAACCCGGGCAACGGCGGCGCCACCGGGATCAACGACGTCGCCGTGCGCAAGGCGGTGAGTTACGGCATCGATCGCAATGCACTCGCGCTGCTGGGAGAGTCGGGCTACGAGGTGCCCGCGACCTCCTCGGGTGGGCTGATCCTGCCCGCCCAGAAGGCGTTCCTCCCGACAGACGGTAGTCTCACCAATGATCTCTCGACCACCGGGAACGTTCCTGATGCTGCCACGGCCAAGACAGACAAGCTGCCGGCCGGTGACGACGTCTACGACATCCTGACTGCGGGGGGGTGGAAGGCGCCGGCGAGTTCCAGCTACAACAGCGGGAGCGGCACCTACAAGTCGGGCGGGAACTGCGACGGTAGTAACGTTGCAAACTGCTGGACGAAGGGCAGCGAGATCATCAAGTTCTCGGTGTACGACCCCGTTCCGTTCTCCGATTACTGGGAGGATGCGTCCCTCATCTCGCAGGAGCTCCAGGCACTCGGGATGGATGTGACCACCAAGCCGGCGCAGGGATACTCGGACTGGAACGCCAATATCACCGGAACCCCTTCCGCGTGGCAGACCGCGATCCACTGGGGCCAGGGTGGGCAGATCCCATACACGCAGTACGAGGACTGGTTCGACTACTCGAACTCCACCACCGCTGCGCACAACGAGGGATACCAGAACGCGACCGCCGAGCAAGACCTGCAGACCTATGCCGGCACCGATCCCTCCGACACCGCGACGCTTTACCCCGCCGTCCAGTCGCTCGAGAAGATCATGTCGACAGACGTTCCTGAGGCCCCGCTACTGTATGGCGCTGACTGGAACGTGTACAGCAGCGCGAAGTACGTCGGATGGCCCGATCAGTCGCAGCCGTACATGGATCCATCGCCAAGCGATCCGCAGATGCCCTACATCCTGATGCAACTCAAGCCGGTGGCCTGAGCCGCACCTCGAAACGATGCGTACCCGTCACCCAGATGGGCGGATCCGTCCGGGCCGCC
>JBAQGL010000041.1:0-2978 GCA_049287785.1 Candidatus Dormiibacterota bacterium | reverse complement strand
ACCCTGAGCTGGACGGCCTCGACCGACAACGTGCCGGTGACCGGCTACACGGTCTATCGCAACGGGGTGCAGATCGGCACGACAGCGACAACGGGGTACAACGACACCACCGTGGCGCCCTCGACGGCCTACAGCTACACGGTGACGGCGACGAACGGCGACGCCCAGACGTCTCCCCCGTCATCACCGCCGCTGCCGGTGACCACCCCTGCGGCCCCGCCGCCGCGCATTGCCTTTGTGCAGGGCAACACGGTGACCACCGGATCGCAGGTGGCGTCCACCACCATGCCACTGACGAAAGCCGTGGGCCCCGGCGACCTGTTGGTGGGGTGGTTCTCTCTCTACAACGGCGCGACCGGGACGCTGCACGTCTCCGACAACGTCAACGGAGCGTGGAGACGCGGACCCTCGTCGCTCACCTTCCAGAGCGACACCGGCGACATCGCCCTGTACTACAAGGAGAACAGCAAGGCGTCCCCGTCCGGGGTCACGATCACCGTGGCCAGCGCCTCTGGCACCGGCTACCTGACCGGCATCGTCGCGGAGTACTCCGACACGGCCGTGGCGGGCGCGCTCGACCAGATGACGACCGCCCGTGCGGTCAGTACGAGCATCGACACAGGCATGACGGGCCCAGCCGCCGCAACCGAGCTCGTCTACAGCGCGGCGCTGATCGATGCCACCGGCACGGAGACCATCACCCCGGGGAGCAGCCGCGGCGTGGCCTTCACTCCACGGGCCCAGACCAGCACCGGCTCCGCGTACGAGCAGGACATCACGGCTCCCGCGGCCGGCCCGCAGCACGGCCCTGCGACCCTGGGCCTGTCCGGCGACTGGTACGCAGCCACGGTGGTCTTCCGTCAGCTTCCCGCCGGGACCACGCAAGCACCCACGGTGCCGACCGGCCTGAGCGCCCCGAGCGTCGCCACGACGCGAGTGGCGCTCAGCTGGTCCGCCGCATCTGACACCAGCACGCCGGTCACGGGGTACACCGTCTATCGCAATGGCGTGAGCATCGGCATCACGGCGTCGAGCAGCACCACCTTCATCGACCTCTCGACGGCACCCTCGACGACGTACTCCTACACGGTGGACGCCTTCAACGGCGCCGGACAGCACTCCGCTCCGTCCGCCGCACTGAGGGTCACAACGCCGGCGAACTCGCCTCGGTTCATCCAGGGCGCGGCGGGTTCGGTGGGCTCGCGACAGACCTCGCTGCAAATCGTCCTGCCCAAGCCCGTCCTGGCAGGTGATCTCCTGGTGGGCTGGTACGGCCAGTACAACGTGCCCGGGCAGGTGCAGGTCTCGGACAATGTCAATGGAACCTGGGTGCGGTCGTCAGCCACGGAAACCTTCCAGGGCTCCGGCGATATCGCCCTCGAGTACGTTCAGAACTCGAAGGCGGCTCCGAATGGCATCACCATCACGGTGACGATCCCCGCCGGTCCGGGCGCGTACCTCCAGGAGGTCGTGGCCCAGTTCCGCGGCGTGAGCACGACCAACGCGCTCGATCAGGCTGCGGTGGCCGAGAGCAATCAGGGCACCGCCATCAGGGCAGGGCCCACCGCAGCGGTGGCGGCCGGAGACCTGGTCATCGGCGCGGTGATCACCGGGGGCCAACCCGGCAACATCACCGCCGGGTCGAGTGACAGCGTTCCGTACATCAACGACGTCGTTGACGCACAGAACGGCAGCGCTTCCTCGGACCTCGAGGACATCCTCTCGAGCGCCGCGGGCCCGCAAACGGCGAATGCGACCCTCGGTGTCGGCGGCGACTGGTACATGGTCGTCGCGGCGTTCCGCCCGGCGCCATAGCGTTAGCCCTGTCGGGCGTGGTGCGGGCGAGCGGCGGCACCCCCTCGGTCCCGCACGGGTAGCGATCAGTACGAGCCGCGCCCGCCGAGCAATGCAGGAACGGTCTTGGCGAGGATGTACAGGTCCATCGTCAGCGACCAGTTCTCCACGTAGAAGAGGTCGTACCGGACGTAGTCCTCAAAGGCGAGGTCGTGGCGTCGGTTGACCTGCCACAAGCCCGTCACGCCCGGCTTTACCCGCAGCCGGCCGCGCTGCGAATCGGCATAGCGCATCGCCTCCTCTGGCAGTGCGGGCCTCGGACCAACCAGGCTCATCTCGCCGCGCAGAACATTGAACAGCTGCGGCAACTCGTCCAGTGACGTGCGCCGGAGGAACCTACCCACCCGCGTGACCCGGGGGTCCCGACGCATCTTGAACAGGAGGCCGTCGGCGTCGTTGCCTGCGTACAGGCGATCGCGCTGGGCGTCCGCGCCCACGATCATGGTGCGGAATTTGAGGATGGTGAACGCACGCTCCTGATATCCGACCCGCTGCTGCCGGAACAGGACGGGCCCGCGGCTGGTCAGACGAACAACGACTGCGATGCCCAGCATGAGCGGGGCGGCGACCACGAGCGCGACCGAGGTGACCGCCAGGTCGAGGCACCGCTTGAGCCACCGCTGACGACGCGAGAAGCGATGCCGCCGCAGGGAGAAGAGCGCCATGCCGTCGATGGGCTCGAGGACGACCCTCGCCGCGCCCAGGTTGGCCAAACCCGGCGAGACGCGCACGGCCACACCGGCCCCGAGCGCCGAGTCGATCAACTGCAGCGTTGGCCCGCCAACAGCCGTGCCGGCGATGATCACCGACGCCACCCCTTTGCTCGCGCTGATCTGACCGATGTCGTCGACTATTCCGAGAACCGGGACTCCGTCGATGGATTCGAGACCTGATGGCGCCACCTCAACGAACCCGCAGACGCGATAGCCCATCCACGGCCGTCGCCGAAGCGTTCGAGCGAGCGCGCGCCCCTCGTCGTTGATGCCGACGATCAGGGTCACCTGGCTGGTGACAGCCCGGGTGTTGAGCGTCTGACTCAGCCGGCGGGTCAGCATCCGACCGGTCGGGACCAGCACGAGGCTGAAGCCGAGGAGCCAAGCGAAGAAGCTGCGCGAGATATCGAT
>JBAQGL010000040.1:0-1561 GCA_049287785.1 Candidatus Dormiibacterota bacterium | reverse complement strand
ATCCAGGTCAACAGCCGCGGCACCGAGAACGTGCTCGCCGCATGCGCGCGGCACGAGCGCAAAGTGCTGATCAGCAGCTCGAGCGAGGTGTATGGACGCGGGGCCCGGGTGCCGATGCATGAGGACGATGATCGCATCCTCGGCTCAACACGCATCCAGCGCTGGTCGTATGCCACCGCGAAGGCGCTCGATGAGCATCTCCTCCTCGCGCATGCGGATCATGGGTTGCTCGGCGTGATCGTTCGCTACTTCAACATCTATGGACCGCGCATGGATCCCGAGGGCTATGGCAGCGTGATGGCCACCTTTCTGCGTCAAGCGCTCGCCGGCGACCCCCTGACCGTGTATGGCGATGGGCTGCAGTCGCGCTGCTTCACCTACATCGACGACTGCGTCGACGGCACCCTGCTCGCGATGGAATCACCATCTGCCGAGGGGCAGGTCTTCAATATCGGCAATGCGACGACCGAGACGTCCATCGCAGACCTTGCCCGCAAGGTCATCGACGCGAGCGGCGGAGACTCGACCATCGCCTACGAGAGCTACGAGCAACACTTCGGTGCCGGCTTCGAGGACACCCGCCGGCGCGTCCCGTCCGCGGCTCGCGCCACCGAACGGCTTGGTTGGACCGCGCGGGTCGGACTCGACGAGGGACTGCAGCGAACGCTCGCAGCCTGGGAACAGACCAGCTCCCGCTGACGCTACAGCGTGTGCCAGCCCGCTCGACCGTCACCGCGCACGCCGCGCGTGTCGAGCACTAGCGGAGCGCGTTCTCGAATCAGTGCCCAATCGATCGCGCTGTGCGCAGTGGTGATGACCACGAGGTCACTCGCCTCGAGCTCGGCAGCGGTGAGTTCCACCGCCCCCAGGCTCGACCCACCACGGACGGAGAGTGATGGGACATGCGGGTCGACGTACCGGACAAGCGCACCGCGACTGAGCAGCCGGTCGACCACCTCGATCGCCGGCGACTCGCGGACGTCACCGATGTTGGGTTTGTATGCAACCCCGATCAGCAGGATGCGCGAGCCGCGCATGCTGCGCCCGATGTCGTTGAGCACGTCGTCGGCTCGTTGCACGACGTAATCCGGCATCCCTCGGTTGATCTCGTTGCCGAGGTCGATGAAACGGGTGCGGAAATCGAGATTGCGCATCTTCCACTGCAGGTATGAGGGATCAACCGGGATGCAGTGACCCCCGACACCGGGCCCGGGATAGAACGGCATGAACCCGTACGGCTTGGTGGCGGCGCTGTCGATGACCTCCCAGACATCGACACCGAGCCGGCGGCACATCTGCGCGACCTCGTTGGCAAAGCCGATGTTGATCATGCGAAAGGTGTTCTCGAGAACCTTGACCATTTCGGCGGTGATGGCGTCCCGCACCGGGGTCACGACGTCGACGATGGTCCGAAGCGCCTGTCGCGCAACCTCCGTCGAGGCATCGTCGACGCCACCCACGACCTTCGGCGTGGTGCGCAGCGTGAACCGCTTGTTGCCGGGATCGATCCGCTCGGGGGCGAAGGCGAGAAAGGTATCCACTCCCATCACCAGCCCTGAGC
>JBAQGL010000039.1:0-3825 GCA_049287785.1 Candidatus Dormiibacterota bacterium | reverse complement strand
GTCGATCACCAACATCAGCGTTGCGGCATTCGATGCCATGCAAGCGCTGTCGACCCGCAACGACGAGCCGGAGCGTGCCTCGCGTCCCTTCGACAAGGATCGCGACGGTTTCGTGATGGGCGAAGGCGCCGGGATGTTCGTGATCGAAGAGTGGGGACATGCGGTGGCGCGTGGTGCGCACATCTACGGCGAAGTGGCCGGGTACGGTGCCACCGCCGACGCCTATCACATCACGCAGCCGGACGAGCAGGGTGACGGCGCGCGTCGCTGCATTCTGCGGTCACTGAAGCGCGCCGGCCGCGAGCCCGACGAGGTCGACTACATCAACGCGCACGGCACCTCGACGCAGATGAACGATGCGGCCGAAACCCGTGCTGTGAAAGCGGCTTTCGGGCCGGCGGCAAGCACCATCCCGATGTCGTCCACCAAGTCGATGCACGGCCACCTGCTCGGTGCGGCCGGTGCAGTCGAGGCGGTCATCACGGTTCTGGCCATTCGTGACCAGTTCGTACCGCCGACGATCAACCTCGACGAGCCGGACCCGGAATGCGACCTCGATTACGTGCCCAACCGGGGGCGCGATGCGAGGATCGACTTCGCGCTCAGCACCTCGTACGGGTTCGGCGGTCATAACGTGTGCCTGGCGCTGGCGCGCACGGATGGAGCCTGACCGGCTGGTTCGTCTGGTCGGCGACGGCCGGATCGCGCTCATCCGCGCTGACATCACCACGCTGAGAGTGGACGCGGTCGTCAACGCCGCCAACCAGTCGCTTGCCGGTGGAGGCGGCGTCGACGGCGCGATCCATCGAGCCGCCGGGCCGGAGCTGATGCGCGAGCTGCGGGAGCGGTACGAGAGCTGCCCGACCGGGTCGGCGGTAATCACCGGGGGCGGCAGGCTGTCCGCTCGCTACGTCATCCATGCGGTCGGCCCGCGCTGGCGGGACGGGGACCACGGCGAACCCGAGCTGCTCGAGTCCGCTTATCGGATGGCGTTTGCGCTGGCGTCGGACCACTCGTGCACCACCGTTGCGGCACCGTCGATCAGTACCGGGATCTACGGATTCCCGATCGAGCTGGCCGCCCCGATCGCGACTGCCGCCGCAGCGGCAGCGCTGGAGGCCGCCGGCACCAGCGTGCGCGAGATCACGTTCGCGCTCTTCGCCGATGCGGACCTCGAGGTATTCGCGAGGGCCCTGTGACGCCCGCTTGACGGTGGCGTGGGCGGCGTGGCCATAGAGTGGGCAGCGACTTGTCCGAACGCCCGCGGTGGTTCGCCGCCGTCCTGATCGCCCTTGCCTCGATCGTCCTCGCCCACTACGCGCAGGTCTGGACGGTCGTGCCCGCATCGCTTGCGCCCACCAGCGACTTCGCCGGGACGTATGTCGCCTCGACCCTGATCCGCTCGGGAGAGCCGTCGAAGATCTACGACACCGCGGCCGAACGCCAGGTGCTGGTCGCCG
Organism: Candidatus Dormiibacterota bacterium; assembly: GCA_049287785.1. Taxonomy (GTDB): domain Bacteria; phylum Chloroflexota; class Dormibacteria; order Aeolococcales; family Aeolococcaceae; genus Palsa-851. The sequence goes on along the minus strand of JBAQGL010000039.1, from coordinate 2,365 downwards.
GCGGGGCGCCGGTGAGCCACGACAACATCCCATTCGAGAACCCACCGGCAGCCGCGGTGGTGACGCTCCCGTTGACGCTCCTGGGCGCTGGTTCCGCGTGGCGCACCTGGTCGCTGCTCCAGCTGGCGCTGATGGTGCTCTCGCTCCTCCTGGTGGCTCGCTCGGCTCCGTGGCCGGCAGCGCTGCCACGATTGCCGCGGGTGGCGATCGTGCTGGTTGCGCTCGCCGGCTTCGGGACTGGGCTGCTGTTCCTGGAGGGTCAGTGGGATGGTGTCTCGGTCCTCGGGCTGGCTGCCGCGTACGCCCTGTGGCGGCGAGACAGGCCCGCCGCCGCCGGCTTCGCCCTCGGATTCACGGCGGCGATCGCCAAACCACAGCTGGTGATCGGGGTCGCGGCGTACATGATCGGGCGGCGCGACTGGCGCGCGGTCGGCGGGGCGCTCTCGGGGGCCGCCGTGACCGTCGTGATCGGGCTCATTGGCGCCGGGCCGCACGCGCTCACCTCGTTCATCACCGCGATCGCCACGCCGAGCAACTCACCGACCGCGCAGATGCAGGGCACCAGCGGGTTGTTTGGCTCGCTTCTGGGTCACGCGAACGGCGTGTTCTTGCTGGCGGTCGCCGCCGGGATCGCGGCCGCGGCGGTGGCCGGGTGGCTGGGAACCGTCGCTCATCGCCGGCCCAATCTCTTCGAGCCCTCGCTCTGTGGCGCCGTGGCGCTTTCGCTCTTCGCGTCGCCTCATCTGCTCGGGCACGACCTGACGCTCCTCGCTCCCGTGCTCGTCGCAGGGCTGGCCTGGCTGGCCGGCCGACCAGAAGAGCGACCGTGGCCAGGGTCGGCGACCCTTGGAATGCTCGGCCTCTGGGTGCTCCTCTCGTTTGCCAGCCAGGGCGATCTGTCCCAGAACACTGTTGGATTCCCCGGGCGAGCGACGCCGTGGGTGCTCCTGCTCACCGCCGCCGCCTGGTGCGCCTTCGTCATCCGGGCCGAACGCCCCGAGGTGACCGGCCGTGAGCGGATACCGCAATCGGCCGTGGCGTAGGGAAATGCGTGCATTTTGACGTCGTGATGGGTACGTTCATACAGATGAAAGGCCATGGGCGCAGGATGAGAACGGCACCATGAACAGAGGCGGCATCCCGATCGCTCGTATCGCTGGGATCAAGATCTCAGCGGACTGGAGCGTGCTGGTCATCGGAGCGCTCCTTGCCTGGGGTGTCGCCGGTGCAGTGGTGCCCGCCTACGCTGCGAGCACGCCTGTTTGGCTTGCCTGGACGGTCGGGGTCATCTCCGCGCTGCTTTTGATCGGCTCACTCGCGGCTCACGAGATGGGCCACGCGCTGCTCGCGCGTCATCGCGGCCTCACGGTCGACGGCATCAGGCTCTGGCTCTTCGGTGGCGTCGCGCAGATCAGCGGCGACTGGGTGACCGGCAGGACCGAGATGCTGGTCGCGGCGATCGGCCCGCTGGTGTCCTTCGTGCTGGTAGGCGTCTTCGTGGCAGCGTCCTGGCTTCTGATCAGCATCGGCGCCCCGACATTGGTGACCATCGTCCCCGAGTGGCTCGCGGGCCTCAATTTCCTCCTGCTCGTCTTCAACCTGATTCCGGCGTTCCCACTCGACGGCGGCCGGATTCTGCGTGGCTTTCTCTGGATGAGGAGCAACAACCGGGTGGCCGCTACAGTCACGGCTTCGAGGGCGGGCAGCTTCTTCGCGGTCGTGCTGATCGGCGTCGGCGTCCTCGACCTCTTCTTTTACGATCCGGTCGGCGGGCTCTGGTTGATGCTCATCGGCTGGTTCCTGCACACCGCGGCCCGTGGCGAGGCACATGGGGAGCAGACGCGCCATGCCCTCGAAGGCATGCTCGTCGGCGACGTCATGTCCAAGAACCCCGTGATCGTCCCCTCCTGGATCACCGTGGAGCTGCTCGTCGATCAGTACGTCATGGGTCACCAGTTCACGTCGTTCCCGACCCACAGCATCGATGGACGCATCGACGGCCTGGTCACGATGCGTGGGATCAAGCAGGTGTCACCGACCCAGCGAAGCACCAAGCGAGCGATCGACATCGCGATCCCGGCCGATCAGGTACCGATCGCGCGCCCCGATGAGCACATCACCGATCTCCTCAAGCGCATCGGCGCGGCATCGGACGGGCGCGCCATGGTCTATGACGGAGGGACGCTGGTCGGCATCGTGTCGCCGAGCGACATCGCGAGGCTCTTTCAGACCGGCCCGGGCCGGCTGCCCGCCCGCGTCGCCGCCTAGAGCTGAGAGAGGGAAGGGCGTGAGCTGCGGCAGGGACGCGGTCGGGACGCCTTCGCCGTCCCGCCGCTCGCTCTCGCCGGGGTGTTAACCCCGGCTG
>JBAQGL010000038.1:0-3238 GCA_049287785.1 Candidatus Dormiibacterota bacterium | reverse complement strand
TTGGCAGCGACGACCTCGCCCTGGTACTTACCCACATGGGTCAGCAGCCGAATGCCAGTCACGTCACCGATTGCCCACAGCCGCTCCCCGGCACGCAACTGGGCGTCGACCGGGATGCTGCCGTGCGCGTCGGCCTGGATACCAACCGTGTCGAGGCCGATTCCTTCCGATCGCGGACGTCTGCCCGTGGCGATGAGCAGTTCGTCGCCACGCAACTCGCGGCCGTCGTCGAGCGTCAGGACGTAGTTGTCGCCGTCGCGCCGCGCCGCCGTGACTTTGACACCCAATATCAGCTCGACACCATCGCTGCGCAACACTTCGCCGAGCGCTTCACCCAGCGGCGCGGGCTCGCGTGCCAGCACATGTGCGGCTCCCTCGACGAGGGCGACCTCGCCGCCGAGGCGTCGCACCGCCTGAGCCATCTCGACGCCGACCGGCCCGCCGCCGAGCACGAGTAGACGGCGAGGGACGGTCTTCATGCCGGTCACTCCGCGGTTGGTCCAGACGCCCTGCAACTCCGACAAGCCCGGGATCGGTGGAGTGATCGGATCCGATCCAGTCGCCAGCACGATGTGGTCGGCGGTATAGCTCACGCCATCCACTTCGACAACGCCTACTCCTGCAAGCCGGCCACTACCGCGCAGCAGCCCGATGCCCTTGGACGCCAGCCAGCGCTCCTGGCCGGCATCGGAGTAGTCGGAAACCATGTAATCGCGCCACGCGAGCGCCGCGGCAACGTCAACCTCGGCACTTGCCGCCGCTTCGCGCGCCTCGTGAACCGCCTCCCCGGGGCGCAGCAGCGTCTTGGACGGGATGCACGCCCAATACGAGCACTCGCCACCCACCAGAGCTCGCTCTACAAGCGCAACCCGAAGGCCGCCGTCCGCCAGCTCGCCCGCACAGTGCTCGCCCGGCGAACCGCCGCCTATGACAATGACGTCATAGATGCTCACGTTCGCGCTGCCGGGCTACCCTCGCTGGAGCCCCCTACCTGCTCCTTCACCATGTACTCCGCGTACCAGTCTGGCCAATCCGGGTCCGGATGCCCGATCTCCGCTTCATGGCGGCCATGCGCGTCCGCCGCCCGTCGAAGGGCCGCGGCCAGATCAGCCGCGGAATTGTACGTCGTAGCCACAGGTATACCTCCGCCTATGTCAAGAAACCAACTGGGCTTGGTGAGTCGCTCCTGCTGTCGCGTTGGCTAGTCACAAGCAACCTCTGTCCGTGCCTACCGCCCCGGACGGCGCGAGGTGACCTCTTGGATAAACCAGCTGTTGCCGTCGGGATCGTTGAACGATGCAAACGAGCCGTAGCTCTTGTGTTCCGGCGCCGGGCCAAGCGCCCGTCCGACAGTTCCTGCGTGGTGGAAGACTCCCCCCGCGTCGTGGAACACATCGCTCACGTTGACGCCGCACGCGGCCACCTCGGCGCGGGCCGCATCGATATCGGTGACCACAAGCTGCAGGCCGTCAGCAGATCCGGGCACGGCCGAGGTCACCCCGGTGCCAAAGATCAGCGAACATGACGAGCCCGGAGGCGTCAGCTGCACCACCCGAAAGCCACCTTCGCCGGCGAAGTCGGCATCAAGCCGCCAACCTAGCGACTGATAGAAACGCTTGGCGCGGTCGACATCGGACACCGGCACCACCACCACCTCAAGCTTCATATCCACGGCTGCATCTCCTCGTCCTTGAAGCCCGTCGCTATTACCCGGTCAGCGGTGCTGAGCGTGGCGACACATTAGCTCCTCCCTCTATCACTCAGAGGCGTCTCCACGTCAACCTGCCTTTAAGCCTCTCGAGGCTGGTCGTCGAGACTGATCAACCGCTTGACTTGGCAAGCTCGCGGGGCGTAGCGTCGACGGCGACAGAGGTCGACTTCGGTGCTGGTGCGAGTTCGCACAATGCGAGCGACCGGCCTCCGGGCGATCAACCTCGCGAAGGTGGCGGCATGCCGGGCGTGTTAGTGGCCGGGAGGAGCACCGAACAACCGCGCCCCCGCGCGCCGTTTGAATTCCGGACGTAAGTCATGTGCTTGAGCAACAGCGGTCTGCCGGCCGGTGACGGACTCAAGCGTCGATATATCTGTTGCGGACAATGGCGAGTATGAGGAGTGCACATGTCGGTCGAAGCACAAACGACCGGAGTCGGTCGAGCCACAATCGATAGCGACGACGCCGAGGAAGTCAGGCCGTTTCACATCGAGGTGTCTAACGAGGACATCGCTGATCTTCGCCGGCGCATCGCGGCAACGCGGTGGCCCGATCGCGAGACCGTCACGGACGACTCACAGGGTGTGCGGCTGGAGGTGATGCAAGACCTCGCCCGTTACTGGGCAACGGATTACGACTGGCGCCAGTGTGAGGCGAAACTCACTGCACTCCCCCATTTCGTGACAACGATCGACGGGCTCGACATCCATTTCATTCATGTTCGATCCCAGCACCCGGACGCGCTGCCGCTGATCGTGACGCACGGATGGCCCGGCTCGATCATCGAGCAGATGAAGATCATCGAGCCGCTCACCAATCCCACACAGCATGACGCTAGCGCGGAGGACGCATTCCATCTAGTGATCCCTTCGCTCCCGGGCTATGGGTTCTCCGGCAAGCCGACGACGACCGGGTGGGATCCCTCCAGGACCGCGCGTGCCTGGGTCGTGCTCATGAAGCGTCTGGGCTACGACAAGTTCGTTGCGCAGGGCGGCGATTGGGGTGCGGCGGTCACCCAGGCCATGGGTGAACAGGCAGCTCCGGAGTTGCTCGGCATCCACTCCAACATGCCCGGTACCGCCCCGCTCGATATTGTGCCGGGATTCGAGCGCGGCGACCCGCCGCCGTCAGGTCTCTCAGCCGAAGAGACACGCGCGTACGAGCAGTTGCGCACGTTCTACACCAAGCACGCCGCCTACGCGCAGATCATGGCAACGCGCCCGCAAACATTGTACGGCCTAGCGGACTCTCCTGCCGATCTTGCGTCGTTCATTCTCGACCACGGAGACGGCACCGGACAGCCCGGGCTCGTGGAGAAAGTCCTTCAGGGACAACCCGTTGGAGACCTCACTCGAGACGACCTCCTCGACAACATCACCCTCTACTGGCTGACGAACACGGGGATATCCTCGGCGCGACTGTATTGGGAGAATAGAGCCGACTTCTTCAACGCAAAGAACATCACTATCCCGTTTGCGATCAGCGTCTTCCCCGATGAGCTCTACGCGGCGCCGCGGAGTTGGGCTG
>JBAQGL010000037.1:0-15917 GCA_049287785.1 Candidatus Dormiibacterota bacterium | reverse complement strand
ACCGCGGCGTGCCGCAGCCGAGGCCTGACCCGGTTCCGGCGCGCTCTCGCCGGGAAGCGCCCGCGCCGCGCGCTGACGCTCGTTCGCTTCGTGCAACGTCTGGACGAGACGGGCGTCGGCGAGCGCTCTGGCCCGTGGCTCCACCTCGGCAACGCGGTCCTCGTGGAGCTCGGTGATGGTCTGCTCGAGCAGGTCGCGGAGAATCGACTCGACGTCACGGCCCACATAGCCGACCTCGGTGAACTTGGTGGCCTCCACCTTGATGAAGGGGGACTCGGTCAGCCGCGACACCCGTCGCGCGATCTCGGTCTTGCCGACGCCGGTCGGTCCGATCATGAGGATGTTCTTGGGCAGCACCTCGTTGCGCATGTCCTCGGGGAGCATCCGCCGGCGAACCCGGTTGCGCAGAGCGATGGCCACCGAGCGCTTCGCCTCGTGCTGGCCGATGATGTATTCGTCGAGCCGGCGCACCACCTCGGCAGGGCGGAGCGTCTCCCCTGCCACCGCCTCGAGGAGATCGTGGGGTGCGGCTTCGCTCTCCGTGGGGCTCGGATCGACGGCCGCGGCGCTGGTCACGCCGGGATCGGCGCCGCCGGCGCCGGCGTGGCGAGCTCGAGGGTTTCCACGGTGATGTTGTCGTTCGTGTAGATGCACAGTCGCGCCGCGATGAGCAGCGCGCGCCGGGCGATCTCCTCGGCGCCGAGGTCGGTGCTCTCCATGAGCGCCGCCGCGGCGGCGTGCGCATAGGGCCCGCCGCTGCCGATCGCGACCACGCCGTCGCCGTCGTCCGGTTCGATCACTTCCCCGTCGCCACTGAGGAGCAGGATCCGATTGGCGTCGGCGACGATGAGCATCGCCTCCAGGCGTCGCAGGTACTTGTCGGTGCGCCACTCCTTGCTGAGGCCGATGGCCGCTCGCACCAGGTTGCCCTGGTGCTTGTCGAGATGCTGCTCGAATTTGTCGAAGAGCGTCAGCGCATCGGCGACGGCACCCGCGAACCCGCAGACCACCTGGCCGTGAAAGAGCCGGCGGACCTTCGAGGCTCGCGCCTTCATCACGATGTCGCCGACGGTCACCTGGCCGTCCCCAGCTACGGCGACGGTTCCGCTGCGCTGCACCGCCACGACGGTCGTCGCGTGCGCGCCGGTCATACCAGCGCGACCTTGGGCGGGCGGTACTTGCAGGCGGGATACCCGGAGCAGCTCACGAAAGGTCCGTATCGGCCCTTGCGGGTGACCAGCGGCTTGCTGCATTCGGGACAGTCCTCGCCCGTCGGCTCGGGGGCGGGACCGGCGACCCGGGCGCCGGGCGCGCCCGGCTGGATGTACTTGCAGTCGGGGTACCCGGTGCAGCCGACAAAGCTGCCGCGCCGGCCGGATCGGCGGCGCAGCGGTTTGCCGCATTGCGGGCAGGCCCCCAGCTCCTCGGCCGGGGCACCCTCGGCTTCGCCGTCGGCCGGCGCGCGATCGTCTTTGATGTAGGTGCAGCTCGGGTAGCCGGAGCAACCGACGAACGGTCCGCGCCGCCCCTGGCGGGTCACCAGCGCCTTGCCGCACCGCGGGCACATCTCCCCCGTCGCCAGTGCCTCGGCGTTCTTGCGGTCCTTGATGTACTTGCACTCGGGGAACCGCGAGCAGCCGACGAACTCGCCGAACTTGCCCTCGCGGACGACCAAGCGGCCGATCTCGCACTCGGGGCATTCCTCACCGGTCTCGCGTGCCGGGACGCGGACACGCTCCATCGACCGCTCGGCGCGCTCGAGGGTCTCGGCGAAGGGTTCGTACCATTCCCGCACCGTCGGTTCGTAGGCGCGGGTGCCCTCCTCCACCGAGTCGAGCCGCTTCTCGAGGTCGGCCGTGAAGGCGACGTCGACGATCTCCGGGAAGTTCTGCCGGAGGACCGCGTCGACAGTCTTGCCGAGCTCGGTCGGGTGGAGACGGCGCTCGAGCTGGCGCACGTACTGGCGCTCCTGGATCACCTCGATGGTCGCGGCGTACGTCGACGGCCGGCCGATGCCGCGCTCCTCGAGCTCCTTGATCAGGGTTGCCTCGGTGAATCGCGGCGGTGGCTGCGTGAAATGCTGCTCGGCGGCGATCTCCAGGCATTTGAGCGCGTCGCGCTCGGCGAGTGCCGGGAGCGTCGAATCCTTGTCCTTGTCCTCGTCACGTTTCCAGACCTTCTGGAATCCCTCGAACGTGATCAGCGAACCGGACGCCCGGAACACGTAATCGGCCGCGTCGATCATCGCCGTGGTGTTCAGGTATTTCGCCGGGCTCATCTGACTCGCGACGAAGCGGCGCCAGATGAGGTCGTACACCTTCAACTGCCCGGGAGACAGGTTGGCGCTGACCGAGTCCGGTGTCCGGTTCACATCGGTGGGTCGGATCGCCTCGTGCGCGTCCTGGACGTTGACGCCGGCCTTGCGCCGCACGGCGCCGGTCCCGACGTAGTCCTTCCCGAATGCTGCGGTGATGTGCTTGGCGGCATCGTCACGTGCCGCGTCACTGATCCGGATCGAGTCGGTGCGCATGTACGTGATCAGGCCGGTCGAACCCGCGCTGCCGAGCTCAACGCCTTCGTACAGCTCCTGGGCGATGCTCATGGTGCGTTTCGGCGACATGCGCAACCGTGAGCTCGCGTCCTGCTGGAGCGTGCTGGTGGTGTGCGGCGGGAGCGGACGGCGCGTGGTCTCCTTGACCTCGATGGAACGAACGACGAACGCCGGCGTCCGCTCTGTGACCGCCCCATTGGCGTCGAGCCCGAGCGCGGCGATGACCTCGGCGGCCTCAGCCTCGGTGCTGAGCTCCAGCTTCTCGCGCTCGGCGGCATCGGTGTCGCCACGCCGGCCGACGAGCCGCGCGCTGAACGGGTTGCTGCCATCTTTGGCGAGAAGAGCATCGATGGTCCAGGACTCGACGGGGACGAATGCGTCGATCTCGGTCTCACGGTCGACGACCAGCCGAACCGCGACGGATTGAACGCGACCGGCGGAGAGTCCCGCACGCACCTTGCGCCACAGCAATGGTGAGAGCCGGTAGCCGACCAGACGGTCGATCACCCGGCGCGCCTCTTGCGCGGCGACCAGCGAACGGTCGATCTTTCGCGGATGCGCGAGCGCAGCGTCAACCGCGAGCTTGGTGATCTCGTGGAAGACGATCCGGTCTGGGTCGCTCAGTCCGAGCGCCTCGGCCAGATGCCAGGCGATGGCCTCGCCCTCGCGATCGGGGTCGGCCGCGAGGAGCGTCGACGACGCCTTCTTCACGGCCGCGCGCAGATCGCGGATCTGCTTCTCCTTGCCCTTGATGAGCTCGTACTGCGGGGTGAAACCGTCGTCGACGTCGACGCCGATCTTCGACTTGGGCAGATCGCGGACGTGGCCCATGGAGGCGAGCACGATGTACTCGGAACCGAGAAACCGGGCGAGTGTTCTCGCCTTGCTGGGCGACTCGACGATGATCAGACGTGACACTTCTGGACTTCCTATGGGGCTCTGGCGCCGGTTATACGGTACGGGCCACGAGGCCTCCGGGCAGGGACATTACGGCTCCGGCAAGCTCCAGCGCACCCAACCGGCTGGCGACCAGCGACGGTGAGAGCCCCAGGGCAAACCCGACCTGGTCCGGGTGGACCGGTTGTGTTCCCATGCGTGCCAGTATCTCCCGCAGCGGTGGGCTGAAACGCTCGAGCCCTCCGCCCGGCTCGACCGGCAGGGTGTCGAAGGCGCCGTCCGGAACGGTCGAGCGAAGCTCGGGGACGGCCTCGAGCAGATCGGCGATGCCGAGAAATGGCCTGACCCCATCCCGTATCAGCAGGTTGGTGCCACTGCTCTGGCGCGATCGGATCGATCCGGGTACGGCCAGCACCTCACGGCCGAGGTCGGCAGCCCAGCGGGCCGTGCTCAACGCGCCGCTGCGTTCGGTGGCCTCCACCACCACCACAGCCTGAGCGAGTGCCGCGATGATGCGGTTGCGTTTCGGAAAGTTGTGCTTGAAGGGCGGCGTTCCAGCCGGCTCCTCAGTGATCAGCGAGCCGGCTCCGATGATCCGTGCACGAAGTCCGGTGTGCCGGGGCGGATAGCAGACGTCGATCCCGCAACCGAGCACCGCAATCGTCGACCCTCCGGCGTCGAGGGCACCTGTGTGCGCCGCCGCATCGATACCCAGGGCCATGCCGCTGACGACCTGGATGCCGGCCGATCCGAGCTCGCGGGCGATTGAGGTGGCGATCTCGACGCCGGCGAACGTTGCGCGGCGCGAGCCGACGATTGCGACGCTCGGTGTGGTCACTCCGAGAGCCCCGAGGTGCCAGAGGCCCCGCGGCGGTTCCTCGAGATGCGAGAGGCGTGCCGGCCAGTCGGCCGAGGCGGGGTCGATCCAGCGTGGTTGGATCATCCGGCCACCGCGATCCGGTAGTGCAGCGCTTCGGCGAGCGCATCCTCGCCCACCCGGTCGTCACCCGCCAGGTCCGCGATCGTGCGGGCGACGCGAAGGACCCGAAAGAAGCCGCGCGCACTGAGGTGAAGGCGTTCGCCCGACAAGGCCAGCAGCCTGCGTGCGGGGGCGGTTGAGCGAGCGGCCGCGAGAATCTCGCGTCCAGTCAGCGCGGCGTTGCCATGCCCGGCGCCCTCTCCACGACGGTTGCGGGCCGCCTCGACGCGGCCGCGCACCGCTGCAGACGGCTCCTCGTCGGTGCCGTCGAAGATGTCGCGGTACTCCTGGCGCGGGACCGAGACGACCAGGTCGATGCGGTCCTTGATGGGTCCGCTGATCTTGCTGCCGTACGCATTGAGCTGCCGCGGCTGGCAGGAACACCCCTGCGCGTCACCGAGATGCCCGCACGGGCATGGGTTGGACGCGCCGATGAGCATGAAGTCAGCGGGATAGGTGACCGCCGCGCGAGCCCGTGCGACGGTGACCGAGTGCTCTTCGAGCGGCTGGCGGAGTGCCTCGAGGTGCTGGCGTGAGAACTCGCAGAGCTCATCGAGAAAGAGGACGCCTCTGTGCGCGAGGCTGATCTCGCCGGGCTGCGCGAGACCGCTGCCGCCGCCCACCAGACCCGCTCGCGAGATGCTGTGATGCGGTGCGCGGAAAGGCGGCCGCAGCGTCGTCGGCGGACGCTCACGAAGCGTGCCTCGCAGCGAGTAGATGGCCGCGACCTCGAGCGCCGCGTCGGATCTGAGGTCAGGGAGCAGCGAGGGGAACGTCCGCGCGATCATCGTCTTGCCTGCGCCGGGCGGCCCCGACATCAAGATGTTGTGACCGCCGGCAGCGGCGATCTCGAGTGCACGTTTGGCCTGACCCTGACCGCGCACGGCCGCCAGGTCGGGTTCGGGCGGGAGTGATTGGGGCGAGCCGTCGCGCACCCCGGGCACGAGAGGGCCGTCACCCCGAAGGTATTCGACGCACGCCTGGAGTGACGAGGCTCCGAGCACCTCGAGACCATCGGCCAGGGCTGCTTCGGGTGCGTTTTCGACCGGCACGATGAGGCGTCTGATGCCCGCCGCGGCGAGACACCTCGCCATCGGGAGGACGCCGGTCACTGGGCGTACCGACCCGTCGAGGGCGAGTTCTCCGAGAAACGCAAGCCCGTCCAGGCGTATCGACGGGTCTTCGGCGCGCAGCACGGCGATCGCGATGGCCAGGTCGAAGCCTGTCCCCTCCTTGGGCAGCTCGGCAGGTGCGAGGTTGACGGTCACGCGACGCTGGGGAAACTTGAACCCCGCGTTGCGGATCGCGGGCTTGACGCGCTCGCGGGCCTCCTGGATCGCTCGATCTGTGAGGCCGACGATCGTGAAAGCAGGAAGACCGTTGGCGATGTCGGCCTCGACCGTCACGGGAACGCCGGCGAGGCCTCTCGTCGCACAACTGATGGCGAACGCAATCACACAAACTAGTGTAGCATCGACGGGGTGCCGGCGGCGACTCCTCATCGCGCACGTCTCGTATGGTCGCCGCATGCCAAACGACACCACGAAGGCGATGCGCTCAGCGCCGGCCAAGGTGCCACCCGCATTCTCACGTGATCCCAAGTTCGAGGCGCTCGCGGAGTCGTGTACGCGATTCCTCCTCGGCCACGGACGCCGCTCCGCCGACGAGCTCCTTGCCACGATCCCACCTGGCATCAAGATCGACTACTACGGCGTCGGCGGGGCGGCGACCGAGCTCGAGGAGGAGGTCGCCTCGCTGCTGGGCAAGGAGGCGGCGCTCTTCCTCCCCACCGGGACGATGGCGCAGCAGGCGACCCTGCGCGTCCATGCGGATCGACGCTCTACACGCAGCGTTGCGTTCCATCCCGCCTGCCACATGGAGACCAACGAGGAACGCGGGTACCAGCATCTGCATGGCCTGTTCGGCGTCCCCGTCGGACCTCTCGCAGAGCCCCTCTCTTTGGCGAGCCTGGCGCAGGTGCACGAGCCGATCGCGGCGCTCATCATCGAGTTGCCGCAGCGGGCCCTCGGGGGCACGCTCCCCTCCTGGGGCGAGCTTGCCGCCGAGGTCGCCTGGGCGAGGGACAGAGGCGCGGCGGTCCACATGGACGGGGCGAGGCTCTGGGACGCGAGCCCCTTCTACAAGGCCAAGCATCGCAAGTCGCTGGCTGATATCGCCGGCCTCTTCGACACGGTGTATGTCTCCTTTTACAAAGGACTCGGCGGCATTGCCGGGTGCTGCGTCGCCGGGGACGCGGACGTGATCGAGGAGCTCTCGGTCTGGCGAACCCGTCATGGCGGCCGGCTGTTCGGGATGTGGCCGTACGCCGCATCAGCGCTCGCGGCGCTGCGTCTGCGCCTCCCGAGGATGCCCGCGTACTACCGCCACTGTGTCGCGATCGCCGATGCCGTTCGGGACGTCCCGGGCGTCGAGGTGCTTCCCGATCCGGTGCAGAGCACGTTGATGCACGTGCGTTTCTCCGTGGATCTCGAGACGTTCCGCGAGCGGGTTGCCGAGATCGCCAGATCACAGAAGTTGATGACCTTTGCACGACCATGGTCCTCGCTGGGTCCGAGACTGCAGGAGTTCGAGTTCCAGGTGGGCGATGCCACGTTGCAGCTCAGTGTCGAGGAGATCCGCGATCTCTTCGCTCGCCTTGCGGGCGTATCGCGAGGACGCAAGACGGCGGCGCGCCGCCAGCGGGCATGAGCTGGTCAGGACTTCAGATCTGGGGGGCGACTCCCGGGCCGATCGTCTTGCCCGTCTCAACGAAGGTCTTCAGTGCGCAGAGTACCCAGTTCCAGCCACCGCCTCCCCCCTCGTCCTCCATGGCACCCGACAACAGGAGAGCGACGTTCGGAGCACCCTCGAGTTCGTGCATGAGGGTCAGCCGGGTCACGCCGAATCTGCCCCCATCGATCTCCCACGTGACCCGGGTGAACCCCTCATTCGCCAGTTCGGGGCTGAGCAGCATCCGCCAGGTGTGCACGAACCTCCGGGGCCGCTCAACCTCGACGACGACGCCGTCAGCGACTGCGTTCGGCACTCCCAACCGCCGCATCTCGTCGCTGGGAAATCCCATGAATGCGCTGTCGGGTCGAAGGTCGTACGCGCAACGCACCCCGTACCCGTATCGCCCGTTGAGATCCGGGTTCACGATGGCGTCCCAGACAGCCTCGGGGGTTGCATGGATGTACACGCAGTAGACCTGAGTGCTCGGGCACCCCTGCGGTGTGATGGCCTCGTCTCCCCAACGATCCGTACCTGTGAGCTGGCACGGGATCTCGGCCCGGAGCATAGGCGATCGAGCGTCGCTGCGTCAGCGGTTTTGCGCGATCAGTCTCCCTGAACCGCGTCCCGGATGTGCTCGGTCTTCGTGACCGTCATCGCGCTGTCCATGAGCAGGCCGATCACGTCGATGCGGCATGGCTGCTTCTGCCGATGCGTCTGCGCGCGGTAGAGCTCGAGGAGCATGCGCAGCTTGCGTTGCTTGCGCTCGTCCACCGCCTCTTCAGGCGTGCCGAACGCAGTCCCCCGGCGCGCCTTCACCTCGATGAGCACCAGCGTGTCCCCGTCCTCCGCGACGATGTCGATCTGCCCCAGGCGGCTGCGCCAGTCGCGCGCGAGGATGCGGAAGCCCTGTTCCTTGAGGTAGGCAAGCGCGGCAACCTCGCCCGCGTGGCCAACACGGTCCTTGAGTGGCCGGCCCGGAGGAAGTTGCTCGAGGGTTCGCGACCCCCGGCTACGCTCCGCCGTCGCTCTCCGAGGCTGCGGCCGCACCCTCGGGCTCGTCTGCCTCGGCAGTCACGTCGGTGGCGTCGGTGCCGTCGAGATCCTGCTCGTCGGCGGCGTCGAGCAACTCCTCCGGTTCGACATCGGTCTCGGGGACCGCCTCGGGCTCGGCGCGTAGCAGGGTCATCTCAGAGCCGCCGATCGGCTGACGTCGCTCACGGATACGGGCATGCCGGCCGACCTTCTCGCGCAGGTAGAAGAGCTTTGCCCGGCGCACCTGGCCGTGGCGCAGCACCTCGATCTTGTCGATGCGCGGAGCGTGCACGAGGAAGGTGCGCTCGACGCCAACACCGTGGGCGATGCGACGCACGGTGAAGCTGGTCGCGAGACCGACCTTGCCCTTCAGCGCGATCACAACGCCCTCGAAAACCTGGACGCGCTCGCGTGTGCCTTCAACGACCTTGACGTGCACGCGCACGGTGTCGCCTGAACGCAGGATGGGGACTTGCGGTTTTTCCTGCTCGCGCTTGAGCAGATCGATGACATTCACGTTGTTCCTCCGGGCCTTGGGGCAGACCGTATCAGATCGGGGCGACGCAGCCCGGTCCGTTGTGTCCCTTCGTTGCGACGCCACGCGGCGATGGCCGCATGGTTGCCCTCGCGCAGGACGGCGGGAACCGAGCATCCCTCGAAATCAGCGGGGCGTGTGTAGAGCGGTGCCTCGAAACCGCCGCCGGCACCCTCGGAAAACGTCTCCTCGCCCAGCGACTCGGGAGAACCGACCACGCCGGGGACGAGACGGGCGGTTGCCTCGATCACCGCCATCGCGGCAACCTCGCCACCGCTGAGCACGTAGTCACCGACCGACAGCTCGTCGCCGATCTCATCGCGCGCACGCTGGTCGACACCCTGGTACCGGCCGCAGACGAGCAGGACGGCGCGCTCCTCCGCGAGCTCGTGCGCAACGCTCTGGTCGAATTGACGGCCCTGCGGGGAGAGCAGGATGCAGCGCAGATCGGGCTCGGTCTCGCGCAGTGCGCGCACTGCGCGGATCACCGGTTCCGGCTTGAACACCATGCCCGCACCGCCGCCGAACGGCACGTCGTCCACCTGGCGGTGCCTGCCCTCGGTGTACGTGCGCAGGTCGTGCACCGACAGCTCGACGTCACCGGCGGCAATCGCTCGCCCGACCACACCGATGCCGAGCGGGCCCGGAAACACCTCGGGGAAGATGGTGAGCACGTGGAAGCGCATCACACCGTTTCCTCGGTCCACGGCGCGACCGTCACCGTGCCGCCGGCGACGTCGACTGCAGTCACGTAATCGCGTGCCATCGGCAGCCGGTGCACGATGTCGCCGTTGCGGATGACCAGCACGTCGTTGCCGACACCCGCTTCGACATCATCGACGAGACCGACGTCGGTACCGTCAGTGTCGAGAACGCGGAGGCCCACCAGTTGCCAGACGAACCACTCGCCGTCGGAGAGCGGTCGGGCCGCATCGACGTCGACGCAGAGATAGACACCCCGCAGCAATGCGGCGTCATTCGGCGACGTGATCTCGTCGAACCCGAGGAGCACGACGTTTCCGGGGCCCGGACGCGCGGTCCGCACCGTGAGCGATCGCACGCCATCTTCGGTCTCGAGCTTGGTGCCGGGGGCGAAACGGCTCGGATCGCCGCCGATGGCTTCGGCGCGCACCTCGCCACGCACGCCGT
The DNA here is from genome assembly GCA_049287785.1 of Candidatus Dormiibacterota bacterium. GTDB lineage: Bacteria > Chloroflexota > Dormibacteria > Aeolococcales > Aeolococcaceae > Palsa-851. Next base: position 6,041 of record JBAQGL010000037.1, on the reverse strand, counting down.
GCGCGCGAAGGATCTGCGCGGCGCGCAGCTTGGCGGGTGCGAGCGGGCGGCCGGTGGTCATCGCAGGTCTTTCAGCTCCACCTGGACCCGCTGGTGATGACGCAGGCCCGCAGCGCGAACCACCGCACGGACGGCTTCGATGTTGCGTCCCGTCTTGCCAATGAGCTTCCCCATGTCCTCTTCAGCCACCTGCAACGTGACGATGGTGCTGCGTCCGCGAGGTCGCGCCTCGACGGTGACCGCCGAAGGATTCGACACGATGCGTTCGGCGATGAACTTCGTCAGGTCGGCGTAATCGGTCATTCCGAGGCTGGCTCAGCTGCGTCGTCGGCGGCAGGGGCAGCACCCGAAACGGGCTCGTCCGCCGCTTCGGCAGCAGGCTCATTGGCAACCGGCTCATCGGCAGCGGCTTCTTCAACGACCGGCTCGTCGACGGTGACGTCGACTGCTGCTTCCGCCGGGGTTTCGGTCGGTGCCTCGGCCACAGCAACGGCTGCAGCGGCGGGCGCCTTCTCGGGTTCGGCGGGCTCGGGTCGGGGCGTGATCTTGAATGGACGCGCGGCGAGAATGCCTTCCTTCACAAGGAGTTGGCGCGCGCTGTCACTGGGACGCGCACCCCGGCGCAACCACAGCTGCACGCGATCCGCGTCGATGCTTACCACCGCCGGGTTTGGCAGCGGATCGTAGAAGCCGATCGACTCGATGAACCTGCCGTCGCGTGGGCTGCGCGAATCCGCAACCACCAGCCGGTACACCGGGCGTTTGGTGGTGCCCATTCGCTTCAACCTGATCTTGACCAATGTCGTGCTCCTTTAGAATCCTGCTTGTCCGAGTTGGGTTGGATCGATGTTCTTGAGTTGTTTGAGCATTCGAGCCTTGCCGCGAACACCCTTGGTGCTCTTCCCACCGCCGAGGCTCTTGAACATGCTCTGCATCTGCTCGAAACCCTTGAGCAGGCGGTTGACATCGGCGATCGTGGTGCCGCTGCCCATCGCAATGCGCTTGCGTCGTGAGCCCTTGATGACCTCGGGATGGCGGCGCTCGTAGATCGTCATCGAGAGCACGATCGCTTCCATCCGTCCGAGGTCGTCCTCCGACGGCATCGCCGCTCCTGCCTGCTGCACGAGTTTGCGGCCGCCGGGCAGCATGCCGAGCACGCCTTCGAGCGAGCCCATCCCGCGCAGCTGGCGAAGCTGCGCGAGCCAGTCGTCCATGGTGAGACGGCCGGCGAATGAACGCTCGACCATCTCCTCGGCCTTCCTCTGATCGAACTGTTCCTGCGCCCGCTCGACGAGCGTGAGCACATCGCCCATGCCGAGGATTCGCGACGCCATCCGGTCCGGTGCGAACGGCTCGAGGTCGGAGACCTTCTCCCCGATGCCGGTGTACATGATCGGCTTGCCGATGGTCTCGCGCATGGAGAGCGCAGCACCGCCGCGCGCATCGCCGTCGAGCTTGGTGAGGATCACGCCGTCGACGCCGACCGCGTCATCGAAACCTTTGGCGACGTTCACCGCCTCCTGGCCGGTCATGGCGTCGACGGCGAGGATCACCTCGTGAACGGTCGTTGCCTTGCGGATGTCACGCAGCTCGTCGAGCAGTGGCTCGTCGATCTGCAGCCGGCCGGCGGTGTCGATGATGACCACGTCGCAGTTGAGCCTGGTCGCTTCCGCGACACCGCGCGCGGCGAGTTGCGCAACCTTGGACTTCCCATCCGGGACGGTCACCGGGATCTGGTTGTCCAGCCCCAGCTTCTGGAGCTGTTGCACCGCCGCCGGGCGCGTGATGTCGGCTGCGACCAGCATCGGCCGGTGGCCGTCGCGCCGGATCGCCAGACCGAGCTTTGCTGCGGTCGTGGTCTTGCCCGAGCCCTGGAGCCCGACCAGCATGATCACCGTCGGGGGATGCGACTGGTACTGGATCTTGCGCTGCTCACCGCCGAGCAGGGCGACGAGCTCGTCGTTGACGATCTTCACGATCTGCTGCCCGGGCGTCAGCGACTCGAGCACGTCGCTGCCGACCGCGCGTTCGCGAATCCGGTCGACGAAGGCGCGCGCCACTCGGAAGTTGACGTCGGCTTCGAGGAGGGCGACGCGGACCTCGCGCAACCCGACCTCGACGTCCTCCTTGGTCAGACGGCCGCGTCCGGAGAAGCGGCGCAGCGCTGTGGCGAGCCGATCGCTCAGGGCTTCAAACATGGTCAGGCGCTCACTGGGTGGCTGGTCAGGCGGGCGCGCAGGCCGGCCTCGAGGCGATCGCGACGGTCGAGCTCAGCAGCATGTCCGAGACGGTCCTCGAAGTGATCGAGCTGAGCGAGCGCGCGGCGGACGAGGTCATGGGCGCCGCTCCGAGTGCACGCGAAATGCTCGGCGAGCTCCGTGAACGACCAGTCCTCATGGAGGTGGAGCCGGCAGGCCTCGCGCTGGTGGTCGGTGAGCAGGGCACCGTAGACGTCGAGCAGCCGCTCCTGCGACGCCCGCGACGTCAGTGGCTCGGGATTGGATCGATCTGTCAAGGGCAAGACCTTGACATGCTACACGATCGGCCCGAATTGACCGTTGGGCGCGAAAGAGCCGGCGCCCGGAGCTGGTGGCGCATCGCCACCGAGCGTCCAGCCGCCGGCTCGTGAGGGATCGTTCTAGGCGGCGACCCCCTGGGTGACAGAGGTGGCCGTCTCGGTTGACGCCAGCCGGTTGCGGGCCGGGATCAACGCTGCCGCGACCGCGCCCACGGCGACGACCACGCCGCCGACGATGACGGCCGGCGTGAGTCCGGCCACGAAGGTCGCTCCCGAGACGTACCCGCCCCAGTGCGCGAAGATCGACGCGAGCACGGTGACCCCGAGGACGCCGCCCAGCTCACGAATCGCGTTGTTGGCCCCCGACGCCTTGCCCTCCTCGCGGGCGCTCACCGAGCTGAGCACGACGTTCGCAACCGGCGCGAAGAACATGCCCATGCCGACGCCGCTGAGGATGAACGGGATGATGAAGGCGGAGTAGGCGACGGTCGGCGTCACCACGAGGCCGATCCAGATCAACCCGGTGGCCTGGAGCGCCAGCCCGATGGCCATCAGGGTACGGCCGTTGATCCGATCCGAGAGCGCACCCGCAGTCGGTGCCACGATGATCGGCATCGCCGTCCAGGGAAGGATGCGCAGGCCCGCGGAGAGCGGAGAAAGCCCTTGCACGGTCTGGAAGAACTGGGCGAGCAGGAAGACGCTGCCGAACATCCCGAAGAACATGAACAGCGATGCGATGTTGGCGCCGCTGAAGGTCCGGTTGCGGAAGTAGCGAATCGGCAGCATCGGCGCCTTGGAACGGAGCTCCCAGGCGACAAACGCGACCATCAGGGCAAGACCGACGCCGAGCGTGCCGAGGATCTCGGGGCTCGTCCAACCCTGCTGGTTGGCACGCACCAGGCCCCAGACGATCGCGAACAAACCGGCGCTGGCGATCACCAGGCCACCGAGATCGAGGTGGTTGTCGGCACCGAGGGTCTCACTCAGACGAACCCGGGCCAGGGGCGCGAGGAGGAGGCCGATCGGCACGTTCACCCAGAAGATCCAGTGCCACGAGATGCCCTGAACGATGGCGCCACCGACGATCGGCCCGACCGCGACGGCGAGACCACCGATACCTCCCCATGCACCGAGTGCAACACCGCGGCGGTTGGCCGGGACCGCCGCGCTCAGGATGGTTAGTGTCAATGGTGTCACCATCGCTGCTCCGGCACCCTGCACCGCACGCGCGATGATCAGCATCGTCGGGCTCGTGGCGAGCGCGGAGCCTGCAGAGCCGAGGGTGAAGATCGCGAGGCCGATGGAGAAGATGCGGCGCCGGCCGAAACGGTCACCGAGCGCGGCACCGGTGAGCAGGAGGACCGCAAACGTCAGGGTGTACGCGTTGATGGTCCACTCCAGCTGCTGGAGATTTGCGTGGAGGTCGTGACGGATCACCGGCAAGGCGGTGGTCACGACCAAGTTGTCGAGGGTGACCATGAACAGCGCGATCGAGGTGATCGCGAATGTCCAGATGACCTGGGACCGTCGAGCCATGATGCCGTTCCTCCGTGATCCTGATGGTTTTTGCCGGTTCTAGTGATTACTCACTTACTTTGAAGGTCAAAAAAAATGCGGGTCCGCTCAGAGACCCAACTTCTGGTTCATCGCGCAGCCTTCGATCAGGCGGATCGCCCAGTCCTGGGGTGCGTCCATCTGGCCCATCATCGCGAGCACGTTGAGGAGCATCCCCTGGGCGAAGAAGGCGCTCAGCCGCGTCGAGTCGAGCCCCGTCAGGCGTTCCGCGAGCCGCACCAGCTCGCCGAACCCATCGGCGACGACGACGCGGATCGCCGGGTCGTCGCACGCCGCGTACGACTGCAATTGCGCGCGCAGTTTCAGCGGGCTGCGCCGGATCTCCTCGATGTACGCCTCCCCCATCGCCTGCAGCACCGCCTCGCCCTCGAGGCCCTTTGCCGCCCGTTGGAACAGCTCCTGCGTGTCCTCGAAGCAGCGCTTGATGGTCGCGATGATCAGGTCGCGCTTGGTGCCAAAGAGCCGGAACAGGTACGGCTGGGAGATGCCGGCCATGCGCGCGATCACGTCGGTTGAGGCGCCCTCATAGCCACGCTCGGCGAAGACCGTGACCGCGGCCTCGAGGATCTGCTCCCGGCGTTCGGGAGCGGTGAGACGTTCGGTGGTGGTCGGCGTTGTGGTCACGAGCCACATGGTAGTGAGTACTCACCACCTTGTCAAGGGCAGCCGGTCAGGCGGTTGACCCGAAGAGCGCGTCCAGGTAGGCGGCAGGATCGAAAACGTTGAGATCGTCAAGATCCTCGCCGAGGCCGACGAGCTTGACCGGGACCCGTAGCTGCTCCTCGACCGCCAGGAGCGTCCCGCCCCGCGCGCTCCCGTCGAGCTTGGTGATGACGAGGCCGGTCAACCTGGTGGTCTCGTGGAACGCGAGAGCCTGCTGCATCGCGTTCATCCCGGTGGTCGCGTCGACGACGAGGAGCACCTCGTGCGGTGCCTCGGGGATCAGCCGTTCCACCACGCGACGAATCTTGCCCAGCTCCGCCATGAGGTTGACCTTGGTGTGCAGGCGTCCCGCAGTATCGACGAGGACCACGTCGATTCGACGGGCCTCGGCTGCCTGGATGGCGTCGAACACCACGGCGCCCGGGTCGGCTCCGGGCTGATGCGCGACCACGTCGGTCCCCGCGCGATCTGCCCAGACCCGCATCTGGTCGATTGCGGCAGCTCGATATGTGTCGGCCGCGGCGATCAGCGAAGTTCGGCCCTCCTCGCGAAGGCGGTACGCAAGCTTGCCGATCGTGGTGGTCTTGCCGCTTCCATTGACGCCGACCACGAGGACCACGCTGGGCACCGCTCCGAGGTTGAGCGACCGGTCGTAGGCGTTCATGACCGCGAGGATCTCCGCCTTGAGGGCCGCGATCGCCGCGGCGCCGTCGGCGAGCTTCCCCCCCCGGACCCGGTGGCGCAGGGCGGCGGCGAGCCGTTCCGAGAGCTCGACCCCGCAGTCCGCGGCGATGAGGACCTCGGTCAACTCATCGAAGAAGGCGTCGTCGAGCTTCCGTCCGGGTGCCGCAAGGCCGTGCATCTCGGCGCTGAATGCGGTCGACGCCTTGTCCATGCGGCCGGACACCCGTCGCCACCAGGCGCTCCGCCGTACCGGGGCGACAACCTCGTCGGCGCTCACCCGGCCACCCTGCGCAGGGCCGCGGTCGGCGAGGCGACGACCTCCGCCTCGTCGAACCGGACCCCGAGCACCGAGCTGATGCCGTCGGCATCGATGGTCACCCCCCAGAGCGCGTCGGCCGCGGCCATGGTGATGTGGTTGTGGGTGACCACGAGAAACTGCTGCGTGGCGCCGAGCCGGCGGAGCAGCCTGGTGAAGCGGAGCACGTTGCTGTCGTCGAGTGCCGCATCCACCTCGTCGAAGACGTAGAACGGGCTCGGGTTCACCTGCTGCAGCGCCAGGACCACGGCGAGCGCTGTCAGGGCTCGCTCGCCGCCGCTCAGC
>JBAQGL010000036.1:0-5133 GCA_049287785.1 Candidatus Dormiibacterota bacterium | reverse complement strand
GAACCAGGTCGCGCGAGGGGAACTGCGGCTTGGCGGGCTGCCACGGACGCGCGAGGCGCGGCAACCCGACCTGAGGTCACCCGATAAGGAACACGTCCCCGGTGTCGGGCGCCAGAGTCTCAGACGTGACCTCCGTCCCGTCGAGGTTCGTGTACGTGCTGCCGAACGTGATGGTCGCGGCGGTGGTTGTTGGGTTCACCGCGACGATCCCGTTGGTGAACGATCGCTCGAAGATGCTGCCGTTCTGCGTGTATGGGCCCAGCGGAGCACCGATGTTCACGTGGTCCCAGGCATAGTCCTGAACTAGCCCAGTGTTCGTGTGATTCTCGAGGAAGGAGAAGTACGAGAGGCCGTCGGCTCCGAGCAGGAACGACGCGAGCGCGAACTTGTGCCACTGCGCCTGCTGGGCAGCCGTTGCAGTCACCCACAGCTTGGTGGTCGTGAGCACCGATTGTCCATGGGATTCAGCGTCGACCAGCATGTCCACGTTCGCTTGCCACTTGGTCAACGATGGGAACTGGGTGACGCCCGCGCCGGGCGCGCGGAGCCAGAGCTCTGCCATGGCGGCAGCGGTCGGCCCAAGCAGCGCGGAGGTTGCGCCTGACGTCGAGAAGTACTTGGCGCCGTTGGCGAGGCCGTTGGCGATGACGATCGCGCCGGGATTGGCGCTCTGGACTGCCGCGGCGATCGCCGCCGTCGCTGTCAACCAGTCCGCGGCTGACCAGGTCGCGTGTGTTGACGGGTTCATCGGCAGTCCGGTGACGTACCCGGCGTCCAGCGGGGCGGTGCCAAGGGTATCGACGAAGCATCCGTCGTAGTGCGATCTGGTGATCGCCGCGGTGCACTGTGCTGCAACCGCCTGCTCCCAACTCGCAAGGCCGGGATCCAGGAGGTAGTTGCCGAACGCTGAGCGGATCCGAGCCCCAGCAGAGCTCGTCTCATACCACGACGCGGGATATGAGGTGCCACTGCTCGAAAGGTCGAAGGTGCCGTTGATGTAGGCGACGATCCGCAAGTTTGGGTTGGCGACCTTCATCGCCGCGACGTATTTGGGAAACACACTGGCCTGTGCGGCGATGACGTCGAACTCCTGGGCAATGGTCACGGCCTCCGTCTGGGTCATGGTCCATTTGGTTCCCATGTAGACGGGTGCGAATCTCGGTAGCACGGTGCCGGCCATCGGAAAGGGCGAATTCTTGGTGGATGCAAGAGTCGCGGTGCCCGGCCCGACGATGGACCAACCAAGGGCCACTGCAGCGATGACGACGATCCATCCCAAGGCAAGCGGGGGACGGCTTCCGGAGCGAGCGACTGTCCGCTGCATATCTGTGTCTCCTACCCGGGCGCCGTTCGCCAGCCATCTGTGAGCGCACAGAAGTAGGAGCTTCGGCAGCCCGGCTGACTTTGGTTGCGTGATCCAGAGCCCCGTGGCTTTGCGTCGCCTGCCTCGCGACAGGGTTGCTTTTTGCGACAGCCCACAAGCTAGGCGGAACAGCCGCCGTGATCACACGACGCCGATCCGTCGTTGCGAGTTCGTTACATCTTCGCCAGGCTAGGAGGCGGCGCTCGGTCAGGGAATGGCGGCTTGGCGCGTCTGTGCGCTGTGCCAGGCGTGGTATCCGCCAATGATGTCGGACACGTCTCCAAAGCCTGCGCAGCGAAGCAGGCTCGCCGCAATCGACGAGCGGTATCCGCCCGCACAAAATACGACGGTGGGCCTGGATGGATCGAGAGTCTGAATCCCATCACGCAGTCTCGGCATGGGGAGGAAGTGCGCCCCAGGTATTGACCCTTCGTCCGTCTCGCTCGGATTGCGGACATCGACTATTTGCAAGTCGGAGATGGTTCGCCGCCGTTCTTCGAAGGCTCCGACCGTGAGACGGGACGCCGACCGGGCGACTTCGGGGTGCTCCTGGAACACCTCGTACAGATTCTCGACATAGCCCACGATGTGGTCATAGCCGATACGTCCGAGCCGGACCTTGGCCTCGAGCTCGGTCCCGGGTTCGACGAGCAGCACGACCTGCTCGTCTGGGTGGACCACGCTGCCGACATATTGGGCAAAGCGACCTTCCAGGCCAACGTTCACCGACCCGATCAGGCTGCCGGACGCGAACTCCCCGGGGTCGCGGGTGTCGAGGAGCACGGCACCTCGGCGCGCATGATCGCGGGCGGTCTCGATTGACATCGGAGCGGGGCGCTCGTGCTCGCTGAGGAGCTCGTGGTCCTCGCGGTTTCGAGCAGCGTCGTACGCGAAGTAGTCAGGTGCAGCAGCCTGCCCCTCAGTCACGACGTGAACGAACTCTTCGCGCGACATCGGCTGCAGCGCGTAGTTCCCCGCACGCTGCTCGCCGATGGTGGATGACAGCTCGCTGGAGAGGTTCTTGCCACACGCCGAGCCGGCGCCATGTCCCGGGAACAGACGGGTCGCATCGGGCAGCGTCATGAGCTTGTCGCGCAGCGAGTCGTGCAGCAAGGTCGCGAGCTCATCCGAGGTGGATCCCCGGGAGGAGAGCAGGTCGGGGCGCCCGACGTCGCCGATGAAGAGCGTGTCGCCGGTGAGAACGCCGTAGGGGACGGGGTCGTCAGGGTGCTCGTAGACGACGATGCTGATCGACTCGGGTGTGTGTCCCGGCGTTTCCCGTATCTCGAGGGTCACCTCCCCAAGCGAGATACGCTCGCCATCCCGCAGCGAACGCGCTGAGAACTCGGGCTTCGCGCTCTCCCCGAAGGCAATCTCGGCGCCCGTTGCCGCGGCCATCTCCAGGTGGCCGGAGAGAAAGTCTGCGTGAAAGTGCGTTTCGATGACCAACTCGATCGTCACGCCGTGTGTCTCCGCTGACTCGAGGTACTCGCCGATGTCACGGCGAGGATCAACCACCACCGCGCGACCGGTCGTCTCATCGGCGATCAGATACGACGCCTGCGAGAGGCACTCGAGGTAGTACTGCTCGAAGATCACGTGGTCACCTCTGCATGAAGCCGTCCGGCCAATAAAGATAGACTGCCGAGATGGGTGATTTCCAAGGTCCGTCCGGTCTGACCTTCAACCGTGGCTTGATTGCGGATCCTGCAGCCTTCGCCCGAGATGCAGATGCCGCCTCGTGGCTCTTCCTCTGCGGCGAAGAGTTTGCAGCCATGGAGGGAGGCATGTCGTACGCGGATGTCGAGGCGGCGGTGGCGAAGTCCGCCAACGTCGTGTCCGATCCACCTCGAACGCTTGACATGGACATAGCGCGTCGGCAGGTTGCGGCGCTCGACGAGCTGCCACGGCCGACATTGGTGACCTGTCGCACCGGCCCGCGCTCGTCTGCCACGGCCTACCTCTATGCCGGCCTCAAGGCCGGAGCCACAGCAGACCAGGTGCTGTCGAGGGCAGAAGCGGACGAGGCGCCCTTTTTCGCTTTCGAGGATCTCAAAGCGTGGGTCGCGCAGGGACTCGCGGAGCTCTCATCAAATGAATAGGCGTGTCGAAACGCCCTCCACCTGAAACCGGGAGGATCACGGTGACTCTGTCGATCGGCAGTACAGCCCCGGACTTCGAGGCGACCACCACCCAGGGCAGGATCGCCTTCCACGACTGGATCGGGGATTCATGGGCCGTCCTGTTCTCGCACCCCAAAGACTTCACGCCCGTCTGCACGACCGAGCTCGGTTATATGGCCAAGATTCAGCCAGAGTTCGACCGCCGCAACGTCAAGGTCATCGGGCTCTCTGTCGACCCGATGGGCAAGCACGAGCAGTGGGTCGATGACATCGAGGAGACTCAGGGGGCTCGTCCCACCTATCCGATCATCGCCGACGCTGATTTCAACGTGTCGACGCTCTACGAGATGCTGCCGGCCGGTACGTCCGGCGACCCGGCACAGCGGACACCCGCAGAGAACCAGACCGTGCGCAACGTGTTCGTTGTGGGCCCGGACAAGAAGATAAAGCTCATCCTCGTATACCCGATGACCACCGGACGCAATTTCGACGAAGTCCTTCGGGTGATCGATTCGCTGCAACTGACTGCCAAGCACCGTGTTTCGACCCCGGTGAACTGGAAGCAGGGTGATGACGTGATCATCGCCGGCTCTGTGTCGGACGATGAAGCGCAGCGGATTTTTCCCGGGTACAGATCGCCCAAGCCGTACATCCGCATCACCCCGCAACCGCAGTAGAGATCCCAAGCCCCTGGGCATCTCAGCGGCCGGAAGCGTCGCGCCCCACGGATCAGGCGATCAGGCCGACGATCAGGAATAGCGCCTTATCGGTCGGAGAGCCTTGCCCGTCAACTCGACGTCAGGAGACCAGTGGCGACCACACTCGACACACTCGTACCCCGAGACGACCGTTCGTGTTGTGGCGCCGAGTGCGGTGGCGCTGGGTTTGTGCACGAGCACTTCGTTTGACCTGCACTCCGGGCATTCAAGGATCTCGCCATCGCCCATGATCGACCACCTCGTGCTGACGCGCTGCGGGTGCCGACGCGCTCACAACCCAACCTTCCCAATGATCTTGCACCCCGCGCCGGATGGCTGTGACCATCGGTGTCCTGGCTGAGCGGCCCCCGTGACCGACATGTTAGAGGTTGGGTAAGTACCCCTGCCACTGCCCGACCGCGTATCAGATGGGGTAGAGGATCGCCGCCCATTGCTCGCCGGTGAAGTCAAGATCGAGGTGCTGGAATGGGCCGATGCCGCGACCGGTGAGCGGAATCTGCCGCGGCATCAGCTCGATGAGACGAGAATCGACGAACAGCTCGCGGCCTTGAACGTGGCCGACCAGGCACCAGGACGCGCTGCCCCTCCGAGGTCGTTCTTGAGCGACGTCGACACGAATCCGGACATCACAGACTCGGACGCCTGTACAGCAGGCCCGCGACGATTTGAAAGCGATGAACAGGCGCGAGGCCTCCGGGTGCTCATCGAGCCACCCCCGAGCCCTGTCGTCGACGACGAGGTCGAAGCGCTCGGACACGGAAGGCATCGCCATCTGCCCGAGTATGGCCCACGCGCCGGATTGGCTAGAACAGGACCAATTGTCGCCAGGGGCGTTTGTATGCGGGGAAGCCTCGCGAGGTGCCGCGAAGGGTGATGAATTCCTCGTGCGCGTCGGATGGCGCTTCCCAAAGAGGGGGCACCCTCCAAC
>JBAQGL010000035.1:0-1820 GCA_049287785.1 Candidatus Dormiibacterota bacterium | reverse complement strand
CCCTCGAGCGCCTCCTCCATGACCATGTGGCCGGCGTCGCGGGTACCGGCCTTGTCACCGCGTCCCAGCCACCGACCCACGGACAGCGCAGCGGCCTCGGTTGCGCGAAGCAACTCGAGGCCGCGGTTCCTGCCGCGGATCATCCGCTCCGCCGCCGGGACGCCACGCGCTGCCGTGCTCATCGCCAGCAGCGTACCCCGCTACATGATCCCGACGAATTGCTGGCCGGTGATCGACGGGGCGATCTGCGTGACCGCGAGGGTCACGGTGTTGACGGCGACCAGCGAAGCCCCTGTCAGGCTGTCGTTCTCGATGGAGCCGTAGAGGAGACCGTCGGCGCCCCACACCGCGGGCGAGAACTGGCCGAGGGTCCGGGTGACCGCCGCGCCGCTGGCGAGGTTGAGCACGCGCAGGGTGGCGTTCCAGGTCGCCTGGCAGACGGCCTCCGCGGAGGGGACCGTCACGTACGCGAGCTCGGTGCCGGCCGGGTTGAAGACCGCGTCACCGCCGACGTTGGCGCCCGACATCGCGAAGTTGTGGCGAAGCACGCCGCCGCTGGTGATGTGGAGGCCGACGGTGTTGCCGTTGGAGTCACCGGCGAAGCACGCGGTCTGCGTGCCGGGCCCGACGGCGCTGAGCGGGCACGACCCACTGGCGGTCAGGGGCGTGACCACCTCGGTGACCGGGTTGATGGTCGCCGAGTACGCCGACTGCATCTGCATGTCGAACGATCCGCAGCCGCAGCCACCGGTGGGCACCCGGGCGAACGCGATGCCCGAGGACGTCCAGCTGATGAGGTAGTAGTCCCAGGCCGCTGGCGCGTTCGTGGACGGAACGTTCGGGTTGTTGAAGCGGTCGGCGATGACCGTCGTCGAGCCACCGGGGTGCACCACCACGATCCGGTTGAGGTTCCCGGCGTTGGACTGGTCGGTGGTCGCGTACGCGTACGAGGTGCCGTCCGGTGCGATGACGACGCCGTTCGAATCGCCGGGCACCGGCCCGAGCCTGCGCACCGCGCCGGAGGTGGTCAGCAGGTACTCGGAGCCGCCCTGGCTCCAGTACGCGCCGCCCGGGCCGGCGTTGACCATCCATCCCTCGATGGGGTTGATCGTGGTCTTGGCAACGACGACGCCGCTGTGCGAGACGATCTCGAGGTACTGGGTGGCGCCGGCGGTGAGCACCCTGACGACGTCGGGGCTCGGCACGGGCGCCGGGACCGGCTTCGCCGTGGGCACCGGCGGCGGGACGAGGTACACATGCGGCGAGGCATCGCCGATGGTTGCATTGGCATTGACGTCGGACACCGTTGTCGTCCGTGTCGTGACTGCGGCGACGCCGCACCCTGAGAGCACCACCAGAGCCGCTGGGATGGCCAGTGCGGCGAGATTCCGGGTCATCGATTTGTGCCTCCGTATCCGATCAAGTTGACCGTGGAACGAGGCACCGCACGGCGGGTTTCGCGTAACGAAACTCGCGGGCGCGCGTTGCGGGCGGCTCAGACCTTGCTGATCGTCTCCGCGTGCACCCCTGCGACATCGGCGGTGAGCACCGTCTGATCGTCGACCGGGAGCTCGCGCGTCGCAGCGGCCATGAACGCTCGGAAGAGCGGATGCGGACGTCCCGGACGCGACCGGAACTCGGGATGGAACTGCGAGCCGACGAAGAACGGGTGATCCTTCAGCTCGATGATCTCGACGAGCCGGCCGTTCGGCGACGTCCCCGAGAACACCACCCCCGCGCCGGCGAGCGCATCGCGGTAGTGGTTGTTGAACTCGAAGCGATGGCGGTGGCGCTCGTACACCACCGGCTCGCCGTACGCC
>JBAQGL010000034.1:0-35255 GCA_049287785.1 Candidatus Dormiibacterota bacterium | reverse complement strand
CACCATCCCAGCAACCGCGGCGATGGCCGCAGTGTGCGCACTGTTGGTCGGGGCACTCTGACGGCGTCAGAACCCCGTGAGAACGCCGTTCCTCAGCCGACGGGATTGGCCGGTGCTGGAGCGGGTGTCGACGGCTGTGGCTGAGGAGCGACTGCCGTCGACTCCATGATCGCGAGCAGCTGCGCCAGAACGTGTCGGAGGTCGGCGCGGATCGCGTACGTCGCGCCGGGGTCCTGGCCGGTGATCACGAGCACACCTGTCGACTCGAAACGGTCCAGCTGATGACGCACCTCGAAAGGTGAGAGCTTCGTGCGGGCCGCGAGCTCGTCGAGCGTCTGAGGGCGATCCAGCAGCTGGGTGACGATGCGGAGCCGGTCAGGGTCACCGAGGGCGTGGAGCAGGTCGCCGGTGGCAGTCAGCTCGTCGTCCGACCGGCTCACCAGCGAACGCACCGCATCGAGCGCGGCTCGCGGTTTGAGCGGCAGGCCGTGGCCACTCACGTAGCTCGTCTGGAGCAACACCTCACCGGCAGTCGCCCCGGCGCTGCGCCGCGCGACGATCACGTAAAACGCACCGACGACCAGGAGGACCACAACGCCGTCGACCCAGCCGCTGCCGAAACCGACGCCGAGCAGGCGCCCGAGGGCAAGGAGGCCGGTGACGATGCTGGCCACGACACCGATGTCGAGCAGCGCGGCCAGCACAACCCGCACCCAGCGCGGCACCCGCACCAGCCCGGCACCCGACGATGACGGCGTCCTGCGTACCGCGAGGTAGCAGCCGACACCCATCACGATGAGAATCGCCCCCTGCACCGCAAGCTTCTGGATCTGGTCGAGGAAGTGCTCCACGGGAACCCCGATGAGGATCCCGAGCGCGACGTACACGCCGACCCAGACCAGCGTCGACAGCACCATGGCGAGGATGAACGTGCGCCGGGGAGCGCGAACCGCTCCCGCGACCAGCGTGGTGTAGATGCGGAGCCCGGGGATGAGCCGGCTGATCGCGATCCCTCGCCATCCCGCGGCACGCAGCCGCTCCTCGACGCGCTCGAGATTCCGCTGCTGGCGCAGACGCCGGGCAAGTCCCATGAGGCCGCGGTCGCCGACCGCCCGCGCCCAGCTGTAGCCGACCAGCGAGCCCGCGATACAGGCGACCAGTGACAGGGGGATGAACGCGTAGGGATTCAGCCCCCCGGAGGCGATGAGCAGACCGGCGACCAGCAGCGTCAGCTCCCCGGGAGCAAAGGGCAATGGGACGCCCGCCTCTTCGGCGAACAGCAGCGCGGGGAGCAGCGCGAGAGCAACCGCGCCGTGCAGCCCCGACAGAAAGTTCACCGGCCAATCATCCACCCGGGGTCCGCGTGATGCCCGCAGCGCGATCGGCCTGCGGCCACGCCGTTCTGCGACAGTGGCCGCTGATGGAGACCGACGCCGTCGTGGTTGGTGCGGGTCCGAGTGGGGCGACGACCGCGCTGCTCCTCGCCAGGCTCGGACACGACGTGGTCCTCGTTGACCGTGCCAGCTTCCCGCGTGACAAAGCCTGCGGCGAGGGGGTGATGCCGCCCGGCGTCGACGCCCTGCGCAGGATGGGCCTCTACGACCGGGTCGTCGCGACCGGCGCGCGTCCGCTTCGAGGCGTCACCTACCAGCAACCGGGGGCTCACCCCCGCGTCAACGTCCCCTTCCCGTCGCCGCCGGGTGGTGGACCCGCGCACGGGCTGGGGGTGCGCCGCACGACCTTTGATGCCGTTCTCGTCGATGCGGTGCGAGAGGAACCCCACGCCTCGGTGCGTGAGGGCGAACGGATCACGGGCCTCCTCCGCGATGCCGCCGCACGTGTCATCGGGGTCACCACCACCGCGGGCGAGATCAACGCCCGGATCGTCGTCGCCGCCGACGGGCTCCATTCTCCGATCCGTGCGTGGGCGGGGCTGAGCGTGCCACCTCGGGCGCGGATGCGCTATGGACTGGCCGGTCACTGGCGGGTGGTGAAAGGCGACCGCAACGCCATCATCGTCACCCTCGCCGGGAGTCACGAGTGGTACGAGGCGCCGGTCGGCCCGGACCTGCTGCTCGTGTCGATCCTGAGCCACCGAACCCGTCGCCCGGTCACGGCCCGGGATTACGCGCCGGCCGCGCGTCGAAGCATTCCCGCGCTCCGCGACGCGGAGCTCGTCTCAGGTCCGCTCGGAGCGGCGCACTTTCATCAACGGGTGCGAGCAGTCGCCGCCGGTGGGGTCTTCCTGGTCGGAGACGCGTCCGGCTACGACGATCCGACCACGGGCGACGGCATCGCGATCGGGATGCTCCTCGCCGAGCGCCTGGCGGAGCACGCGAGCGAGTTCCTCAGCGGACGGATCTCCTCGGTGGTCGCCGCCGCACGTTATGCCGGCGATCACGGGGAGCTGGTGCGAGAGCGGCGCCGGCTGACGCAGCTTGCCCTCATCCTTGCGCGGTCTCCTTCACTCAGCCGCCGGGCGATCAGGAGAGCGGGGCGACGTCCGGCCGCACTCGGAAAGCTCGTCGCCATCAACTGTGGATACGCGACCTTCCGGGACCTCACGCCACGGGACTGGCTGTCCCTCACTGGGATCTGATACTGCGGCGGCCTCGGTGCGGGATGAACCGGGGAATGCCGTCGAAAGCCTCGCGATACCCCGGGACCCCGTCGAGCAGGCGCTCCTCGGCGAGAATCCGCGGGACGAGCACGGCGGCGTTGGCGAGCGAGAGCAGCACGGCCTCCGGAACAGCTCCGACAGCGAGCGGCAGACACAGGAACTCGAGCCCCACCGCGACGTAGTTCGGATGGCGGACCCATCGATATGGACCAGCGGTTACCACCTGTATGTCTGGGGACACGTGGGCGGTCACGTTCCAGCTCGTCCCGAGCGTCCGGATCACCCAGAGACGGAGGCCGGTCGCCGCCGCCAGGCCGGCAAGCGCCGTGAACTCGACCGATCTCGGTACTCGCCGTTCTGGTCGAGGCCAGATGGAGACCGCAAAAAGCGCCACGTGGGTGGCCACCATCGCAGGGTAGGTGGACGGCGAGGCCTGCTCAGCTTGTCCCAGGCGAGCGCGGTTCCGGGCTGAGATCCGCAGCTCGACCAGTCGCTGCGCCGCGTTCGCGAGCACCAGCACGGTGCGCGCTCGACGGGTCATGAAGCCCAGAGCAACTCAATGAGCTCAACCGTCAGTCCGGGTCCGAATGCTGCGGCAAGTCCACGACCCTCCGTCCCGGGAAGATCTGCGGCGAGCTCCTCGAGGACGAACAGGATGGCGGCCGACGAGGTGTTGCCGGTACGGCGCATGACCCGCT
This sequence comes from Candidatus Dormiibacterota bacterium, assembly GCA_049287785.1. Lineage (GTDB taxonomy): Bacteria > Chloroflexota > Dormibacteria > Aeolococcales > Aeolococcaceae > Palsa-851. Next base: position 31,937 of record JBAQGL010000034.1, on the reverse strand, counting down.
GCGTTGCCTCCATCTGAGTCTCACGCAGACCAAGGCATCTGACGACTGCATCGACAATCGCCTGGCCGCCGGGGTGCAGCGCGATGACATCGAGGTCGATTGCGTCACCGATGAAGTCACTGACGAGGGCGGGGAGGTGGCTCTCGAGCAGCCTGGGCAACTGGCGCGACACCACGACCCGGAAACCGTCATCAGCGCGTTCGAAGCCGAGCGCGCCGATGCTCGATGCGACCAGTTGATGACCCGTTCTGCCGATCCCGATGCGGCCGGGTTCCGCCCGGGAGCGGAGCACGGCCGCGCCGGCGCCGTCACCGAAGACGAGCACGCTCAAGAGGTTGTCGGCGGAGGTATCGGCGGGCCGGAACGTCAGCGACGGCACCTCGACCGCAACCACCAGCGCCGACTCATCGCGATGGGAGCGCACCCAGTCAGACGCCCAGCTGAGCGCCGCCGCGCCGCCGGCACACCCGAAGTTCATGAAGGGCATGCGCCGGATACCGCGCCGAAGGCCGAGGTGGTTGATCAAATGCACGTCGACGCCCGGGAGCACGAAGCCGGTGCACGACGACACCACGATCAACCCGATGTCCTCGATCGCGGCGCCGGCATCCCGTATCGCTCGCTCGGCCGCCGCGATGGCGAGCGGTGTGGCTTCCGCCGCGTACCGAATCGCCTGCTCCCCGGGACTGAGCGGCAGTAGCGCTTCGTCGATCGGGCGCACCAGGAAGCGGTGCGTGCCGGACAGTTCCTCGGTGAAGAGGCTCACGCGGCGCGCGAGCCGCGGCCAGACCTGTGCGATCAGGCGCAGCACCTCATCGCCGTCGACCTGGTTCGCCGGTACCGCCGTGCCGAGCCCGTCGATGGTGACCGGCGCCTGGATCGGCCACTCCGCGCGTCGATCGGGCAGCGCCGCCGAGCGGATCGCCGCCTCAACAACCATGCGCTTGGATCATGACACCGACGATCGGGCAGGCCGTGGGCCGCCCCAGTGAATCAGCGATGTCGGGAGTATGCGGACGGGTTACAGCGCCGATCGTCGCGAGGCATCACTCCGGGGTCACGTATGCGGCGGTGAGCCCGCCATCGACAAGGAACGTCGCGCCGTTCACATAGGACGATTCATCTCCAGCCAGGAACAGCGCCGCGTTGGCGATCTCGCGTGCGGTCGCCAGCCGGCCCATCGGCAGATGGATGCGGCGTCGCTCGTACGCATCGGGGTTGTCCGCAAAGAGGCGCATGAGGAGCGGCGTCTCCACCGGCCCGGGGCACAACGCGTTGACTCGAACTCCCTGTCGGGCGAACTGGACGGCGAGCTCGCGACTCATCGACAGCACCGCTCCCTTCGACGCCGTGTACGCGATCTGGGATGTCGCGGCTCCCACCAGGGCAACGAACGACGCCACGTTGATCACCGAGCCGCCACCCCGCTCGAGCAGATGCGGTATGCCGTACTTGCAGCAGAGGTAGACACCCTTCGCGTTGACGGCCTGCACGCGATCCCACGCGTCGGGTTCGGTGGTGAGGATCGAATCGTCATCGGGGGGCATGATCCCGGCGTTGTTGTAGAGGATGTCGATGCCGCCATAGGTCACGACAGCGGTCGCGTACATCTCGGCGACGCTCGCGGCGTCGCTCACGTCAACCTCGACAAAGATTGCGCGCCCGCATTCGACAGCGGTCTGTGCCCCGGCGGAGCGTCCGGTATCCGCGACGACAACCGCCGCTCCCTCCGCGGAGAACAGCAGTGCCGCCTCCCGGCCGATGCCACCCGCGGCGCCGGTGATGACCGCCACCTTGCCATCGAGGCGTCCCATGTGTGTCAGCCCTCCGTCGAGATGTAAACGTTCTTGACCTCGGAGTAGCCGTCGAGCCCGTTCATCCCGAGCTCGCGCCCGAACCCCGACTGCTTGAAGCCTCCAAAGGGTGTCGACACCCGCACCGATGAATTGCTGTTGATGGACAGGACCCCGGTGTCGAGCGCTCTCGCCACCCGGAGCGCCCGCGCGCCGTTGGTCGTCCAGATCGATCCGGACAACCCGTATGGCGTGTCGTTGGCGATGCGCACGGCGTCCGCCTCGTCGGTGAAGGGGATGATCGCAGCGACCGGCCCGAAGACCTCGTCTCTGGCGATGCGGTCGTCGTTGGTCGCCTCGACGAGCGTGCACGGATACCAGAATCCCGGGCCGTCGGGGATCGATCCGGTGAACAGCGGCGGCGATTCGACAAACGACGCAACGGTGCTGCGGTGGTTCGCCGACACGAGTGGCCCCATCTCGGTCGCATCGTCTTCGGGGTCACCGACACGAATCGCACCGGTCGCGGCGATCAGCAGCGAGACAAACCGGTCGTACACGTCGCGCTGGACGAGCACACGCGAACGCGCGCAGCAGTCCTGGCCGGCATTGCCGAAGACCGCATACGGGGCAGCCGCAGCCGCGCGCTCCAGGTCCGCGTCGCCGAACACGATGTTGGCCGATTTCCCACCCAGTTCGAGGGTGACCCGCTTGATGCTCTCCGCCGCGCCCCGCATCACCCCGATCCCGACCTCCGTCGATCCGGTGAAGCCGATCTTGGCCACGTCGGGGTGGTGGATGAGCCGCTCGCCGACAACGCGGCCGGGTCCGACAACCACGTTGAGCACACCCTCGGGAAGGCCCGCCTCGAGCGCGAGCTGCGCAAGCCGGATCGCGGTCATCGGGGTCAGCTCGGCCGGCTTGAGCACCACGGTGTTCCCGCACGCCAGCGCAGGCCCGACCTTCCAGCTGGCGATGTTCAGCGGAAAGTTCCAGGGCACGATCAGCCCAACCACACCGAGTGGCTCCCGGAAGGTCATGTCGACACCGCCGGCGACCGGGATGGTCTGACCGAAATGTTTGTCGACCGCACCTGCGTAGTAATGGAAGACCTCCGCCACCATGCCGACCTCGCCCCGCGAGTCGGCGATCGGCTTGCCGACGTTCCTCGTCTCCAGCAGTGCGAGCTCATCGCCATGGTCCTCGATGAGCCCTGCCAGCCGGCGAAGCAGACGCGCGCGGTCAGCGGGTGAGACCGCGCGCCACGCCGGGAACGCCGCCTTCGCCGCGGCGACCGCGCGATCGGTCTCGGCCACCCCCGCTTGTTCGAGCTCTGCCACGGGCTGTTCCGTGGCCGGGTTCACCAGCCGAAGGGTCATCCGCGCTCGAAGAAGCGCTCGCGCTCGTAGCAGGTGACCGCCTTGTCGAACAGCTGCTGCTCCGTGCGTGCGTAGTTGAGGTAGTGCTCGACGACGTCGTCGCCGAACGCCGACCGTGCGACCGTGCCGTGTTCGAGCGCGCTGATCGCCTCGTTGAGCGTGTGCGGAAATCGCTTGACGTCGGACTCGTATGCGTTGCCCGTGAAGACGGGCGGGAGCTCGAGCTGATGCTCGATGCCATGCAGACCAGCGGCGAGCAGGGCGGCGAACGCGAGGTACGGGTTGGCGTCGGCACCGGGGATGCGGCATTCGACACGCAGCGACTTGCCGTGGCCGACGACGCGGAACCCGCAGGTGCGATTGTCGTAACCCCAGGCGAGTGTGGTCGGCGCCCAGCTGCCGGCTGCATATCGCTTGTAGGAGTTGATGTTCGGGGCGAGGAACACGGCGAACTCGCCCGCGCACGCGATCATTCCCGCGAGGTACTGCTTGAACAGTGTCGATTCGCCGGAGAAGAGTGCCTCGTCACCGCCCCAGAGGCTGGAATGGATATGGCACGAGCTGCCGATCCAGGTGTGGTCCGGCTTGGCCATGAACGTGACCGACTGGCCGCTCTGCTGCGCCATCTCCTTGATCCCGTTCTTGTAGATGACGTGGTTGTCGGCCATCGTGACCGCGTCGTCGTATCGGAAGTTGAGCTCCTGCTGACCGGGCCAAGCCTCGCCCTTGGATGTCTCGACCCGCATCCCCGCGGCCTGCATGTTGTTGCGCACCGAGCGGATGAACGGCTCGTCATAGCTGGTGGCGAGGATGTGGTAATCGAGGATGTACGGCACCGACGGTGTCAGGTCCCGGTAGTGCTGCGCGTGCGCCTGCGCGTAGGTCTGCTTGATGAGGAAGAACTCGAGCTCGGAGCCGAACATCGCCTCGTAGCCAAGCGCTCGTGCCCGGTCCACCTGCGCTTTCAGCACCTGGCGGGGCGACGGCCGGACGGGCGTGCCGTCATTCCATGCGACGTCACAGAGGACAAGCGCCGTGCCTTCCAGCCAGGGAATGCGCCGCATCGTCGCGAAATCGGGAACCATCGAGAAGTCACCGTAACCGCGCTCCCAGCTCGCGATCTCATAGCCGGGGACGGGGTCCATCTCCATCTCGAGCGCGAGCAGATAGTTGCACCCCTCGATCGGGTTCCTGTGCTGCATCTCCTCGAGAAAGAAATGTGCCTCCATGCGCTTGCCCATGAGTCGACCCTGCATATCGGTGAACGCGACGACCACGGTGTCGACCTTGCCGGCCTCAACCTCCTTGGTGAGCTCGTCGAGCGTGAGCATCGGTCAGCTGTCCTCCTTACCGGCGCCGTTTGCGCCCGAGCCGTTGTGGTTCTGGTCGGCAACGCGGTCGACAAATCGACGGAACAGCGCCATCGCCCATCCGTGCTGGCCAAGCAGTTCCTCGGGATGACACTGCACGGCAACCACCATGCCATCCGGCGATTCGATGCCCTCAACAACCCCGTCCGGGCTGTGCGCGGTCACGCTGAGGCCCGGGGCGACGTCCTTGACCGATTGGTGGTGCAGGCTGTTGACCATGAGCGGACCGCCTGCGGTCACCTTCGACAGTTCCGAGCCGGGGACGACGTCGATGGAGTGGGCGAGCAGGTCGCGCGGGTGCCCGTGGTTGTCGTGGCCGTCGATGTGCTGACGCAGCGAGCCGCCGAGCGCCACGTTGATCACCTGTTGCCCGCGGCAGATACCGAAGACCGGGATCCCCTCGTCGACAGCGGCGCGCACGAGCGCGATCTCCGTCAAATCCAGAGGCGGATCCACATTGGGGGTTTCCTCCTCTCGCGCTTCCCCGTACGCGGGCGGATCGACATCCCATCCACCCGGAACGAGCAGACCGTCGATGCCGTGGACCACGGAGGTCGCATCGTCTGACCCGAGCCCGTGCGTCTGCGGATCGAGCGTCACCGGCTCGCCGCCGGCAGCCTCGACTGCGCGAAGGTAGGGCGCGTAATACGCCGGTCCGCGAAGCGGACTGCAGGTCACACCGATCCTTGGCTTGGACATCTCGTCTTTCTTCGCGTGCTCGCGGCGCCATGGCCGCGAGCACGCGTGGTGAACAGACCAGTGAGCCTATCAGCCTGCCGAAACGGCGGGCACCGGCGCGGGTGCGTCGACGAACCCGGCTTCGATGGATGCCAGTTCCTCGGCGGAACCTTGAATCCTCGGACCTGTGAACCAGTTCTTCGCCGAGACAAACCACCAGATCGTTGTGCCACCGAGAACGACTGCAAAGGCGACGATCGTGTAGTTGAAGTTACCGAGGGTGACCGGAAAGACCGTCGGAAGGACGAACAGGATGCTGATCAGGATGATCCAGGCGACGGCGACGATGCCGATCGGGCGGCTCCATCTCCCGAGGTGCCAGGGACCGCGCTGGAAGCTGTCGCCGGCTCGCAGACGCAGGAAGATCGGAATGCCGTAGGCGACGTACAAGCCGATGACGGCGATCGAGATGACGGCGAAATACGCCGAAGGGTTGTAGAGGTAGGGGAGCCAGAGGATGAACGCGCCGACGACCGCCAGCCAGATGGAGTTGGTTGGCGTGCGCGTGCGCTTGTTGATCTTGCTCCAGAGCTGATGGCCGGGCACGGCTCCGTCACGAGAGAACGCGAAGATCATCCGTGAGTTGGCGGTCACCGATGACATGCCGCAGTAGAACTGCGCCCCGATCGCGACCAGCAGCAGGAACTGTCCGAGGCCCCCACCCGCCGCATCGAGGAATATCTGCGCAGCCGGGACGACGGCGGTGGACTCCGCCCCGTAGTTCTGGATTGCCGCGGTGACGCCGATGAGCAGGATCCAGCCGGCGAACAGCGAGACCACGATCGACATCACGATGCCTCGCGGCCCTGCGATGGCGGCGTTTCTGGTCTCCTCGGTCATGTGCGCGGATGCGTCATACCCGGTGAACGTGTACTGCGCGAGGAGCAGGCCGATCAGGAAGACGTAGATGATGTCGCCGGGAAAGTTCGCGCCGGTCGAGTTGTTGAAGTGGAAGAAGATGAATCCGACCGACTGATGGTGCTTGGGAACAATCAGCAGGACAGCCACGATGACCACGACACCCACGATGTGCCACCAGACCGAGATGTCATTGAGAACGGCGACGAGACGCACACCGAACGTGTTGAGCAGCCCGTGCACGAACAGCGCGACTGCGTAGATCAGGAGGATGTGGGGTGCGTCCAGGGGATAGCCGAACCAGTTGTTGAGGAAGGCTGAAGCGAAGAGCGCGAGTCCGCCGTCGATACCGGCCGTGACCGCGATCTGCCCGACGAGGTTGAACCAGCCCGTGAACCAACTCCAGGCCGGAGCATTCTTGCCGCCGAGTTTCGCCGACCAGTAGTACAGACCTCCTGCCGTCGGGTAACTCGAGCAGACCTCGGCCATCGCGAGCCCGACGATGATCACCATGATGCCGACGAGGGGCCAGCCGATGTTCATGTCAATCGGACCGCCGTTGAGCATGGCGCCGCCATAGGCGGTGAGGCAGCCGGATAGGATCGAGATGATCGTGAACGACACAGCGAAGTTGGAGAAGCCCCCCATTCGTCGCAGCAGTTCCTGGGCGTAACCGAGCTTGTGGAGGGTCTCGGTATCGCTGTCAACAGCCTGGATCGCCATCGGCTCATCTCCCCACGAATCCGGATTGGTGCGCGCACAGTACCAGTGGCCTGGACCGAACGTCAACAGATTTATCGGATTGGTCTTGCAGCGTACAAACTGCAACAATCATTTCGTGCCGGAATACCTGGTCGGCGAACTGGTTCGCCAGAGGATGGGGGCGCTGAGCGCTTCGGAACGTCGACTGGCGCAGGTGCTGCTCGCCTTCTACCCCGTGGCCGGGCTCGAGAGCCTCACGCGATTTGCGGAACGCGCCGGGGTCAGCCCCGCCACAGTGACGCGATTCATCGCCAAGCTCGGCCTTCGGGGCTACCCCGAGTTTCAGGACTCGCTCCGGCAGGAGTTGCAGGAGCGCTTGAGCTCGCCACTGACCCGATACGAGCTGACCCCGCCCACGGCTTCGAGCGGGTCGACACTCCAGGACGCGTTTGCGACCTACGAGCACAGCCTGCGAGCCAGCGTCGGCATGGTCTCCGAGCACGATTTCGATGCGGTGATCGAGCTGCTCTGTGATCCGCGCCGGCGCGTGCTTGCGCTCGGCGGACGCGTCAGCGCATTCCTCGCCCGCTACCTCGCGAGTCAGCTGCATCTCATTCGTCCCGGCGTCGAGCTCATCGACCCGGAACGCAGCAATCCCGCCGATCACCTGGTCGACCTTGGACGCCGGGACATCCTCGTGTTGTTCGACTACCGCCGCTACCAGAGCGACACCATCAACAGCGCGAAGGTCGCGGCCGGGCGGGGGAGCACGGTCGTCGTGGTCACGGATCCCTGGTTGTCGCCGGCGGCAGCGTCGGCCCGATTCGTGCTGGTCACCGGCGTGCAGACCACGGTCATGCCATTCGATTCGATGGTGTCGGCGGTCGCGCTCACCGAGGCGCTGATCGCCGGCGTCCTCGCGCGTCTCGGGGAGACCGCTCATGCGCGGATGCGCCGAATGGACGAGCTCCGTGGCGGAGTGGTCTACGGCGACGGCCCCTAAGGGCGATGTACATTCGCGAGCGTGATCGCTGAGCGGCTGGAGCTGGCCGACTGGCGCCGGCAGGTGAGCGAGCTGTACGCAGCGATCCGGGCTGAGCAGGATCCTGCCACCGCGTGGATGCACTGGCGCGAGGTCCGCGATCGTCTCTACCGCACCCACCCGCAGAGCCCCGTCCCCGAGGATGAGCGTGGCGACGCCACCGCCCCGGCCTACTACGACTACGACCCCGCGCTCCGCACGGTGGGCGACGTCGAGGCAGCCGACGGCGCTTCCTTCGAGCTTCCCGACTCGACCACCGGTCACGTCACCGCCGAGCGTGCCGGCACGGTGCGGTGCACCCTCGGAGGCGAACCGGTCAGCCTCTCGATGTTCTGGTTGCTCGATTACGCCGGCGGATTCTTCCTCTCGTATCGCGACGCCACCAGCGGTCGCGAAACCTATGGGGCGGGTCGCTACCTGCTCGACACTGCCAAGGGTGCAGATCTGGGGGCCGACCCCGACGGCCGGCTGCTGCTCGATTTCAACTTCGCCTACCAGCCGTCCTGCAGCTACGACCCGCGATGGAGCTGTCCGTTGCCACCTCGTGAGAACTGGCTGACCATGCCGATCCGGGGAGGCGAACGCCTCCGCCCCTGATCAGAACAGCGAGGGGATCACCGCCTCAATGAGGTGCGGTCCCGGTTCCGCAAAGGCTCGCTCGAGGTCGGCGGTGAACGCCTCCGCGGTCGCCGGCCGCGTCGCGGGAACCCCGAAGCCGCGGGCGAGCGCGGTGAAGTCGATGTCGGGTGGAGCGATGTCGAGGAGTTCGAGCGCTCGCTGTCCGGTTGCCGTGGCACCGACGCGGGCGAGCTCCATACGCAGGATGGCGTAGCGGCGGTTGCTGAAGATGACCGTGGTGACGTTGAGCTGTTCCCGAGCCATCGTCCAGAGCGCCTGCAGCGTGTAGAGCGCCGAGCCATCCGCCTCGAGTGCCAGCACCGGCCTGTCCGGGCATGCGATGGCCGCGCCGAGCGCGACCGGCAGCCCCTGCCCGATCGACCCACCGGTGAGGCTGAGCCAGTCGTGTCGAGGTGCGCCGGCGGTGAAGGTGGGAAGAAACGTGCCGCTCGTGTTCGCCTCGTCGGAGACGATCGCGCCCTCGGGGAGCAACGCTCCGATCGCTCGGGCGATCGACTCTGCGCCGAGCTCGCCGGTCGGTCGTTCGGGCCTCGACGGCGTGCTGCTTTCGGGTTCGGTACCGGCGCCAAGCTCGGTGGCCAGCAACTCGAGTGCGCCGACGGCGTCATCGCCGCCGGCAGCGAGGACCATGACCTCGCAGCCCTCGGGCACGATATCGCTCGGCTTGCCCGGATACGCGAAGAACGAGACCGGCGACGTGGTGTCGACAAGGATGAGATGCCGAAGCCCGTCGAGCTGTCCCGCCGCCATCTCCGCGAGGTAGGCGATGCGCTGGATCACGGGGATCCCCGCGCCGCGCTCGGCGCGAGCCGGGAAGGTCTCGACGAGCAGTTCCGCACCGGTGGCCGCAGCGATGCTCGCAGCGGAGCGCAGGCCGCGTTCACGAAGCACGCTTCCTCCGAGGAGGAGCGCAGCGTTTTCCTTCGAGCGAAGCGCGGCGGCAACCTCCTCGAGGGTGGAGGCGCGCACCGCCGTGCGTGACATCGACGGCTCCGGCGGCGCCACCGATCCACCCTCGGACCACGAGACGTCGGCGGGAAGGATCAGGGTTGCGATCTGACCTGGCGGACCGCATGCGGCTGCGACCGCAGCGGCGGCGTCCGCACCCGCATCCTCGGGACGGGCGGTGCGCCGGATCCACCGCGAGACGTTGCGGGCCACAGTGTCGATGTCCGACTCGAGTGGAGCGTCGTACTGCTTGTGGTAGGTCGCGTGGTCGCCGATGATCGTGACCACCGGCGAGTGGCTGCGCCTCGCGTTGTGGAGATTGGCAAGGCCGTTTCCCAGGCCCGGCCCCAGGTGCAGCAGCGCCGCGGCAGGCGCTTCGCGCATCCGCGCGTAGCCGTCCGCCGCGCCGGTGGCAGCACCCTCGAAGAGGGCGAGGACCCCGCGCATCTCGGGGACCGCATCGAGGGTCGCCACGAAGTGCATCTCCGACGTGCCCGGGTTGGCGAAGACCACGTCGACGTTGGATGCCACGAGGCTGCGCACCAGCGCCTCGGCACCGATCATCCCGCCGCCGCGCTGGTCAATTCGGGTGACGGCTCGAGCATCGCGCCCGGGTTGAGGATCCGATCGGGGTCGAAGGCCGCTTTGATCCTGCCCATGAGCGCGAGCTTCGCGGGACTCTCCAGCGCGACGAAGTGACTGCGTTTGTCGGTGCCGATACCGTGCTCGCCGGACACCGCACCGCCCAACGCCGCACTCGCCTCGAAGACGCTGCGCAGCACCTGCTCGAGCCGCTCCGGCTCGGGCTGGAACACCGAAAGATGGACGTTACCGTCACCGGCGTGGCCGCATCCGATGACCATCGACCCGCTGTCCTGTGCAATTACTGCCACCTGTGCCAGAAACTCGGGGATCTGGGCACGCGGGACGACGGTGTCGATGATCTCGTTGGCGCCCGCCGCCTTGGCGGCAAAGAAGGCACGCTCCCGCGCTTCGATCAGCTCGGTTGCCGCGCGCGATGGCAGCACATAGACGTCGAGCGCACCGAGCGTCGTGATGAGGTCACCGAGCGCCTCGATGTCCTCGTCAAGCCGCCCCGCGTCCCGCGACTCGAGGACGACGACGAGGTAGGCGAGAGCGGCGTCCTTGACGGCGGCGCCGATCCCCAGCTCCAGCCCTCGCGCCGCGGTGATGGCAGCCATCGACATCATGTCGATGTACTCGAGGATCATCGGCGCCGCGCCACTCTGGACGATGCGAGGCACCGCCCTGGCGATCTCGGCCACCGTCCTGAAGGGCGCGAGCACGGTGGCCGCGTGCGGATGGCGCGGATACAGGCGCAGGACCGCCTCGGTGATGATCGCGAGCGTCCCTTCCGACCCGACGATCAATTGGGTGAGATCGTAGCCGGAGGTCGACTTCACGAATTTGCCGCCGGTTCGGATCACCTCTCCGGTGCCGAGCACCGCCTCGAGCCCGAGCACCTGGTGGCGGGTGACGCCGTATTTGACTGCGCGCATGCCGCCGGCATTGGTCGCCACAGTGCCGCCGAGGCTGGCGGTGCTCTCGGCGGGAAACACCGGGTAGACAAGGCCGTGCCCCGCCGTCGCCTCGTCGAGGTCGCGGAGGCTGACCCCTGGTTGCACGACGGCGACCTGGTTCTCGACATCGATCTCGAGGATGGCGCCCATCTCGCGAAACGCGACGAGGATCCCGCCCTCGCGAGGGACACACGCGCCGGCGAGGCCGGTCCCGGAGCCGCGCGCGGTGACCGGCATGCCGAACTCGCGAGCGATCGTGACGATCCCGGCGACTTCGGCCGCGGAGTGGGGGAGAACGACCACGTCCGGCGCATGCCACTGGGCGACCAGCGACTCATCGTGCCAGTCGTCCTCGCTGACGTCCGCGCCGCTCAGGACCCTCGCCGGACCGAGCAACGCTGTGAGCTTGTCGAGCGGGGTGAGCATCCGGCGGCCTACGAGCCGGTGAACGCCGCTCGACGCTTCTCGAGAAATGCGCCCACGCCCTCCGCGAAGTCGTGGGTGGTCGTGGCCTCGGTCTGGAGCCGCTCCTCGACGGCGAGCTGTGCTTCGAGGTCGTTCTCGTGTGACGCCTCGAGCGCCCGTTTGGTAAGGCCGATTGCGCGAGGCCCTCGGGCGAGGCGGCCGGCGAGCTCGGAGGCTGCGGCGGCGAGCTCTGCGTCCGGGACGACCCGGTTGACGATGCCCAGCTCGAGCGCGCGGGCGGAGTCGACGGCCTCGCCGAGCATCATCAGTTCCGCGGCCCGGGCGGGCCCGATCAACCGGGGCAGGAAGTACGTGCTGGCGAGGTCGGGGATGAGCCCGATGCGGACGAATGCCGACACGAAGGTGGCCGACTCTGCGGCGATTCGGAGGTCGCACGCAAGCGCGAGCGAGAAGCCGGCACCTGCTGCCACCCCGTTGACGGCCGCGATGACCGGCTGGTCCATCGAGCGGATGGCCCGGATCGCCGGTGCGTAGTGATCCCGGAGCACCGCTCCGACGTCGAGGCCGTCGCCGGCGGTGGCGGCTCGCAGGTCCTGGCCGCTACAGAAGCCGCGTCCGGCGCCGGTGATGATCACGGCGCGCACAGTGCCACCGGACGCCGCTTCGCCGAGCGCGCCGGCCACCTCGTCGAGAAGGCCCGGGGTGATCGCGTTGAGCACCTCCGGCCGGTTGAGCGTGAGCGTCAGGACGCCGTCATCGACGGTCTGCAGGAGCTGTGGAGCGGTCGCCGGCGTTGCGTCTGCGGTCATCGCGGCGAAACTCTACGCCGACGCGTCGCCGAGCTCGCGGAGCCGCTGATACGTGTAGATCCCCGTGTTGTGCCCGTCGGCCCACACGGTGTTCAGGCCGTAGGCGCCGACCAGCGAGATGTCGGCGAGCTCGTCCTCACCGGGGTGCAGCTCGGGATCGGAGCTGAACCTGCCGCGATACCCGGGCTCGCCCTTGCACGCGGCGCACGGACAGGCACGTCGGAGCACCGCAAACGGAATGTGATGCACAGCACCATCAGACCACTCGATCAGCAGCGACCGGTGCTGCTCGTCGTAATCGAAGCGCACCGGTCGCAGATCCACGGCCACCGTGCGCGAATCGATGCCGTTTAGCGGAGCACCGACTGGAGCTTCATCGCCAGCCCCATGTCGCCCTTGATCTTGATCTTGCCACTCATGAACGCCATGGTTCCGTCGAGCTTGCCGGTGGCCAGGTCGACGAAATCCTCCGACTTCATGGTGATGGTGATGTTCGGGTTCTCGGGAGCGCCTTCACCGACATCGGCGCTGCCGTCCTTGAGCGAGATGTGGTACTGGCCGGGCGTTTCCCCGCCGAGGTCGAAGGCATAGATGGCATTCATCCCTGCCGTCTTGGCGGGATCTGCGGAAATGCGGGAATTGATCTCGCTGAAGATTTCGGCCGGAGTGGACGGCATCGTTGGTACTCCCTTGCAATGGATCAGTGCGCAGCCCGCGACGAGGCGGGCTCGATCTCAGTGTACCGACTGGGGAACGGGGAGAGGCGGCGCTCGAACCAGAGCTCCGACCCTGAGAGTTGTCTGAGACACACCCGTAAGGAACTCGTACCCACGCGAATTCTCAGGTCGGCTTCCGAGACTTGGCGGCCATGAGCAGCGCGAACATCAAGCTGAGCCGCCGGCAGGTGCTCGGCATCGCAGCCGGTGGAGTCATCGGTGCCGCGGGGTTCCGGTACCTGACGCTGCAGCTCCCGGGCGGCGCGCAGCAGGTCGCATCGGCGGCGGGACCCGCCGGGGCGTGGGCGAGCCCGCTCACCGGAGCGAGTGGCCGTGCCGCTCATCTCCTGCGTCGAGCGACCTTCGGCTACACGGCGGCAGAGCTCGCGCAGGCGGCGTCGATGTCGTATCCGGATCTGGTCGACATGGTCATCAACCAGTCCGCGCAGCCGTTGCCGGCGGTCGCGAACCCGACCAGTTACCAGGCGGTCGTGCGCGCCTGGTACCAGCACATGGCGACCACGCCGGCGCAATTCCCGGAGCGGATGACGCTGTTCTGGCATGGGCTGCTCACCAGCGATTACCGCAAGGCCGCGCGCCTGCCCTTCGTGCTGCAGCAGAACGAGCTGTACCGGACCGCGGGACGGAGCGACTTCCGCACGCTGATCAATGCGGTCACCTATGACCCGTTGATGATTCGCTACCTCGACCTCGAGGAGAGCACCGCGGCCGCTCCCAACGAGAACTACAGCCGTGAGTTGATGGAGCTGTTCATGCTCGGCGTCGGCAATTACACCGAGACCGACGTGCGAGAGGGGGCGCGCGCCTTCTCCGGGATCCGCACCGCGCTGTTCGACGCCACCGGGACGCGCGTGCAGCCACCAAAGCTGAAGGGGTCGACGCCGTCGGCATACGCACAGGCCCTGGAGCGGCTCCTCTCCCAGGGTGCGACCTTCAAAGGGGTGCTCGCGAGAGCTCAGCACGACGGTGGGAGCAAGACGTTTCTCGGACACACCGGAAACCTCGACCCCGCCCAGGCGCTCGACATCATCCTTGAGCAGCCCTCGTGCGCTCCTCACATCGCGCGCGACGCGCTGGTGCAGTTCTGCACGCCGAATCCGCCGGCCTCGCTCATCGACAGCGTGGCGACAGCATTTCGCACCAGCAACTTCGACATCAAGACGCTGATGCGCTCCATCTTCACCAGTGAGGCGTTCACATCACCGGCGGCGTATCGGTCACTGGTGCGCGGCCCCGCCGAGTACATGGTCGCCAGCATGAGGGCGCTCGGCAGACCGGATCTCGCGCAAACCTGCGCGCAGTCCGGCGCGGGCATGGATCAAGTCCTCTACGACATGCCGACGGTCGCGGGCTGGCCTTCCAACCAGGGGTGGGTCTCATCGGGATCATGGCTGGCGCGCCTCAACTTCGCGAACGGGGTCGTGGCCACCCAGGCAACCTTGCCCGATCCGGTGGATGCGATACGCGTGCAACTCGACGGTGTCGTGGGGCCGGACACCGCCGCCGTCTTCAACGCTAGTCAGAGCGATGCGGACCGGTGGTACGCGCTGCTCGCCAGCTCCGAATTTCAGCTCAAGTGAAGCACAGCAACATGATCAGCAGACGCGACTTCATGGTGAGCGGGATCACAGCAACCGGGGTGGGCATCATCGTGCCTCCGGTCTTCGCCAAGTCCGTGTTCGCCGCCACCATGGAGGACGTTCACAACGATCGGGTGCTGGTGATCCTTCAGCTCGGTGGTGGCAACGACGGACTCAACACCGTGGTTCCCTACGCGGATGCTGCCTATCTTCAAGCGCGACCGACGATCGGCATCCCCGTGGATAAAGTGCTGCCGCTGAATGCGGAGATCGGTCTCAACCCGGTCATGCCCGGCATGAAGAAACTCTTCGATGCGGGCCAGGTCGCGCTGGTGCAGGGCGTCGGCTATCCCAATCCCGTCTATTCCCACTTCGAGGGTCTGTACATCTGGGAACACGCCGACCCGACCATGCAACAGAGCGAAGGATGGCTCGGCAAGCTGCTCGCCGGCCAGCTCGATGCCCAGGGACATCCGCTGACCGGATGTGCGCTCGGGCAGGCGAGCACGCCTGCCGAGCTGCTTGCCCAGAACGCGACCGTCAGCGTCATCGACTCGATCCCCACCTACCAGGTGCAGGGCGGCGCCGGCCGGCGGGTCGCAGCGCCGGCTTTGTACAAGCGGACGCCGGGGATCTACGGTGCGCTCTACGACCAGGCGCTCACCACCGCGGAGTACGGGATCGCCGCGCTCGCGGACTCGCAGAGCCGCTACACACCCTCAGTGGCCTACACACCGCAGAGCACGGTGTACGGCACCAGGAACAGCCTGGCGACTTCGCTGCAGTTGACCGCGGAGATGATCGTGACCCAGCCGAGCGTGAAAATCTGCCACGTCGTGCTCGGTGGGTTCGACACCCATCAGGACGAGGACACGCGTCAGAACGCGCTGCTCGCCTACGTCGACAGCGCCGTCAGCGCGTTCATGCAGGACATCGCCAATCACGGGATGGCTGACCGCGTCGTGCTCATGACCTGGTCGGAGTTCGGCCGGCGCGTGGCCGAAAACGGAGGCAAAGGAACCGACCACGGCGCTGCGGCACCGATATTCGTCGTGGGGAAGCCGGTCAAGGGTGGCGTCTTCGGTGAGCAGCCCTCGCTCACCAGCACCGTCGACTCCGGAAACCTGAAGTACAACATTGACTTTCGCAGCGTCTACCAGACGCTGATCCGCGACTGGTTGCAGGCGGATCCGGCATCGGTCCTCGGCGCATCGTTCCCAGACCTACCCATCATTCGGACGGTCTGACCGTGATCCTCGGCACTCGGGTGCTCAAAGCGCTCAGCGGAGCGGGCGCTGTCGTGGTCTGCGGCGTCAGCGGCCTTCTGGTCGCCACCGACCCGAAGCCCGTCGCCGCCCCACTCCGGCCACCGGTGAACGGCTCGGCGCCGGCAACGGTCGCGCTGAGCATCCCACCATCGTGCGTGGGAACGGCTGGGGCGCTCGACCCGGCATTGCTGCCGGTGGTGCGGCAACTCGAGGCGGCGACAGACGCATCCTCACGCCGAAGCATTCTTGCGTCGCTGAGCGCCACGCAACGGCTCGAGGTCGAAGCCTACGTCCGCTCGTCGCGCCGCTCGGCGACCGGCGCCGATGCGCCCTGCGCCCCCACCGGAAGCGGCGCCCCGGCGAGACCGTCCATCGCTCCGTCGGTCGTCGCGGCACCTGCATCGGCGCAGCCGCTCATCAACACCTACGTCTCATGAGCGGCAGGACGCGAACCGACATCAGTCAGGTCTCATCGCGGGTCTTCACGGCCTTCGGCGGCGCGCGTTGCGAGATCATCGCGTGCAACGCCACCGAAGCCGACGTGTCCGCCGTGGTGGCAGACGCATACGCCTTCGAGCGGCGTCTCACGAGATTCGACGCCGCGAGTGAACTCTCGCGGTTCAACGCGGTGGCCGGCGTCCGTGTGTCGGTGTCGCCGTTGCTTGGCGAGATGCTCCGCGCCTGCCTCGACGCGTATGCGCTCAGCGACGGCCTCGTGAACGCCGCCTGCCTGCCGGCACTCATCGACGCTGGCTACGACCGGTCGATCACCGAGATCTGGCGCCATCCATCGACCATCGTGCATCGGGCCCGAAGGGTCCCCGCCCTGCCGCAGGTGCTCGAGGTTGGGCAAGGATGGGCGCAGGTTGCGGCAGGCTGCGCCATCGACCTCGGCGGAGTCGGCAAGGGATGGCTCGCCGACTGTCTGTGCGAGCGTTTCGACAATGCCGCGATCAACCTTGGTGGGGACGTGCGCACCCGGGGGCCCGGGCCGCAATGCGCAGGCTGGGCAGTCGCGTTGTGTGATGGCCGCTTCGTCACGGTTCGAGATGCCGGCATCGCGACCTCGGGCACATCGGGGCGGCGCTGGCCGGGTGGGCATCACCTCATCCTCTGGTACGCGGCTCGTGCTGCCGCGCTGGCGGGGTTCTTCATCCTCGCCGCGTCGCTGCTGACCGGTATGGCGATCCGAACCGCGTTCCTTGCGCCGGTGGCGCGCAATCGCACGGTTGTGGCGGTGCACGGGTTTCTCACCTGGTTCTGGGTGCCGCTTGTTGTCGTGCACGTGAGCGCGCTCGTCCTCGACGCCACCTCGCGCATCACACCGCTCGATCTGCTGATTCCCTTCCGCGTCAGCGAGGGAGCGGGCTCGCAACTCGCCATCGGACTCGGGACGATCGGCCTGCTCCTGCTCGTGTTGATCGCGGCGACCTCGGCGCTCCGGCGGCTCATGCGACCGCGCCTCTGGCGCTGGATCCATCGACTCACCTATCCGATGTTCGGGATCTTCCTCGTCCACGCGCAGCTGGCCGGAACGGATTTCAGCCAGGAGGCGATCAGCCTGACCGCCTGGGCCACGCTCGGTGGCCTGGTCGCCCTGGCGCTGCTCCGTGCCTCAGGCGGAAGGATGGCCGGCGAACCGCCTGTGTAAGCCTTTCTCGCGGTGGGTACACTCGCTGCATGTTGACCTGGATGTGGGTGGTCTGGTTGCTCGCCGGCCTGGTCCTCGTGGGCATGGAAGTCCACACCCAGGCGTTCTACGCGCTCTTCCTTGCGCTGGGTGCGTTCGCCGCGACCGTGGTCGCGCTGTTCCCCACCGAGGTGTGGCTGCAGGCGGTCGTCGGTGCCGCGGTGGCGATCGTCGGCACCCTGGCGGTGCGACCAACGCTCTCGCGTCTCTCCGCGCGCCATCTGGGGCCGAAGCTGACCATGCCGGGCGCATCCGACAACCTGGTGGGTCAGGCCGCGCTGACGCTCGAAGAGGTCGGTGACGAGAACCACCCCGGCCATGCCCGCCTGTTCAACGAGAAGTGGCTGGCGGTAACGACCAATCCCGGCGGCGTCCCTGCGCATCAGCAGGTTACCGTCGTCGAAGTGCGCGGTACCACCCTCGTGGTCGCGCCGCCCAAGGGAGGCTGACTCAGTGGACAACACCGGTCTGGTCACGGCGATCATCGTCGTCGTCCTGCTCATCGTCGTTGCGATCCTCATCGGCGGCGCGGTCCGCGTCGTGCCTCAGGGATTCGCCGGCGTGGTCACACGTTTTGGCCGCTTTCGGCGGGAATCGCAGGCCGGTCTGACCATCATCACCCCATTCATCGACAAGCTGTTGCGCGTGGATATGCGCGAGACGCCGCGAACCGGTGACCGTCAGGACGTGATCACGCGCGACAACGTTGCTGTCGCGGTGAACGCGACCATCTTCAGCCAGGTGATCGAGCCACGGGCGGCACTGTTCAACGTATCGGATTACCTCATCGCCATCGACCAGCAGGCCCGCACCACGCTTCGTAACGCTTTCGGCAACGTCAGCCTCGACGAGGCTCTGTCGTCGCGCGAGCAGATCAATGCTGCGATGCAGCAGCAGATGGAGCAGGTCACTGACAAGTGGGGTATCCGCATCAACCGCATCGAGATCGTCGACATCTCGCCGCCGGTGCAGATCCTTCAGGCGATGGCCCTGCAGAAGCAGGCAGACCAGGAGAAGCGCGCCCGTATCCTCCAGTCAGAGGGTCAACAGCAATCCGCGGTCAACATCGCCGACGGTAACCGGCAGGCCGCGATCAAGCAGGCTGAGGGCGAGCGGCAGGCGGCGATCCTTCGCGCGGAAGGCAACCGGCAGGCAGCCATCCTCGAAGCGGAAGGTCGCGCCCAGGCCATCTCGACCGTGTACGGATCCATCAAGGCGGCCGCGCCGGATCCGACCCTGGTCGCGATTCTCCAGCTGGACACGTTGACGAAGTTCGCCGAGAGCCCCAACGCCAAGCTGGTCGTGCCCGCGGAGACATCGGGGCTGCTCGGTGCGGCACAGGTGCTGCGCAGCGTCCTCGGTGACGCGCCGGGGCTCGAGCCGCCGACGGTCGTCACCGTTCCGCCGTCCAGCAGCTGAGCGAATCGCCGCCGGTGGCTGGGCAGAGTTCGCTCTTCGGCGCAGACCCGGTCAGCCCCGCGGATCCGTCGGGCGCACAGCCGCACGCGCCGCTGGCGACGCGGATGCGGCCACGGACGTTCGACGAATTCGTCGGTCAGCACCGCGCCATCGGTGCCGGCACCGTGCTCCGCAGAGCCGTCGACGCGGGGGAGGTACCGTCGCTCATTCTCTGGGGTCCGCCGGGGAGCGGCAAGACCACGCTTGCAGCGCTCATCGCCGGTGCGAGCAACGCAACCTTCGAGGCGGTGAGCGCGACCAGTGCCGGCGTTGCCGACCTGCGCAAGGTGGTGGAGCGAGCACGCGAGCGCCTGCGCACCGGGAGACGCACGGTCCTCTTCATCGACGAGATCCATCGCTTCAACAAGAGCCAGCAGGATGCGGTGCTGCCTCATGTGGAGAACGCAACGGTGACTCTTCTCGGGGCGACCACCGAGAATCCCTCGTTCGAGGTCAACGCAGCACTGCTTTCGAGAAGTCGAGTCATCCGCCTCGAGGCACTCGAAGCCGAGGATCTGCGCAACCTCATCACGCGCGCGCTGACGGACGCTGAGCGTGGGCTTGGAAGTCAGCGGATCGTTGTCGATCCCGACGCCATCGACCGGCTCGTGACCCTCTGCGGCGGCGACGCGCGCATCGCGCTCAACTCGCTCGAGCTCGCGGTGCAGGCGTCGATGCCGGATGGCTCGGGCACGGTGCGCGTCACCGCCGCCGACATCGAGGGCGCGCTGCAGAACCCGGCACTGCTGTACGACCGTGCCGGTGATCAGCACTACTGGCTCATCTCTGCCTTCATCAAGTCGGTTCGCGGTAGCGACCCCGACGCCGCGGTGTACTGGCTCGCACGGATGCTCGAGGCCGGGGAGGACCCGCTCTTCGTGGCCCGCCGGATGGTGATCCTTGCCGCGGAGGACATCGGGCTCGCCGATCCGCGAGCGCTGAGCGTCGCCGTCGCGGCGCAGCAGGCGGCCCATTTCATCGGGATGCCCGAGGGGTTCCTTCCGCTCACCGAGGCAGCGCTGTACCTGGCCGCGGCTCCCAAGAGCAACAGCGTCCTCCGCGCCTACGTGGCCGCGTCGGCGGATGTCGCCGAGACGCTCCACCAGCCGGTGCCGCTGCACCTTCGCAATGCGGTGACCGGCCTCGGCCGCGCCATGGGCTACGGAACCGGCTACAGGTACGCCCACGACCATGAGGGCGGAGTCGTCGAACAGGACCACTTGCCCGAGTCGCTTTCCGGGCATCGGTATTACGACCCGTCAACGCACGGCGCAGAAGAAGAAGTCGCGCAACGGCTGGAGTCGAATCGGAAAGCGCTCGCGCGGCGACGAGACGGGTCTTAAGACGATCGACCTAGCCACGCCGGGATGGCCACGGGCTGACTATCGTCGCGACGGGAATTCATCTCTTTCGAAACGCAAGTCCCCCTGATAGGCGGGCGGGCGCCGACCCAGTTCAGTGGTTTACCCTCGCGGGCTCCCCCTCCCCGCGGCACCGGGTGTATCGCGGTTCTGCTGGGTCGGTGCCACCGCCGATTTCTTTCTCCATCGCAAGAAATATCGGTTAGGCTGGGCCACGACTGTGGAAGTTACACACCCAACTCCCATTCGAGTGCTCATCGTCGATGACCATCCATTGGTGAGGCGGGGGCTGACCTCTCTCCTCAATGGGACCACCGACATCAAGGTCGTCGGCGCTGCGTCGGACGGCGAGGAAGCGGTGGCCTACGCCGTCGAGGAACACCCGGACATCGTCCTCATGGACATCTCGATGCCGGGGATGAACGGCTTCGAGGCGCTCCGCCGGATGCTCAAGGCGGTGGCCGGGACCAAGGTTGTGATGCTCACGTCGTACTCCGAGCACGACATGGTGGTCGAGGCGATCGACAACGGCGCGGTGGGGTTCCTGCTCAAGGACACCGAGCCGCAGGAGCTCCTCAACGGCATCCGCTCGGCCGCGAAGGGGGACACGCCGCTGTCACCCAAGGCCGCCAAGGAGTTGCTCCGCGATCGGATCAAGCGCAGGCCGCTCGACGACCTGACCCAGCGCGAGCTCGACGTCCTCACCCTGGTGGGGCGCGGCATGAGCAACAAGCAGATCGCGTGGCGGCTCGGCATCAGCGAGAAGACCGTGAAGGCGCACCTCGGGTCGGTCTTTGATCGCCTCGGCGTCGAGGACCGCGTCCAAGCCGCGCTCTGGGCGCAACGCCACGGGATCATCTAGCAGGGCTTCGCCCGCTGGCCTCGGCCTGGGTTACGCGGGAGTCGAGGCCACGACGATCGCGCGGGCGAAGGCGGCGACCGACTGCTCGAGATCGGTGATCGTGTGCACCGACGAGCAGAAGGCGCTGGTATTGAGGATGTCGACCCCCTCGGCACGCATCGCGTTGGCGATCCGCGCCTGGGCCTCGGGGTCACCCAGGAAGATGTGGAGAATGCTCGACAGGCGCCGGATGACACCCGGGATGCCGGCCGCTGCCAGCGCGGCGGTCCATTCGCCGGCGAGGCTCATGGCGTAGGCGTCAGCGGTTCGCTGAGGGCTGCCGTCGGCAACCAGGCGGAGGGTTGCGATTCCGGCGACCGCGCTGAGCGGGTTGGCATTGAACGTTCCCGGGTGGGCGATCGTCGTCGCGAGGAGCTCGAGCAGGTCGGACCGCCCGGCAACGGCGCCCGACGGCAGCCCCCCGGCCATGACCTTGCCGAGGACGCTGATGTCCGGAGTGATCTCGAGCACCGCCTGCATGCCGCCAGGGGAGATGCGGAAGCCGGTGACCACCTCGTCGAAGATGAGCACAGTACCGGTGGCGGTGCAGGCCGACCGGGCAGCCGCGATGAATGACCTGTCGAGCGGCAGCTGGCCGTAATGCGCGCCGGATGGCTCCATGATCACGGCCGCGACATCACCTCGTGCCAGCTCCGCTTCGAGGCCGGCGGGATCGTCGGTGCGTACCACGGTGGTCAGCAACCCGAGCATCTCGGGCACCCCCAACGGCGTTCGGATGTGGCCCTCGGCATCGAGGAACGGGCTCACGGCGTCCGACCAACCGTGAAAGTGCTCCCGGAGCTTGACGATGCGGTCGCGGCCTGTGGCCGCCCTGGCCACCCGCAACGCGAGCATCACCGCCTCGGTCCCGGATGCGGTGAAACGAACCTTGTCGGCAGACGGGACCAGCGAGACGATCTGCTCCGCCCACTCGACCTCGAGGGGATGGGCCGCGCCGTAGTGCGTGCCTCGCGACACCTGCTCCTGGACGGCCGCAACCACCGCAGGGTGCGCGTGCCCGAGGAGCAGGGCGCCGTGTCCCATCGTGTAGTCGATCAGCTCGGTCCCGTCGATCAGCCACTTTCGCGATCCACTCGATCGGGCCACGTAGATGCGGGGATCGTAGGTACGCGAAGCGTGCGTGGCGCCGCCGGGGAGCACTCGACGTGCCCGCTCGGCCAGGTCGGCGTGTGCGCGCGTGTGCACGGCGTCGGTCACGGACACGCCGAGAGGATACCCGGCGTGGAGGCGACGGTGGGAATCGAACCCACGATCAGGGTTTTGCAGACCCGTGCCTTACCACTTGGCTACGTCGCCCCGTGACCTGGAATGCAAGCATCCCCGAGAAGAACCCCCGCCCCACCGGTAGGAGCGGCCGGAGGCATGGCTAGCAGACTGAAATTGAGGTGCTGACAGGTGAAGGATACCCGGCCGAAGACGAACGCCCTGGTTCTCGCGCTCCCTGAGCGTGTCGTTTCTCCAGAACCGACTGTCCTCCTCGAGGAGCAGGCGACGGCGTGGCCGAACTGGTCAGCGGACGCATCACGGTCAACAAGAGTGGGAAGTCGCCGCCGCCCCGCGCCCTTGCCTGGGCTGAGCGCATTTTCTGAAAATGGCCGCGTCGCTGACGCTTGGAGCCAGGTGCCATTTGAGCCGAGCTGTTCGTCGATCTCTTCACCCGATCTCCAGGGGCTTACCCGGCCCGATATTGCCAGCGCCCTTCCCGGCCCGACGCAGCGGCCGGTACACCTTCAGCCATACAAAACCGTGGGCGACCGCCACGGCGAGGACTGCCGCCGCTCTCACCGCATCGATAACCGTCGGTGCCCCTCCATGCACTCGGTCGAGCACGTAGAACACCAAGAGCGCCGGGACGCCGTACCTAAACAAGAGGGGAATGGCGCTAAACGGCGTGGGAAATCCATCGTCCGGTCGCGGATACGCTTCCCAGCCCAGAACTGGAGCTCCGACGATGGCACTCAGCTTTACGGCTAGGACGTCCCGTATGTAGCTAGCTGCCGCGGCGATCCCGAGCGTGTGATCCATCCAGAGCAGCCATAGGTACGTGGTCACCGCAGCAACGCCGATCAAGGCTTCGGGAGTACCGGCGACCACTCCGAACCCGGCGGCGATGGCGGCCAGGTCGGCTGCAATGATGCCGTGCTGCAGCAGCGAACGGTTGTCGATCTCAGCCCGGAGGCGCTCGAATTCCTTGAGGTGCACCTCCAACGCAGCACCTTCACGGAAGCCAGCATCGTTCACGACCATCCTCAGCAGCACCATACCGCTCGTCCCGCGCGACCAGAGCGTAGGAGTCGATGGTCCGGTGTTGCCGATTCCCCCCACGTCGGCCTGTCAGCCGAAGAGGCGCCATCAGATCTGGCCCGGCGCCCGAGGCACCCTGGCAACCCGCCGTAGAAGTCGGCCTGAGCCCTTGCGCCCCTGAATGGCGACATTCGCGCGGACAACTGCTCCGCATAGCTTGCCGCTTGCGCCTTTTGGCGCGATCGGTAATACTGTCAACACATGGCGCGGGGGCGCCGGAAGGGGATTTGGGTTCGAGCAGGGGGTTCGATATGTCGACGATGTCGATGGATGTTCGCCGTCAGCGGCGCTCACGCAGAGTTGCAACCTACGGAGTCGCCTTCGTGACGATTGTGCTGGTGCTTCTCCTGGTGCAGGTGGTCGGGCATGAGACCGCCCACCTCTTCACCAAGGTCAGTCAGGGGTTGTCGTACTGACCGCGCATCGCCTCGGCTGCATCGGTGAGTGTGAGTTCTTCCGGGCCGGCGAGGTGGTACGTCTTTCCGGGGTGGCCATCACCAGGCAGCGCCACAACGTGTCCGTCCCGGAGATCATCAGGGACGGCGCGAGCGAGCCGGCCGTCGGCGAACCCGGCAAAGCGGCGGTCCAGGATACGTAGCTGGGGGTACGCCGTCCGCCTTCACGCGGCCGACGTTTGCGCGGCCGCGTCGGCGCCCGGTTCGGGCGGCATCACGAACCCGACCTCGAGTGCGCTTGCAAGAGCACGCAGGCGGGCATAGAACCCGGCGGTGTGCGGCGAGCGGGGGAGACGCAGGCCGGCGAAATCATGGTGGTGCTCCCATTCATGGAGCAGCGTGTTCAGGAACACCTTGGTGGTGATGACCTGCTGGCGGACTGCCGTCTTGTGGTAGATGCGGATGCGAGCAGTCTTCACCGTGCCCTCTGCAAACGTGCAGCGGTAGTAGCCGTATGTCTTGCTCTGCAACCGCTGTCCATTGTGGGAATGCACCTGGGCGCGATCGGCGACGACAAGATCGCAATGGGGGAGACGCGCAAGGGAGTCCAGCTCGTCGATGAGGAGCTGTCCGAGCCGTTTGCGCTCCTGGGGATCCTCCGACGAGTCGATGATCCGCAGGGCGAGTCCACGCGCGATCGGGCTGGGTTGCACGGGCAGCCCCGTGGTGCTCTGGCTCCGTCGGTAGGTGGCATCGGGACTGCGACCGAACATCTGCTCCAGGAGTATACGGCCGTCCCTGAGCTCGCAGCCCGGACAGTGACGGCTGCGGTCGGACGGCACGTCGACCCATAGAATCCGGGTGCCGGGCTGGCGAAATGGCAGACGCGGCGGTCTTAAAAACCGCTGGGGGGAAACCCCCGTCCGGGTTCAATTCCCGGGCCCGGTAGTCTTGTCTGAGTTCAAATGACGGTGCAGTGGGCCGCTGAGAGTGATCAGCTGGGTTGGGCGGACGAGCATCCGCACGGAGAGGGTCCGCACTGCCCACTGCCCAGCATCAACGTTCGGAGAGGAACGCGGCGATGGCGGCGACGAGCGCTGGCGAGGTGAAGGCGCTCTCATGATCTCCCGGCACGCGGATGAATCTTGCATCGGGCAGGAGCGCGGCCAACTGGTCGGCATCAGCGCGCTCATCCTGATCGCCGATCGCGACAAGCGTCGGAATCGTGATCTTGCGCAGTGCATCATCGGGCGTCGGGACGAGCGACTCCGACACGTACAACAGAGCCCGTGGGTCGGCGCCGTGCTTGGAGATCCAGTCCGCCATGCGCGCATCCGGCGAATCAGGCTCGATCTCAGCACCGTCAATGAGCGCGATAAGCAAACGACGACTCGTCCCGCCGCCCTGGGGGCCGCTCACCTTCGCCAGTCCCTGCCCGGCCACGATCGCCCGCCTCGGCTTGGCACCCCGCGCGAGCACACGCACGACGATCCGCGCACCGAGCGAGTAACCGCCAATGTCGTAGTCCCCATCGCCGAGACCAAGATGCTCGACGAGCGCCAGCCCATCGTCAGCCAGCACGTCAGGTGGATACGACGCACGATCGTGGGGCTGTGCGCTCTCTCCGTGGCCGCGCAAGTCCGGAAGCACGACGCGATACCCCTGCTCGACGAGCGCGTCGACCTTGCCCTGCTCGAGCCAGTTCGAACCCGCGCCCATGAAGCCGTGCAGCAGGATGAGCGGTCGGCCGGACCCGGTCTCACGGCAAGCGAGCTCTGCGCCGTCGCGGCCGACGAAACGATAAGCGCCCATTCGTGTCGATCGTAAGTCAGCCGCGTCGAGCATCCGCCAATGTCGCTCGAAACCTCCCGAGACTTTGTGAAGCGTCAACCCAGCGGTGCCCCGAGAACAGAGGCTGGTTCCGCGCTCCACACAGAGCCGCTTAGTACCCACAACACGTTGAGTGGATTGGGTCGGGCCGCGCCGCCGATGAGGATCACCCGTCCGATATGCGTGTCGCTCAGCAGCAAAGCACCGCTGAACGATGTGTCCACACCGGGTGAACTGGAATTCACCTCGCGCCAGGCAGCTCCGTCTAATGCCCAGGTGCAGGCGACTGAGCCGTCCGGGTGCATGTACAGGAGGACCGTTCCGGTCTGGGGATCCGGTGCCATGTTGGCTGATGTGGGGTCGAGGCCGAGCTTGAAGGTCGATGACACGAGTAGCCACGTCGATCCATTCCATGCCCACGTCTGCGTCGCGCCGCCCGCCGTTGGGGCTGCAACGAGCACGGCGATAATTCGGTGGCGGCGCGGATCGGGAGCGATTACCGGCCCAGCAGCCCCGAGCGGAAGGTTGGTTATCGGATGGCGAAGCAACCACGTGGAGCCTGTCCACGCCCAGGTCTGCGTCGCTGTGACCTGGGAATTCTCTGTGACCAAGACCAGTCGATCCGCAAGCGGTGCGAGTCCCACCACGCGGTCGGTTGGCGCTGGGAGGTCGGCCAAGCGCCTCCACGCGCTGCCGTCCCAGATCCAAGTCTGTGAAGCCAGCCCGGTTGGCAAAGGGCTGCCGACCATGATGAGCTGCCCGGTGCGCGGGTCTTGGGCGATTGCGCCTGGCGTGGGATCCGGGACGAGATGGTCCTGGTGCCATCCCAGCGAATCCAGGGTCCATGCGTCGTTGAGGGTCTGAATGGCGCCAGCGCCCGCGCTCGTGGGGAAGGTCTGCCCGCCGAGCATGACGATGTTGTTGGCAACACTGTCGTAGCCCATGGCTCCTCCCTCGCGGGGTGATGGCAGCTCTGGCCCCAGGGTTGGCACGGGTCCGGAGCTCGGGGTCGGCGAAGAGGTCGAACCCAGCCCGCAGGCCTGACCTTGCAAGAGCGGGATCCCCGGTGTCGGCGTCGACGACGGCGTCGGTGGCGTCTGGGTGTGTCCGAATAGCGCGAGAAGACCCAAGACTAGAACGGGTACCAGGGCCACGACTAGAAGAAGGGACCAGCTGGTTCGTCTCGACGTCCAGGTCATTGGCCAATGATCCGCGCGGCACCGCTCCGGTACCTGCCGTTGTCAGTACGCCAACGTACGGAACTGCGACTCAGTCGGGCTCGTAAATCCAACGGCGCTCACACGCCGGCCCCGGAATTGACCGGAAGCCGTGAATGCGGGCTATGACCGTCGCGATGCATGAGACGAGCCTTCACAGAACGCCGTTCGGCAAATGTCGTTCGGCAGCACCAGGAGGTTCGCAGCATGGGTATCGGCGTCGGAATCTTTCTACTGGCCTTGGGCGCCGTGCTCGCCTTTGCTGTACATGCCAACCCAACCAATGGGGCAATCGACGTCCACACCATCGGCTATATCCTCATGGGCGCCGGTGCTCTCGGGATCGTGCTCTCGATGGTCTTCTGGTCCTCGTGGGGCGGCTTCACGCGGCGCCGGGAAATGGTCGATCCGGCCGGCGGTTCGCACACAACCACGATCGAGCAGCGTTAATCGACGAGCGCCGGAGATCGGGCAGGGTCCGAGCGATGTGATCGAAGGCTTTGACGGCACCTGCATGCCGCTTCTAGGCGCGTGATATCGCCACCTCCACCTCCGGCGAGGACACCCTCCAAGCCCGTCGAACTTACCTGAGAAAGCGTCGCTCGCGACCCCACGGAACCTGGCTGCCCGGAGCGTTCTGGGTCGCGGCTGTCGGCCTCGCGTGCGCACTTGGGATCGTGACCTTCGCCGCCTTCGTGATCGGATCGTGAAGCGCGGCTGAAGGCGCGTGCCCGTCGACCGGTTGACTAGTGGGCACCGATGACGTTGAACACACCAAAAATGATCCATGCCAGCGCCGCCAGGAACACCAGCAGGATCGCTCCGATAACGACGAGCCCCACTGGCAGGGGCGCACGGCGCGGCCGAGGACCACGAGGGGCGTCCAGGGTGCTCGTCTGGCCGAATGTTGGCGAGCCGGGCATTCCAGGAGCCGGAGGAAACATCGATCCAGGCATGCCGGGCGGGATGTAGTCAGGGGCTCCGGGCGTCCCTGGTGGGGGACCAGGTGGCAGGCCGTCGATCACGTGCGGCTCTGCTCTACAGCACGCCGCCGCTGGCGCGGAGGATTGCGTTGGCGATGAGCAACCCGACAGCGACCGCGAGCGCCACGGTCACGAACAGCGCGACGAAAAATGCTGTGAGGTCCAGGTCGGCGATCCGGCGGGCCGGCACCGGGGGCGGCCGGTCGGAGACTGGGCTCGAGCTCATTCGCGTGTCCTCCCTTGAGTGGACGGACAGTCTGACGCCCCCGAAGTCCTCCGTCCACGTTGGTTCGTTTGCGGACATACAGGCGCCCGAATGTTTGCAACAATCCCGGCCTTGATCCTTTGCGGCCGTTGCGGGGCCGATCGCGTGATCCCGCTGACCTTCACCCCGACTCGCCGCGATGATCGTCATCTGGGCGGGTGGCCCGACACTCCTGGGCGGCCCCGATTCAAATGCCTCGAGTGCCGGAGCCACCTGGGTCGAGCCGGTAGGGCCACGCGTCGCACCCCACAAAGGCCGACTTCGAGCGCTATGCTCGCACCTCGCGCTCCGGGCCCTGCGGTCCGTGAGGTGGGTCCGTCGGGCTAATGGACCCCGCGGTGCTTGATCCACATCGCACCGCCGCGTCGCACTCCGGACCGAAGCAGGGCGACTTTGTGCATCATTCGTCCGCCCATGGATACGAGGACGAAGCTGGTGATCGCTGCGCTGCTGGTGCTCGTGCTCGCGTTCCTGGTCATCGGCGGCATCATCGCGATCGCAAGTCCGCCCGACGCATGTTGCTGATCCCCGTGGCGTATGTGGCGTTGCTCAGCGTTCTCGGGATCATCGAGAACCCGCTCGTCAAACTCCCCTGAACGATCTCGCATCGCTGACCTCGCTGCTCACACGCGAAGGATTCATCGCGGCGGCAGAGGAGGCAGAGGAGTTGCTCGCATTCGCGGCCGGCGATCCAGCGCTGCTCGACACGTCGGTTCGACGCCGCCTCACCGGCGAACCACTGGCCTGGATCACCGGGACCGTCTCCTTCTGTGACGTCACGGTGCACGTCGATCCCGACGTCTACGTCCCTCGATGGCTCAGCGAGCGGCTGGCGCGCAGGGCGGTGGAGCGGCTGCCCGCCGACGGAACCGCCATCGACCTGTGCACGGGATCCGGTGCGATCGGAGCGGTCCTTCGAGCGCATCGTCCCCACGCACGCGTTGTGGCGTCCGACATCGATACACGAGCGGTTGCTTGCGCTGCCCGCAACGGTGTCGACGTGTACCTGGGCGACCTCTTCAGCCCATTGCCCGCTGACCTTGCGGGTCAGGTCGACGTCGTCGTGAGTGTTGTTCCGTACGTGCCGACGCGCGAGTTGCCCCTGCTGCAGCGGGATACCTTCACCTTTGAGCGCCCGCTGTCCTACGACGGGGGGGCCGACGGCACCGACATCCTCCGTCGCGTCATCCACGAGAGTCCGCGCTTCCTGCGTCACGGAGGTGCGCTGCTCCTCGAGCTTGGCGGCGATCAGGCCGGACTCCTGATCGACGATCTCGCCCCCCTCGGTTACTCGGAGCCGGCGGTGCTCACCGACGAGGACGGCGACGTGCGCGGCATCGAAGCGACCTTCGGTCAGGGAACCGCTTGATCACGACTCGGATGGGCCAGACTCTTGCACCATCCACCGATTGCCATCGGGGTCGCTGAAGGTGAGAAACGAGTTAAAGGCAGATCGGTTCGGTTCGAGGCCAGGCCGCTGCGCACCCGTCTCGAAGTCGAAGTGAAACGGCTCCCCCGCGTCGAGGCCACGCTGCGCGAGCTCGTCTCGCGCCGCGATGACGTCGGACACGACAAGCTGCAGCCCCTGTGCGGAGCCGGCGCCTTCGGGATTCCTCATCAACGCGATCGAGCAGGCCGAGCCGGGAGGGGTCAACTGGACAACGCGGAAATCCTCCCCGGCGCTGTGGTCGACATCCAGCCGGAACCCGGCGCGATCGATGTAGAAGGCTTTGGCGCGGTCGACGTCGGACACCGGGACGACCACGAGTTCCAGCTTCCAGTCCACGGCGCTAGCTTCGCATCTCTCGCGCGTCGCAAGGGGCTAGCCGACCGGCTGCGCCGACAGGCTCGTCACCGCTTCCTCGATCACCCCGATCGCCCGGCTGAGGTCGTCCTCGCCGATCACCAGCGGAGGCTGAATACGCACGACGTTGCCAAGTGACCCGCCGACGCCGATGAGCACCCCGCGCTCGCGGCAGTGCCGTTTGACGGCCGCGGCCTCGGCGGTGGCCGGTTCCTTGGTCACACGATCGCGCACCAGCTCGACACCGATCATCAGCCCGCTTCCCCGGATGTCCCCGACCAGCTCCGACTCCGCGGCAAACGCATCGAGACGTGCCCGTGCCATGGCGCCGACCCGGGCCGCGCGCTCGGGCAGGCGCTCCTCGACGAGCATGTCGATGGTGGCCACGCCCGCCGCGCAGGAGACCGGGTTACCGCCGAAGGTGCTCATGTGATCGCCGGGTTCGAACGCATCCGCGATGTCCTCGCGTGCGATGAAGGCGCCGAGTGGGAAGCCGCTCGCGATTCCCTTGGCCAGGGTCATGATGTCGGGCTCGACGTCGTATGCCTCGACCGCGAACATCGTGCCGCTGCGCCCGAACCCGCTCTGCACCTCGTCGACGATGAGCAGGATCCCGCGGGCATCGAGGATCTCCTTGACCCGAGGGAGATATCCGTCAGGGAGCGGGATGATGCCGCCCTCACCGATGATCGGCTCGACGATGAATGCGGCGACATCGTCGCTGGTGTCGTAGCGAATGACATCGTCGACTGCGTCTGCGCATGCCAGTGAGCACGAGCCCGAGCACATCCGGCAGCGATACGGATTCGGTGTGGGAGCAAACGCGATCCCGGCGATCTGCGCCCCGCCGCGACGCTTGCGCAGCGCATTGCCGGTGACCGCGAGCGCGCCGGCCGTGCGGCCGTGGAACGAGCCCTCCAGGGCGATGATCTCGCGGCGCCCGGTATACACGCGGGCAAGGCGGAGCGCTCCTTCAACCGCTTCGGCACCGCTGTTGCCGAAGAAGGTCTTCTGCAGGCGGCCGGGCGTCACCTGGGCCAAGCGTTCCGCGAGGTCGGCGACGATGGGGACGTGATAGACATACGAGCAGGAGTGCAAGATCTTGTCCATCTGTCGTTTGGCGGCTTCCGCAACCTTCGGGGGCACGTGCCCGGCGTTCACCACACCGATGCCGGAGTAGAGGTCGGTGTACTCGGTGCCGTCGGTGGCGGTCACGGTGGCGCCACGAGCGCTCTCGACGGTGATCGGTTCGACCGCGGCGAACGCGCTGGTGGTGAGGTAGCGGCGGTACTTCTCGACCGTGTCCATGGATGCTCGCTCCTCTCAGAAGGTGGGTGGGGTGTTGACCCAGAACATCCGGGTCGTGTCACTGGTCTGGTTCATCCAGCGATGCCGCTGGAGACTGTGGAAATACAGCGTGTCGCCTGCCTCGATGTGGTAGTGCTCCGTCTCGTCGAGCCAGACGTCGAGCTCGCCGCTGAGCACGTAGATCGCCTCCTCGCCGACGTGCGAGTACGCCCCGCCGCTGCCGCCGCCCGGAGCGACACTGAAAATGTCGATCTCGAGCACCGCGTTGGGAAACGTGACCAGGTCCTCGATCTCCACGCGGTCGAACCCGCGCAGCCGGCGCCGCTCGGTCTCGCGAACCAGCTTCGGCCCCGCGGTGCCGGCGGGCGCTGCGCCGAAGAATTCGAGGAGGGTGCCGCCGTAAGCGGACGCGACGCGCTGGAGCAAGGACACCGAGGGCTCGGCGAGGCCTCGCTCCACGAGGCTCAGGTACGACGCCGAGATGCCGGCGCGCTCCGCGGCGCTGCGCAACGACAGGCTGCGCTTGGTGCGCGCCGCGCGCAGGCGCTTCCCGACGGCGTGGTCCTCGGG
>JBAQGL010000033.1:0-5416 GCA_049287785.1 Candidatus Dormiibacterota bacterium | reverse complement strand
TTGCGGCGCAACTCCTCCTCGAGGGTGCGCTCGCCGCGCGGATGCCCGATGTCCGCGGAGAGCTCGCGCACCACCAGCGCGCGGCACTGGACACGGTCGGATTCGGCGGTGTCGTCGCGGCAGCCGTAGTTGCCGATGAGCGGATAGGTCATCACCACCACCTGACCCGCGTAGGAGGGGTCGGTGATCACCTCCTGGTACCCGGTCATGCAGGTGTTGAAGACCACCTCGCCGTTCTGGGCGTGCTCCAATGGGGCGCCAAAGAGGATGCCTTCGTACATGGCACCGGATTCGAGCGCGAGACGCCCGCGAACGTCAGACATTGGTGACCTGCTCCGAGAGGATCGGCACGCGCGCCGGGTTCTGATGGATGACGCGACCACCGGCCATGGTGAGCAGGATCGTGCCGCGAAGTTTCGCGCCGAGCAACGGGGTGTTGCGCGAGCGCGACTGCAGTGGCGTCTCGCCGACAGTCCACTCCGTGTTGGGATCGAAGAGTGTGCACGTCGCCGCTTCACCGATCCTCAGCCGCGGCTCGTGGACGCCCGACGAGGGTCCGAGAATCCGATGCGGCCCAACGGTCAAACGCTCGACAAGTGTCGCCAGCCATTCGCCCCCCATGCCGCCGATGGTGATGCAGGTGGCGAGCGCGGTCTCGAGTCCGATCAGGCCCGGCGCCGCGTCGTCGTAATCGAGCGCCTTCTCGGATGCAGGATGGGGTGCGTGATCGGTCGCGACCGCCTCAATGAGACCTTCGCGCAGCGCCTGCACGA
This sequence comes from Candidatus Dormiibacterota bacterium, assembly GCA_049287785.1. Classification (GTDB taxonomy): domain Bacteria; phylum Chloroflexota; class Dormibacteria; order Aeolococcales; family Aeolococcaceae; genus Palsa-851. Next base: position 4,643 of record JBAQGL010000033.1, on the reverse strand, counting down.
GCGCAACGCGGTCGCGTTCCGCGCGCAGCGGTGGGTTCATCTTGCGCAGCGACTGCGGGTCGGGTTCCTCGGCAACCGGCAACCACATCGACAGGTGGTGCGGCGTCACCTCGGCGCTCACCGCGAGCCCCTGGTGACGCGCGCGCCGCAGCGACGCGACCGAACCTTCGGCGGACAGGTGCTGGAGGTGCAGATGGCCTGAGCGCGCGTGTGAGAGCGCGCGAATCGCGAGGTTTACGGCGCGGGTCTCGGTTTCGACAGGACGGATCGGGCTTCGGGTGACCGGGCCCTGGGTCGCGTTGGCCTGGGCGATCATCTCCTCGTCCTCGGGATGCACGAACACCGCGCGGGAGAGATGCGCGGTTTCCGCCAGCGCAATGGCGAGCTGGCGCGGCGACACCCCGTTGCGGCCGTCGTCACCGAGCGCAACAGCTCCTGCCTCGATGCACTTGCGAATGTCGACGAGCTCCGCGCCCTCGAGCCCCCGAGTGAGCGCGCCGATCTGCAGGATCGAGACCGGCAGATTGCTCGCCGCGAGGCGCGCTTCGGCGATCCGTTCGGGCGTGTCGATCGGCGGGGTCGTGTTGGCCATCGCAACGATGTGCGTGAAGCCTCCCGCCGCAGCCGCGCGAGCCCCACTCTCCAGGGTTTCAGCCTCGCCGTCACCGGGCTGACGGAGGTGGGTGTGGAGGTCGATGAACCCGGGGCACAGCACGCACGGCTCGTCGCCCTCGGCCGGCGTCAGGTCGACCACGGGCACGCCCGCCGCCTCGATATGGTGGTAGATGGCCAGGATCTTTCCGCCGTCCAGCCAGACGTCCTGACCGGCGGCGTCCAGCCGGCCGAGCGGGTCGATGACCCGCACCCCTCTGAGGATCGCGTTCACGGCAGGGTGCTCCGGCGCAGCCACGCGCCGTCGATGCCGTCCACCTCGCGCAGGCGCACGAAGACACGGTCGCCCGAAGCGGTGGGCACGTTCTTGCCGACGTAGGTGGCCCGAAGCGGCAGCTCGCGATGGCCGCGATCGATGAGCGCCAGCACCTCGACGGCCGCCGGACGCCCGCAGTCCACCAGGGCGTCGAGCGCGGCACGAAGCGTGCGTCCCGTGTACAGGACGTCGTCGACCACGATCACGACGGCACCATCGATGCGTGGGGCCGAGCGTCCATCGATGTCGTACAGGGCCGGGTGCGGCGCCGTCGGGCGCGGCCGATCATCGCGGTGCGCGCTCGGGTCGAGAGTCGCGACCGGCGGCACCGCGTGCCCGAGGCAGACGAGCTGATGCGCGACCGCCCGAGCGAGCGGCACGCCTCGGGTCGGGATGCCCACCAGGACGACGTTCTCCAGCGCCGGATGGCGCTCGGCGATCTCGTGGGCGAGACGCACCGTGATGCGCTGCATCGCGCCGGCGTCGAGCAGCTGCGGGCTGTCGTCGAGCCGTTCGGCGAGATCGGTCATGCGAGCAGCATCTCGAGCAGGGCCATCCTGATGGCGACGCCGTTCGCCGCCTGCCGGAAGTACGCGGCCCGCGGGTCGGCATCCACCTCGGGCGCGATCTCGTCGACCCGGGGCAACGGGTGCATCACGATTGCGGTGGCAGGGAGCTGCCGCATGATCGCGCCGTCGATGCGGATCGCGGTGCGTGCCTGCTCGTACTCGAGCGGGTCGGTGAAGCGCTCCTTCTGGACGCGCGTCTGATACACGACGTCGACGTCGTCGAGCACGTCGGTGAGCTGCTCGGCAAGCCGGCATTCGACCCCGCGGGCCTCGAGCCGGGCGAGGATGTCGCCACCGACCTGGATCACCGGCGGGGCAACGAAGGTCAGCCGAACCCCGGGGTACAGCGCAAGCAGCAGCGCGAGCGATCGGGCAGTCCTGCCGAAGCGAAGATCGCCGCAGAAGGCGACCCGCACCCCTTCGACGTGACCGAGCTCGCGCTCGATCGTGTAGAGGTCGAGCAGTGCCTGCGTCGGGTGCTCGCCCGGACCATCCCCGGCGTTCACGACCGGCACCGACGCAACGCTCGCGGCCCGTGCCGCCGCCCCGGCCTCGTCATGGCGCAGCACGATGAGATCGGCGTACGTCGACACCATGCGCACGGTGTCCTCGAGCGTCTCGCCCTTGATCGCGCTGGAGAAGGTGCGCGCCGCCTCGGTGCCGATCACGGCTCCCCCGAGGCGGAGCATCGCCGACTCGAAGCTCAGGCGCGTCCGCGTGCTCGGTTCGTAGAAGAGCGTCGCCATGACGCGGTGCGCCAGGCGGTCGTCGCGAACGTCCGCAAGGGCGGTGGCGCGCCGGAAGAGGACGTCGAGCAGGTCGCGATCGAACTGCTCGGCTGAGATCACATGGCCGAGCATCCGGTTTCGCGCAGTCGTTGCCGTCATGGCGCTTCGCCCTCCAGCCCGGGCGGGTTCGGGCAAGGGCGGCCGCGCAGCGGCGCCGCGATCCCTTGCCGGCCTCTCCGGACCTGCTTGAAGTGGATGCGTTTCGCGGACTCTACCTTAGAGTGTGGTCATGGCACTCGGCGACGTGGGCAAGCTGCTCCTGATCGCAGGCGCGGTGATCCTGGTGATCGGCGGCGTCCTCATCCTGCTGACCCGCGCCGGCGTGACTCAGCTGCCCGGCAGCATCTCGGTGAGCAGCGGGAGCTTCTCGTTCTTCTTCCCGGTGGCCTTCTGCATCGTGGTCAGCGTGGTCCTCACCGTGGTGATCAACCTGATCCTCCGCCTTCGCCAGTAGCCGAGCGCGACGTGACCGAGGCGCAGCGGGAGCTGACCATCACGCCGGACGGGGCATTCTCCCTGGCGGCGGCGGCGGGCTTTGGCTTCGGTCCCAACACCGGGCGTCCGAAGCCGGACGGGGATTCGATGTCGCTGGCATTCGTCGCCGACGACCTGGCGCATCACGCGGCCGCCTTCATCACCCAGGACCCGGATGGGGTTCTCCACTGCCGCACCTATGGCGATGCCGATCCCGATCGGGTCGTTGCCCAGGTGCGTCGCGTGCTGTCGCTCGACAAGTCCGGCTCGGCGTGGGCCGAGGTCGGTGCCCGGGATCCGGTGATCGGCCGGCTCCAATCGGAATTGCCAGGGCTCCGCCCGGTGCTGTTTCACTCACCGTACGAGGCCGCAGCCTGGTCGATCCTCAGCCAGCGCAGGCACCGAACCCAGGCGACCGCGGTTCGCAAACGCTTGTCCGCAGCTCATGGTCGGGTGTTCCAGCTTCCCGGCGGGCAGTTCGAAGCCTTTCCCACTCCCGCCGAGCTGCTCGGCATCGACGCCTTTCCGAGCCTGGAGCCGCAGCGCATCGAGCGTCTCCACGCGATCGCTCGGGCAGCCCTCGACGGGCGACTCGAGCCGGCCAGGCTGCTCGGGATGCAGCCGGACCATGCGATGGCCGATCTGCAGCTACTGCCCGGGATCGGTCCCATGTACGCCGGGCTGATCCTGCTCCGCTCGACCGGCGCAACCGACATCCTGACCCTCGGTGAGCCGCGCATCCCGTCCTACATCAGCCACTTCTATGGGCTGGAGCGCCCGGCGACGCCTGGCGACCTCGCTCGCCTCGCCCAGGCGTGGCGTCCGTTCCGAACCTGGACCTGCGTGCTGATCCGCGTGGCCGGTGACCGCGATGGTCTCGGCTGGGAGCCTCAGTCAGGCGGCAGGTAGCGGCCTCCGACGATCCGTCCCCCGGCGATGGTGAACGCCCAGGTCCCCGCCTTGGCCCACTGCATCCCGCCGGTCATGGGCACGTGGGTGTCGGCGAGGCCGGTCACGATCGTCGCCATGACATCGCCGTGGGTGCAGAGCACCGAGCCGGGGGCCGAAGCGAGCCGGTCGATCGCCCAGGAGGGATCGGCACCCTCCGCCAGGCGGTCGTCGGCCTCGACATGGAGCCCGGCCGCCTCAGCCAGGGGAGACACTGTCTCAACGCAGCGGACGTAGGGGCTGGACAGGACGCTCCTCGTGGTGGGGGCCAGGACACGCGCCAGCGCCACGGCCTGGAGCCGCCCCGCCTCCGTCAGAGGCCGGTCTCGGTCCGGCCGCGTCCAGCGCTCGCGTGATCCCGCCTTGGCATGGCGGACGAGGTAGCTGGTCGCCTCATCGCCAGGCACGCGACCATCCCTCCTCGACGCGCTTCCACACGTCCGGCCAGCCGGTGCGAGCCCGAGCCGCCGCGTCCCGCTGCTGCGCGACCAGCTCGCCGGCGGCGAAGAGCGCCGTTTCGTGGACTCGAGTGGCAGTCGATCGATCGCGCAGCCATGCCTCGGCGACCACCGCGTCGTGCAACTCCCCGAGCACCTCCTGGAGGGCTGCGACCTCCCGGGCGAACTTCGCGGCATTCTTGCCGGTCGCCGCGGCGGCCGCCTCGGCTGCGTAGCGGCAGCGCTTGGCCCTGATGCGCAGATCGTGGAGTTGCTCGTCGGGAACGTCGCCGCGGGCGCCGAGCGCACCCGACCTGAGCGATCGCCACGGCTTGCGGACCAGGCCGGGAAGCACATCCCGTGCGGGCGACGCCGACATGTCGGTGAGCACCGGGGCGCGGGCCGCCGCCACCAGGTGGTCGATCACCTCGAGGTAGCGGTCGGTGTCCATGGCGGTGACGAGATGCCGGCGCGCCGATCCCACCTGCGTGCCCAGGGG
>JBAQGL010000032.1:0-13241 GCA_049287785.1 Candidatus Dormiibacterota bacterium | reverse complement strand
CCGCGCCGGCCGGACGCGGGGATCCGCTCACAACACAGGACACCCAACCATGAACGCGACTGCAACCGGCACCCGTGGCGACGAGTCCAGCCTGATCGCACGGCTCAGCCTCGAGCAGAAGGTGCGCCTGCTGACCGGTGCGGATGCATGGTCGCTCTACGCCATCGACGCCGTCGGACTTCGCTCGATGGTGGTCTCGGACGGCCCCTCGGGCGTCCGCGGACGCCGCTTCGATCCAGGGAAGCCTTCGTCTTCGCTGCCATGTCCGGTCGCGCTTGGTGCCACCTGGGATGAGCGTCTCGTGACCGACGTCGCGCGGGCGCTTGGCGAGGAAGCGCGCTCTCGCGGGGTCGACGTGCTCCTGGCTCCGACCGTCAACATCGTGCGGACGCCGCTCAGCGGGCGCGGCTTCGAGTGTTTCTCCGAGGACCCGGTGCTCACCGCTCGCCTCGCCGTCGCCTACGTGCGCGGCGTGCAGGAGTCGGGGGTTGGTGCAACCGCCAAGCACTACGTTGCCAATGACTCCGAGACCGATCGGCGCACGTATGACGCGCGCATCAGCGAGCAGGTGCTGCGCGAGCTGTACCTCGCGCCGTTTGAGGCGTGTGTCTTCGAGGCCGACGTGGCCATGGTGATGGCTGCGTACAACTCGGTGAACGGACACACGATGACCGCCAACGCAACCCTGCTCCGAGATCTGCTCAAGGACGAGTGGGGGTTCCAGGGCGTGGTCGTCTCCGACTGGTCGGCCACGAGGACGACCGGTCCGACCGCGCTGGCAGGCCTCGACCTGGTGATGCCGGGACCTCGGGGACCATGGGGCGACCAACTGGTCATGGCGGTGCGCGATGGGACCGTGCCCGAAGTGGTCGTCGACGACAAGGTTTCGCGCTTGCTGCGCCTCGCCCGCCGGGTGGGTGCGCTCAACGGGGTGCTGGAGATTGAGTCACCGGACGGCGCCGACGGGCATCACCCCGAACCGATGACGGCCGGTCCGACGTTCATCGATCCAACCCTCCTGCGTGACGTCACCTCGCGGTCATTCGTCCTGCTCCGCAATCGGCGTGAACTGCTGCCCCTGAGACCCGCCGACGTGCGGCGAGTGGCGCTGATCGGTCCCAATGCGGTCGAGCCGCAGACTCAGGGTGGCGGCAGCGTTCGCGTTCTGCCCGTGGTCCGCCCCGGACTTGCCGATTCGCTGCTCACCTTGGGTGAGTTCGATGCGGTGGATGTGCACCAGGGATGCCTGACCTGGGCGACGATTCCGCAGCCCCGGGACGGCAACCTCCGCGACCCGGTATCCGGGGAGCGTGGCGTGCATGTCGAAGTCCGCGACGCGGATGGGACGCTGCAGCACGACGCGTCGAGCCCGAGCAGCGTGCTCACCTGGTGGGACGGCCTGCCTGCAGCGGTGCATCAGCCCGGCTCGGAACTGGTCATACGTGCTCGATATCGCGCGTCGGTCGACGGACCCCACGTCGTCGGCCTGGCCGGCGTCGGCGTCCTGAGCATCGCCATCGACGGATCGGTCCTGGCGGAGGCAACGACCCTGCATCCAACCGAGGTCGTCGAGGCCTTTTCGCGGCCTCCCGAGCTGCGTGTGCCTGTCGATCTGCACGCGGGTGGGGAGGTGGAGATCCGAGCCGCGTACCGGCCCAACGTCCGCGGCCCGCAGGCGGGCTTTGTCACCATGCGGCTCGGGGTCACGCCACAACTCGACGAGAATCGACTGATCGACGAGGCCGTCGCCTCCGCGCGTGAAGCCGATGTCGCGGTGGTCGTGGTGGGGTCGGCGGAGGGGACGGAGAGTGAGGGCTATGACCGAGACACCCTCTCCCTTCCGGGGCGGCAGGACGAGCTCGTCCGGAGGGTTGCGGCTGAGCAACCGAACACGGTGGTCGTCGTCAATTCGGGGATGCCGGTGCTGATGCCCTGGGTCGACGACGTCGCCGCGGTGATGCAGGTCTGGCTCCCGGGGCAGGCGTTCGGGGAGGCGCTGACCGACTGCATGCTCGGCGTTGTCGAGCCGGGGGGCCGCCTGCCCATCTCGATTCCGCGCGGAGCCGCAGATTCACCGGTGCTCGACGCAACCCCGAAGGGGGGAGAGCTCGCCTACTCGGAGGGTCTGCTGGTCGGCTATCGCGGCTATGACCGCAGCGAACGCGAGCCGCTCTTCAGCTTCGGTCACGGCCTAGGCTACACCGAGTGGAGCTACGACTCGCTGGTGCTGGAATCCAGTGAGCTGCAAGGAGACCGGGATCTGGCCGTGGCTGTCGGCGTGCGCAACGCCGGGGACCGCGCCGGACGCGAGGTGGTTCAGGTCTACCTCGAGGCACCCGATGATGATCCGAGCCGGCCGCTCCGGGTCCTGGCGGCGTTCGCCACAGTCGAAGCTGAGGCAGGTCAAACCGCGACGGCACGGATGGTCATCCCGGCTCGCGCGTTCTCTCGGTTCGATGGTGAGGCGGGCGGCTGGGTGTGGACGCCGGGCTCGTACACCGTGCGGGTGGGACGGTCGTCTCGCGACCTCCGCCTGGCTCAGCCCGTGCAACTCGGAGCACGCTGACCGCCGCGACCCGATGAACTGTGTGGTTCGCGTCGGGTTACGCATCAGAAACCTTCCGGGTGGGCGCCGCACCGGCGACTAGCCTGACGCCGGGCCCCCACCAAGCTCTCTCCACGCCCTTTCAGGAAACCAAGCCATCACCACACATCGCCTCTCAAGTCGTCTTCTTGCGCCAATAGCCTCCGCCGCATTGATCGCCGCCACCGTCGGTGTCGCGGTGCCCGCTGTCGTCGCCGACGCCGCGGGCAGCCCCTTCGTGTGTTCCCCTGGCTTCTACCAGGTGATCTCAGGGCAGCTCAAGCAGCTCAATCCTGTGACGGGCCTGTACACCGATATCGGCACACCGCAGCCGACGTACAACGCGATGGGCTACGACACGCTCGACAACTATCTCTACGCGATCAGCACCGGAGCAGGTACAACGGGTGATCTTCTCAAGATCGCCAACGACGGGTCGATCACGGACCTCGGCGTGCCGGCGGGCATGTCCGCGGCCGGTTGGGTCGCAGGCGACTTCGACAACGCGGGCAACCTGATCGTTCGCGAGAACGCGACCATCTGGTTCTCCATCAACGTCGCGACCAATGTGGCGACGCAGCTGACAATCACCGGTGCGCCGGACGTCGGGAACGACCTGGTGTGGAGCAACGGCGTCGCATACCTCCTGAACGGAACCACCCTGTACGCGGTGAATCTCAGCACTGATGTCGCCGCCAGTGCGACGGTGTCGGGCGTCATCAGCGGCAGCTTTGGCGCCGCGTGGTCGGACAACCCCAACGACATATTCTTCAGTGATAACAACTCGGGTCGCATTTACCTCGTCAACGGGTTCACCACCGGGACACCCTCGGGAGTCCTGCTCGTGACCGGGGCGACTACGGGAAACAACGACGGTGCGGCGTGCAAGACCGCCGCCAATCCGTTCGAGGCACCGACGGCGAACGCTGACAGCTACACCACGCCGATCAACACAACGCTGACGGAGAACGCTGCCAACGGTCTGCTTGCCAACGACGTCGGCGCAGGCATTGCGGTGACCAGCTCCACCGCCGCGGTCGGAGGGAGCGTCGTGGTTCAAAGCGACGGTGCGTTCGTGTTCACGCCAACGTCCGGGTCAATCCAGACCGGCACCTTCACCTACACGATCACCGACGCGTTCAACCGGACGTCGACGGCGACGGTGTCGATCACCGTCACCCCACCAGCCGCGCCGGTTGCGGTAGCGGATACGTACACCCTCAACGCCGACGGGTCACTCTCCGAGTTGGCAGCCACGGGCCTGCTCGCAAATGACACGGGCACGCTCATCACGCTGACGAGTAACGGCAATCCGGCGCACGGCGCCTTCTCGGCCAACCCGGACGGCTCATTCCTCTACCTGCCCATTTCCGGGTACTCCGGGCACGACACCACCACCTACACGATCACCGACGGGTTCTCTCGCACGTCGTCGACGACGGTGACCTTCGTGGTGCTCCCGCTCGCTGCCGATGTGACGGGCGCCGGCACCGGGCCTGCTCCTTTAACGGTGACTCCCGCTGCGCCGACCGGTGTCGGGCCGTTCACCTACCTGCTGACCAGCACACCTCCGGTTCTCGATGGCGTCGCGGTCATGGACCCGGCCACCGGACAGATCACCTTCACACCGGCGATGGGATTTCAGGGCACGGTCCCAACCTTCACCTACACCGTCACCGATGCCGCGTCCGACGTGAGTGCGGCGGCCGACATCTCGCTGACGGTGAACGAGCCGGCCGGGCCGGTCGCGAACAACGATGCCTACACCGTGGTCGCGGATGGAACACTCACGCAGGGCGTGGTCGGCGGCCTGCTGGCCAATGACAGCGGGGCCGCGATCGTCGTGCTCGGCATCAGCACCCCACCCGCGGGCACAATTCATGTCGATCCGCTCGGCTCGTTCGTCTACACGCCTGTCAGCGGCTACTCGGGCCCCGACAGCTTCACCTATGTGATCACCGACGAGTACAGCCGGACCTCGAGCGCCACGGTGACCTTCACCGTGGACCCTGTCGCGCTCGATGTGACCGGTTCTGGATCGGGACCGGGCGCCATCCACGTGACCCCGGCGACGCCGATCGGCGTCGGGCCCTTCACCTATCATCTCGTCACCACGCCGCCCATCGCTGATGGCACTGCGACGATTGATGTCAGCACCGGGGTGATCACGTTCACCCCTGCGATCGGGTTCCAGGGTGCCGTCCCGATATTCACGTACGACGTTGCCGACGCACACGCAGACGTGAGCGCGGCTGCAAGCATCACCCTCAGCGTGGGCACGCCTGCGCCGCCGGTCACTGAGGCGCTGAGCGGGGTCACGCCGGCGAATCACTCGATCACCGTGACGCCGGCGACGCCGACCGGAGCCGGTCCCTTCACCTTCGCGATCGCCGCAGCGCCGGCCGCTGCCGACGGAGTTGCCACCATCGACGCAACCACGGGCGCGATCACCTTCACGCCGGCGCACGACTTCAGCGGCGTGGTCCCCGCATTCACCTATACCGCGACCGACGCGTACGGCCAGGTCTCCGCACCGGAAACCGTTGCCATTGACGTGACGCCACTGGCTGGACCCGGCGCGGGCACCGGGCCGCCGGGCGAACCGATCACAGTCCAGCCGGCCGCGCCGGTCGGGACCGGTCCGTTCACCTTCGCCATCGTTCCCGGCTCCCTGCCCCCCGCGGCCGACGGCACAGTGACCATCAACCCGACCACCGGGGCAGTCACGTTCACGCCCGCGGCCGGGTTTTCCGGGACGATCGTCATCGAATACACGGTCACCGATGCGGCCGGACTGGTCTCGGCGCCGGCGGCGGTGACCTTTGTCGTCGACGCCGCGGGCACGTCCGTCCCATCGACGGGGGCTCTTGAGGCTCCAGTGGTCGGCGGCATACTGCTCATCGGATTCGGCTTCCTGCTGATCGCATTCGCGACCGTGCGCCGGCTCGCGCGAAGGCAGAACCGGACGGCTTGACCCCCGCAGTCCCCGCGGAGTAGCGTCGGCGCCCTGACGCCGTCGGCGCGATCAACGGGGGTTGAACCATGCATCGCAGTCAAACGACACGACGGGGCCGTCTGGCAGTCGTCTGCGCCCTCGCACTCGGAGCGGGAACGCTGGTATTCGGTGCCGGGCCAACCGTGCTGGCATCGGGAGGCCCGCGGACGCTCACGGGTACGCTGCACGACGGTGCCACCTACCTGATTCAGGTTCCAGCCGGCTGGAATGGCACGCTGGTCCTCTATAGCCATGGCTACGTGACGCCCGGAAGCCCGAACCCGGCAACCGACGTCGGCGACCCACTCACCGGCCAGTGGCTGCTGAGCAATGGCTACGCGCTGGCGGGATCCTCCTACGCCACGACGGGTTGGGCGCTCCAGCAGGCGATTCCGGATCAGCTCTCCACGTTGAACACCTTCGACCGGCGGGTCGGCACCCCCACCCGCACGATCGCCTGGGGTCATTCGCTCGGTGGAATGATCACGGCCGCGGTGCTCCAGGTTGCTCCCGATCGCTTCACCGCTGCGCTCCCGATGTGCGGCGTCGTCGGAGGGGGGGTGGGCACCTGGAACGTGGCGCTGGACGCGGCGGTCGCAGTGCAGCAACTCCTCGGCCCGTCCTCCGGCCTGCAGGTCGTCAACATCACCGACCCGACCACCAACCTCGGGATCGCCGAGACCCTGTTCGCCGCGGCCCAGGCCACACCGCAGGGGAGAGCTCGCGTCGCACTCGCCAGCGCGCTCGGCGACGTTCCCGGCTGGTTCAACCCGGCGAGCCCTGAGCCCGCTCCCACCGACTACGTCACCCAGGAGGCGAATCAGTACCTATGGGAGACTCAGGTCGACGGTCCCTTTGCATACGCGCTCCGGGCCGAGCTCGAGGCGCGGGCGGGCGGCAACGTGTCCTGGACCACCGGCGTCAACTTCACGCAGCAGCTCTCCATGTCCTCCGATTTCGCGGAGGTCCAGGGGCTGTACTCGGCCGCCGGCCTGAGCCTGAGCGCCGATCTCGCGACCCTCCAGGCCTCGAAGCGGATCACCGCGAGCCCCAAGGCCGTCAAGTACCTGACCAAGTACATCGTCTACAACGGCGACCTCGATCGTCCGGTGCTCACGCTGCACACGACCGGTGACGGCCTCGTCGTCAACCAGGCGGAGCAGGCCTACCGCGCCGTCGCGCAGGACGCGGGCGATGCCCAGAATCTCCGCGAGGGCTATGTGAGTCGCGCCGGACACTGCACCTTCACGCCGGCGGAGACGATCGCCGCCTTCCAGGCGCTGATCCACCGCGTCGACACCGGCATGTGGGGCGACACCACGGCGGCGGATGATCTCGAGGCCGCGGCCACCGCGCTCGGCTCCCCCTACAACACCGTGCCCGCGGCCTTCGTCGTCTTCCAGCCGACCCGCTTCCTTCGTCCGTACGACCTCGGACACAACTGAGGCAGGTCGGGTCAACGGCCATCGGGGCCGTGCGCGACACACCGCGCGGCCCGGTGGTCGTCACCGAGGGGCGTACCAGGCATGCTAGACGGCATGCGGGGTTTCAGTAGGCCAGGCGTCGCTCGATGAGCATCGTTGTGCTGCTCGCCACCGCTCTTGCGGCAGGGGTCGAGTGGGTCGAGGCCTTGACCATCGTCCTCGCCGTCGGCCTCTTCAAAGGGTGGCGGAGCGCGTTCGCCGGGATGGCAATCGGCTTCGTGGCACTCGCCGTCCTGGTGGCCGTTTTCGGGATCACGATCACCTCGAGGGTGTCGATCGACGCGGCTCGGACCGTCGTCGGCGTCTTCCTCCTGCTGTTCGGGCTGAAGTGGCTCCACAAGGCGATCCTCCGATCGAGCGGCCTGAAATCGGCGCACGACGAAGCCAAGGTGTTTGAAGAGACAAAGGAGCGGCTCGAGGCGACGGTATCGGTGTCATCCGGGCTCGATCGCGCGGGTGTGACCACTGCGCTGAGCGGTGTGTTCCTCGAGGGTCTCGAGGTGGTGTTCATCGTCGTCGCACTCGGCGGCCTCCAGGACATCCCTTCAGCTGTCATCGGCGCGATCCTCGCACTGGTCATCGTCGCCGGCGCGGGGGTGGCGTTCCGGCATCCGCTGACTCGCGTCCCGGAGAACGCGATGAAATACGTGGTGGGCATCATGCTGACCTCCTTCGGCACCTTCTTCAGTGGCGAAGGCATCGGCGTCCGCTGGTGGGGCAACGACGTGAGCCTGCTGATCCTGGTGGCAGCCTACGGCCTCGCCTCGCTGGCATTCGTCTGGTTCCTGCGGCGGCCGAGCCTTCAGGCATCGTCACGAGGCGCGGTGGAGCGCACGCTGCGAGCGATCGGCCTGGAACTCTGGGGGTTGTTCGTCGACGACGGCGCGGTCGCGGTCGTCGCCGTGGTCGCGCTGCTTGCGGTTGCGCTGTTCGTACAGCACCAGGGCGACGGGCACAGCATTGCCGGGATCGTTCTGATCGCCGGCGTGCTGACCGCCGTCTGGGTGGGTGTCTCCAGCAGCGCCAGAGCCTCCCGCAAGCCGGTCACTCGGGTTGCACCCCAGCAGGCTCCGCCCGCGGCCGTACCTGACGCGAGCCATGTCGAGCCAGAGTCGCGTGATGCCGCCCTGATCGGGCCGGCCGCCGACCGATAGCTCACCGCCGGCGCCCGCCGAATCATCAGCGAGGGAGATGGATCTCCACCGCTTAATCGGCGTGACCCACTGCAATCGGCGACTGCGCAAGTGTGCGCAAACAGCCGCGCAAACCCCCCGCGATTGTTTGCACAGCGGGACTGGCGACGAGGGGGCTTGACGGAACCCCCCTGACACAGCGATCATTGCGCCTTCAGAACGAACCGGCAGCCCGTTGAGTGGAGAACTGGTGCCCGGATTCATCGCTTCCTCGGCGTCGCGGGTCTGGCTGAGCGAGATCGCTCGGCACAGTGGCCGTCTCCACGCGACGTGCCCCGCGGTAGTCCTCTTCGACGGTGTTGCTTCCGCCATGGCCGCGTACATATAAGAGGTATAGGCACACATGCGATCGAGAATCTGGATCCTCGTGGCCGGCGTGGTGGTGGCGGGAGTTGCGGTCGGTTTCTTTGTGACCCGGTTCCTCAACCCGACGCCGCCGCAGATCGCGGCCACCACGACGTCGCAGACCCTGCAGGGACGCCCAGTCGTGAACTTCAACCTTACGACCGTCGCCGCAGTCGGAACGGCCGGACAGGGAAACGGCGAGCATCCCAACTGGGTCGGCTATTTGCCCACCACGTACCTGAAGGTCCCAGCCGGATCGGTCGTGCACATGACCATTGATCAGCAGGATGGTCAGACGGGGCTCCGCAACGAGTACCTCGGGTTGGTCAGAGGCACCGTCGACAACCAGATGACCGTGGACGGCAAGGTGATGGGCGCTCTCGACCCCTCTCTCGCGGCCCATACCTTCACCATCCCCGATCTCGGCGTCAGTGTTCCATTGGAAGGCGTCGCCGCCAATGCGGCGGCGAACGCACAGATCGTCATCGAGTTCAGCTTCGTGGTGCCGGACAAGCCGGGCCTCTTCCGCTGGCAATGCTTCGTCCCCTGCGCGGCCGGGACACTCTACGGCAACGGTGGACCCATGCAAACGCTCGGCTATATGGCCGGCGAGCTACAGGTGGGCTGACCGATGAGAAATCGCGCAACTGCCGGGCGCCTGGGGATCGTCATCTGGGTCATCGCCGCCGTCGTCGGTGACATCGCTCTATTCCTCGCGCCCATCCCGCCCGGGCAGGCGGCGACCCTCGCGTCCGATGAGAGCGAGGTCATCAGGATCCTCGCAATGGCCGGCTGGCCGATCTTCTTCGGCGTGCTGATGGGTCTCTACTTCATGCTTTTCCTGAATCGCATAGCCCCTCCTGAACGCGAGGTACCGCCCGGCGAACTCAGGGGCAACTCGCGTCTTCAGACCACATGGATTGTCACAAGCGTGGTCCTGGTGCTCATTCTTGCCACCTACGGGACCGTAGAGCTCGCGAATGAAGAACCCGGAGCTGGGGTCCCGACTTCCGCGACGGCGCTTTCGCTTCCCACGTCCCCGAGCCAGCCGCTCGAGGTCCAGGTCATCGCACAGCAATGGTGGTTCACGTACAGGTATCCAGCGTACGGCGGCATCGAGACAGCGCAACTGGTGCTGCCGGTCGGGCAGAAGATTGAGTTCAATGTCACTTCCCTCGACGTCGTTCACTCCTTCAACTTCTATGCGCTGGGCGTGAAAGCTGACGCTGTGCCCCTCAACGACAACGTCGTGTCCTCGACTCCAACCGAGATAGGGACCTACAGGGTCCAGTGCACGGAGCTCTGCGGTCTCTGGCACGGAAACATGGCAGACAACACGGCGATGGTCGTGAGTCAGTCAGATTTTGCGTCCTGGATACAACAGCAGACGGCGCTTGACGCACCGGTCATGAAGTATCTGCTGCCGTACAGCCACACATACGAACCATCGCCAGTCGTCTACGGCCACTGACGTGATCGACCTCATGCACACAAGGGAAAGCTGATGTGGATGCTGTAACCCCGTCGCGCCCGCCGATATCGACACGGCCGACGCTGGCACGCCGGCTCAACGAGTGGGGGCTGCTGGTCGGGGTCATTGGCGCGGTGATCGGTTTCCTCCTCGGCTTCTGGATTGGCAACCTGGCGATCGCCAACTCCTTTAGTGCGGACAACTCCCTCGGCTCGGATCCCGGGATCCTGCTCGGCTACGCGCTGAGCGTGGTTGGCTTCCTTGCCGGGATGGGTTTTCTCAACTACCCTATCGGCCGCCTGTTGGGCGCTAGGCGGCCTTCCGAGGAGGACAACGCCTACATGCACGGCGAGGGTGGCGGCTTGAGCCGCTACTTCCGCATGACGACCGATCACAAGGTGATCGGTTTGCAGTACCTCATGATGATCCTCGCCTTCCTGTTCATCGGTGGACTGGGTGCGATGTTCATCAGGAGTGAGCTCCTGACGCCGGTGCCATCGGTCGCCAACGCGCAGTCGTACCTGACACTGGTCGGATTGCACAGCACGCTGATGATCTTCATGGCCTCAGCGGCGATCATTGGGCCGTTCGGCAACTACTTCGTCCCCATCATGATCGGGTCGCGCAACATGGCCTTTCCGCGACTTGAAGCACTGACCTTCTGGCTGCTGCCGCCAGCGGGCCTGATCTTGCTGTCCACGGTATTCCTCGGCGGATTCACGACCGGTTGGACAGGCTATGCGCCGCTCTCCGATCAGAACGTGCTCGGCATGGACGCGTACCTGATGGCGTTCGCCTTGATCGGCCTCTCCATCGGCCTATCAGGTCTGAACATGATCGCGACCATCGTCACCAAGCGCGCTCCCGGCATGCCATACAGTCGGATGCCGGTGTTCGTCTGGGGAGTGTTGGTCACCTCATTCCTCGGCCTTCTCGCCTCTCCGGCGCTCATCGTCGCGGTGCTGATGGAGATGTTCAGCCGCACATACCAGACGACATTCTTCGTGCCTGCGGGCGGTGGCTCACCCTTTCTTTGGGAGAACCTGTTCTGGTTTTTCGGCCACCCAGAGGTCTACATCTTCGTCATCCCCGCCTTCGGACTGATCATGGAGATGCTGCCCGCGTTCACCCGTAAGCCACTGTGGGGGTACCGCGTCTCGATCGGCGGAATGGTGGGAGTCGGTCTCCTGAGCTTCACTGTCTGGCAGCACCACCTATTCGTGAGCGGCCTGGCACCATCCGTGCGCCCGTTCTACATGTTCTCGACGGAGCTGATCTCAGTTCCGACGGGCATCATCTATCTCATCGCCCTGGGTTCGATGTGGCGAGCGCGCACCCGCTTCAGCACTCCGATGCTCTTCATCTGCGCCTTCTTCTTCAACTTCCTGATCGGAGGATTCACGGGTGTCTTCCTCTCGGACGTCCCGAGCGATTTCACGCTGCATGCCAGCTACTTCGTTCAGGCCCACTTCCACTACACCATCATGGGTGGAGAGGTCTTCGCACTCATGGCCGGGATCGTGTACTACCTGCCCAAGATGACGGGCCTGTCCATGGACACCAAGCTCCTGAAATTCCAGTTCTGGGCAGTGTTTCTCACCTTCAACGGAACGTTCCTCTCGCTGATCGCGGTCGGCATCATGGGTATGACTCGCCGCGTGATCAGTTATGCGCCCTATCTGCAACCGCTGAACATCTCGGCCTCCGTCTTTGCATTCGGCCTCGGAGCATCAATGGCGCTGTTCCTTGGAATCTTGATTTGGCAGGCTGCGGTTAAGAAAACGCCGGCGACCACCAACCCGTGGGAATCGCTGGGTGTCGAGTGGCAGCTGCCAACGCCAGTTCCGATGTTCAACTTCGACAAGGTGCCGACGGCCTGGTCGTTGCCGTACAACTACGACACCGGAAAGCCGGCGGCGGAATTCGGGCCGGTTGTACCGGCCCTGGGTGGAGCGTGAGCATGGGAGAGATCAGTCCGACCGGACTCACCGCCATCGACGAGGTCGCAGGAGGCCACCGCACCTTGGCGTTCGGTTCGCGGTTGGTCATGGGTGCGAACACAACCCTTCAGCTGAGCCTTCTCTTTGCATTTCTCTACCTGCGCGCGAACAACTTCGGCGGGATGTGGCATCCGAGCGGTGTCGGCTCGCCACCTCAAGTGCTCGCGCTCTTGGCCCTGGCGTTTCCGCTGCTTACGCTAGTCGCCCTCTGGGGAGTCTGGAGCGCGGTGAGCAGGGCACGCGAATCAAGCGCGATCTCGGGGTTGCTGTGGCTGGCCCTTCTCGGCGCGATCCTCACTGGGGCCGTCCGCATTCTCCTGATGTACCAGTTTAATTGGGAACTGTTCAGCGCGGGGACTTACGCCGACCTGGCGACGTTGTGGTACGCGGTGCTGTGCGCAGAGTTCATCGGGGTCGGTCTGTGGTTGCTGAGCCTTGTGATGGGGCACGTGCGCCGTACCGACCCCCTGAGCGCCGCACATGCCCGAGCCATTCTGGAGCAGTGGACGTACATCACCGGCGTATCGATCGCGGTGTACCTGCTGGTTCAGTACGTCACGTAGACCGGTATGCTCTGGCGATCGCTGCTCGACTGGAGTTTCGAACCAGTTCCGATCGTAGGGTGCGCGACGGCCGCCTACCTGTACTGGCGCGGGCGGCGGACGGCGTCGCCGGCGTTGGGACGGCCTGCAGCGTGGGACAACGGGGATACGGCGTTCGCACTTGGCATCGCGGCGCTCATGCTCGCCCTGGTGTCGCCGATCTCGTCCTTCGATACCACGTTCCAGTGGGACCACATGGTGCAGCACGTACTCCTGCTGCTGGTTGCTCCGCCCCTGATCCTGCTTGCCGATCCGTTTCGAACTGCGTGGGCCGGGTATCTCGCCGCGCAGGGAAGGCCCATCTCGGTCGAGAACACATGGCCCGCACGCATGATGCGAATCCTCCACGCGGGGCCGAAGGCGGCGATCGTCGTGGTGCTCGTATTCAGTGTCGACCTCCTCGTCTGGCACCTCCCGGCTATCTACAACGCGACGCTCCGGCTTGCGTCGGTGCACGATCTTGAGCATCTGACCTTTCTCGTCGTTGGACTCCTGTTCTGGGACCAGGTGATCAGCTCGGTGAAGGCGACCGACCGGCTCTCGATGCTCGGTCGCGCGGTCGTGGTC
>JBAQGL010000031.1:0-7736 GCA_049287785.1 Candidatus Dormiibacterota bacterium | reverse complement strand
TGACAAGCTGAGCCGCGGCGTGGCTCCCCCCTCCGCACCTGAGTCAGGCTCTGAGGCGTGGGGTGCCGAGCCAGGTCTCCATCTCGACGAGCCAGCGCTCGCCCGGCGGCCCCATGCCGGCGCCGGGGACGCCGAGCCGTTGCAGGAGCGTGCGGCGCCCGCCGAGCCGGAGCGTCAGGTGATGCGGGAGCGCGGCCAGGTCCTGGGCCGCCTCGAGGGCCGAGTCCTCGTCGTCGGCGAGCCCGTCGATGAGCCCGAGTTCGACCGCGCGTGTGCCCAGCCAGACCTCGCCGGTGGTCACCCGGGCCAGGCTCGCATCGTCGTAGCCGCGAGCCGATCGAACTGCGCCGGTGAAGCGCTTGAAGATGGCGTCGACAAGCTCGCGTTCGCGCGCCTCGTCCTCCTCGGTGGGCTCCCGCCACGGTGCGCCGAGATCCTTGAACTGGCCGGTCTTGGTGACCGAGACCCGCGCTCCGGCGCGGCGAAGCGCGTCGACGAGGATGGGTCGGACGCTGATCACCCCGATCGATCCGACCAGCGCGCTGGGAAACGCCAGCACCCTGGTCGCCGCACAGGCCAGGAAGTACGCGCCCGAGGCGCCTACCCCCTTGATCCACGCCACCACCGGCTTGCGCGCGGCGAGCCGCCGCACCGCGACGTACAGCTGCTCGGACGCGATCGCGGTCCCGCCGGGTGAGTCGATCTCCAGGAGGACGGCGCGAACCCGCGCGTTCCGGCGCGCCTGACCGATGGTGCGGATCAGCTCATCGGTGCGCGCCGCCCCGCCGATCGCGCCACGGACCTGCACGACGGCGATCCGTCTGCGATCGGTGAGGCCGGAGAGCCGTTCCGAGAAGCCGCGCTCAGAGATCACCACTGCATGCTAATCGGCCGGAACCGACCAGGGGCTTGGGGCTCAGTGCTCGCCGGCACCCCGTGCAGCCACGGCCTCGCTAAGCGTGGTGCCGACCGTCTGGCCGCTGACGGCCACGACCAGCCCGATCGTGTCGCCGTCATCCCAACCACAGAGCGACAGGGCGGTGAGCGGAGCGGGGCCGCTCGCCGGTGAGCAGATGAAGTTGCTGCCGCCGGTTGTGGTGCTGACCATCCCGGTGCGGCTGACGGTCACTCCCTGGGTCTTGAGGCCCGCAGCGAAATCGGTGAAGAACTGGGTCGTGGTCGTCTCGATGTTCGGTCCCTGGGCAAGCAGCACGACCAGCGAGGCTCGCCCGGCCCGGCCGTAGACACCGCTCACCACGCGTGTGGCGCCGTTCTGCTGCATCACCGCCTGCATCTGTTGCGTGACAGCGACCGTAGCGGGGGCGTGAATCGCGACCAGGGAGCCGACCGCGGCCGGGGTCGTGATGGTGTGATCGGGATGCGCCCGGCCATTCAGCCATTCGTAGCCGGCGAAACCCAGGATCGCAACCAGGAGCACCGAGAGCGCGATTCCCAGGAACTTCCGGCCCGTGAGCCCGCGCGTGCGCGGGGCCTTCGGCACGTCCCATGCGGAGCGATTCGCGTTTGGCAGCGTCCTCGTCTGCCAGGCAGGTCCTTCGCCAGTATCGCCGCCTTTGCGATTGGGCAGAAAGGCGCCCTCGCGAGGACGGACGTTCCACCCGGTGCCGCCCGGGCGCACCGGGCCGCTCGTGTCCGCGGGTTCCGGGCGAATGCCGATGGTGGGCGTCGAGAGGCGCTGCTGGGCGACGGCGACCGACGCCGGGACCGCCTCGAAGGCGGGCGACCTCCCCCCAGAAGCCAGGTCCACCGGTGCAGGTGGAGCGGGCGCGGGTGGGGACGTCTTGAGGGTTCGTGGATCAGGCGGGGTGCCGGGCGCGGTCGGCTGGCGTGGAGCGGCCTCGAACGCGAGGTTGGGTCCTCCGGTGTCTCGTGCGGGCTCGCGCGGCGCCGGGGCGCGTTCGAAGGGCGTCGGGTCGACCTTCTTGAACGAGAGGGGAGGTCCGTCGCCCTCGGGGGTGTTATCAGTCATCGTCTTCCATCCCGCATGGCGTACGGCCGGGGCAATCGAGATGTCCGCAGCCTATGTCGGTGGTCACACGCGGTACGGCGCATGTCAGGGCACTGCTGCCGGAGTGTCACGGATGTGTCACGCCCTGCCGACGGCATATGGCGATCACCAAACCGCGATCAGCGGTAGTCGTGCGAACCGTGAAAGCTCGTGTCCTCGGGTGGTCCGGGATGGGCAATCGGGTCGCCATCCGGGGTGAGCGCGGTGACGCGCTCGACGAGCACGTTGACACGGCCGTGCTCGACCTGGAGGCGGCCGTCGACCATGAGCAGCGGATGCCGGCTCACCTCGAGCGTTCGCTGCACCACCGGAGGTCGGAACACCAGGTCGAGGTGGGCATGCTCGTCCGCCAGCGTGAAGAACCTGAAGCCGCGCGCCGTTGACGGTTGCTGACGCGTGATCACCAATCCCGCCACCCGAATCCTCATGCCATCCGCGAGATCGCGCACCCTCTCGAGGGGCACGCACCCCAGCGATTCGAGCCGTTCGCGCATGAACGACACCAGGTGGGGGCCGGTGCTCACCTCGGTGAGCGCGTATTCGGTGTTCACGCGGGTGCGCTCGTCCATCTCAGGCAGCGCCGGGGGTGATGCGGGCAGCGAGACCAGGGGTGGCACCGGGTCTGTGCTCGGATCGTGCGGTGTGTGGGGCATGTCGCCGAGCCGGTTGCCGGCGATCGCACCGCTCCCGCGCGGAGGACCGGTGACCACCGCGGCGGCGACGACCGATTGATCTGCCGGTGCGATGGTCGCCCTCCGGCGTTTCCGTGGCGGCAGCGACTCCTCGTTCTCCTTCAACGTCCAGAGCAGTTGACGGCGTGATCGTCCGGCGGCAACGGCGTCGAATGCGCCGACGCGGATGAGGTTCTCCATGGCCACACGCGGCAGCAGCGTGTGCTTCCAGAAATCGGCGACCGAGGTGTTGGCTCCGGCGACCACCGCGTCATCGCACGCGGCCCGCGCCGACGGCCCCAGCGCGCGCACGTAGGCGAACCCGAGCCGTATCCCGAAGTCCGCCGGCCCGACCGCTTCGACAAGGCAGCGTGCCCGGCTCCTGGTGACGTCGACCGGGAGGATCTGCACGCCATGCCGCTTGACATCATCGACGAGGACCGACGGATGGTAGAAGCCCATTGGCTGCGCGTTGAGGAGCGCGCACGTGTAGTGCGCCGGATAGGTCATGCGCAGCCACGCGGTCTCATACGCGGTGCGCGCGAACGCAGCGGCATGCGACTTGCAGAACCCGAACTCCGCGAAGCCGGCAACACTCTTGAAGATCTGCTGCGCCACCGGCTCGCCGAGGTCGTGCTCGACGCAGCGGCGGATGAAGCCGTCGCGGAGCTCCTCCATCTCCACCCGTGAACGGTGCCGGTTCATCGCCCGCCGGAATCGATCCGCCTCCCCGGCGCTGTACCCGGCGATATCCATGACGATGCGGAGGATCTGCTCCTGGTAGAGGACCACCCCGCATGTTTCCGCCAGGATCGGCTCTAACTTGGGATGCAGGTAGGTGACCGGCTCGAGCCCCTGACGCCGTCGGAGGTAGGGATGGACCGCATCACCCTGGATCGGCCCGGGACGGATGATCGCCACCTGCACGATCAAGTCGTTGAAACAGCGCGGCTGCGACTGCCAGAGCGATTGCTGCTGAGCACGCGACTCGATCTGGAAGAGGCCGATGGTGTCGACCTTGCAGATCACGTCGTAGACGCGCTGGTCGTCGAGGGACAGCGCATCCAGGTCGGGCCGCTGTCCGGTGGTCTGCTCGATGAGGTCGAGGCACTCCGCGATCGCCGACAACGTGCGCAACCCGAGCAGATCCATCTTGATGAGCCCGAGATCCTCGATGTCGTCCTTGTCGAACTGCACGACCACCCGCCCCGGCATGGTTGCCCGTTCCACCGGCACCACATCGACCAGCGGCTCCCCAGTCACGAGCATCCCGCCGACATGGATGCTCAAATGTCTGGGCGTGCCCTCGATGCGCCTGAGAATACCGAGGAATTGCTCCCACGCGCGGTTGGACACGGCGCCATCGTGTGTCGTACCGACACCAGCGGAAACGAGCGTCGACTCGATGTCCGCCAGGTACCAACTGTCGGTATGCGTACCCAGCTTGTCGATCACGGTTTCCGGGAAACCCATGGCGGCGCCGACTTGGCGGATCGCCATGCGGGGGCGGAAGGTCACGACGTTGGCCACCATGCCGGTGCGGTCCGGGCCGTATTTGTCGTAGACGTACTGGAGCACCTGCTCGCGATGGTCGGTGGAGAAGTCGATGTCGATGTCGGGCGTGCCCTGGTGATCCTCATGCAGGAAACGCTCGAAGAGCAGGTCGTGCGCGACCGGGTCGACCCGGGTGATACCGAGCAGGTAGGCGACGATCGAGTCCGCGGCGCTGCCGCGTCCCTGTCCGGGGATGCCGTGCTCACGGGCGAATTTCATGATGTCCCAGGTGATCAGGAAGAACTCCGCCAGCCGCGTCTTCTCGATGACGTCGAGCTCGCGCTGCAGCCGCGCAGCAACCGCACGCGTCATCGGGTGGTACTTGCGCTGCACCGCCTCCTGACAGAGGGCGTACAGCACTGAGAACGGCGTCTCCCCTTCGGGTACGGGATAGCCCGGGAATCGCACGTCGCTGAAGTCGAGCGACACCTCGCACGCCGCCGCGATGCGCGCCGCATTGTCGAACGCCTCGGGAAGATCGGGAAGCAGCGCGCGAAGCTCCGCCTCGCCATGAAGGCGGTGCTCACTGTTGGGCAGGAGCAATCCATGCGCCGCCGCCTGGTCGAGGGTGGTGCGATGGCGGATCGCGGTGAGCACGTCGAGCAGCGGCTTGTCGTCGGCGGTGGCGTGATCCGGCGTCGCGCTCGCCACCAGCGGGATGTCCGCCGCACGTGCGATCGCCGCGCATTCCGCGACCAGCCAGCGATCAGCGGGATGCAGGTGATTGCTCACCAGCATCGCCGTACGCTCGCGCCCGAAACACTCCCGGACCAGCTGCGCCTGACGGAGCGCCTCGCGCCGATCACCATGCACGAGCGCATCGACAACCGCGCTCCGCGACCCACCGATCAGCGCGATGCAGTCGTCCAGCTCAGCCGGATCAACGTGAGCCGGCTCACTCTCCACGAGCAAAGTCGTGGAAGGCAACCCCGGCCACCCAGCAGGAAACGGTCCAGCCGTAGGCCGGAGCGCTGCCGGGCGCTCCGGCGGCAAAAGCGTCGGCCGCCGGGATTGCGACGCCCGCGGGCGGGAGACTATCGATCCAGGAGATCCGGAGGGGTGACGTCGCGGGGGGACGCCGCCTGTGCGAGTTGACCCGAGCACAGGCGGAGGGGTCCCCGCGACGGCAGGACCCCTCCGGATCGCACTCGGACGCGTGCCGGAGCCCGCGTCCGTCGCAATCCCGTCGATCGACAGTCGTGGCTGCCCTTTGACGCCGGCCAGCTGCGAAGCGCTCACCGCGCGGCACAGCTGACGGTACCCGGTGCGGCTGCGCGCGAGGAGGCGGATGCGAGAGCCGCCGGCGAGTTCGAGTTCGGTCCCGATGATCGGGTGGATGCCCGCAGCTTTCGCGGCCTGGATCAGCTCGACGGCTCCGTAGAGGCCGTTGCGATCGCAGAGGCCGAGGGCGGAGATCCCGAGCCGGGCGGCGGTCTCGACCATGCGTTTCGGCGAGGCGGACCCTTCCAGGAAGGAGTAGTGGGAACGGGCGGCGAGTTCAGCAAACCCGGGCATCGGCACGGTGTGGTGGCTTGACAACTACTACAATTTTGTGTAACTATCAGTCGGGTCAGCCCACCACCGCAAGCGGCACCCGCGGGTGCTCACCCCAGACCTTCTCCCCTCTCCCGGCCGCCGGTTCCCCTCAACCGGCGGCCACCAGGGAGGGGCGGCGCACGGTTCAGCCCTCAACCGTTCAGTCATAGCGGCGCTCCCGATGCCACTCGCCGGTCTCGAGGTCCCGGTAGAGATCGACACACTCCCCGTCGTTGAGGAGGCATCGCACGTAATCACGGCCCACCGGGATCCGCCACCAGTCGGTTTCCACTCGCCAGGTGTTCACCACCTCAGCCACCCGCCCCCATCCCTGCCCGTTGCGAAGTGCGACCGGCAGTCCGTCCGCGCCGATGCGCACTTCGACGGTGCCCTCGAGCAGCTCGGTCACCGGGTCGCCCCCGCCACGACCGGCGCCTCCCACGTGAACCGTCGCTCGGGAAGGTCGCCGGGATCGAGTGCGAGCCTGGGCCGGCGAACCGTGGCGGCACCGAACCGGCTTCGAAGCCGCTCCGCCGTGGCGACCACCGCCTCTCGAGCGCCGTCGCCGGGGCGGAGCAGATCTGCCTGCCGCCCGGCCGCCGGGGTCAGCCGGGTCACCTCGACCCGAACAGCGGCAACCGGCGCCGGGGGCTTGAGCTCGCCGAGGAGTCCGAGCGCCGCCGTCCAGAGCTCACCCGCGTTCCCGGACGGTGCCGCGGGCACCGTCGACGCCGAGATCGCCTTGGCTTCCTCGATCTCGAACACCACGCCCACCTCGCCGGCCGCCAGGGCTTCGGCGGTGAGCCGGCCGCCGAGCGCCGTGGCGCATTGCCGGACACCTCCAAGCAGGATCTCGAGATCGCCGGTGGCGCCGTCGAGCACGAGCCGTTCACTCCATGCCCGCTGTACCGGCACCGGATGGATGCCGCCGCTGTCCTCACCCCGTGCCAGCCGGTAGAGGCGGAGCCCATCGGGGCCGAACTGACGCTGCAGATCGGCCGGACCCAGGCCGGCGACCGCACCGAGGCAGTCGAGTCCGAAGGCGGCGAGCCGGGCGGTGACCGCCGGGTCGACGGGCAGCACCTCGAGCGGCAGCGGCGCCAGGAAAAGGGCTTCCTCACCGGAGCGAACCCGGCGGATCCGGCCGGGATGGCTCGCTCGAGCCGCCAGCCGGGCGACGAATCGCGATCCCGCCACGCCAACGGCGATCTCCACGCCGAGCACCCCGCGCAATCCGCGAGCCAGGGCTGACGCCCAGGTGGCTTCGTCGGGAAACTCGGCGTGACGGCCGGTGAGATCGCCGAATGCCTCCTCGTCACCGGCTTCCACCGTCGGCGAGAGCCGGTGGAGCTCGGCACAGACGGCGGCGCGCAATCGTGCGATCCCGGCGGGGTCGAGCGGGACGAACACCGCGGCGGGACACGATTGCTGTGCCTGGCGGAGCGGTTGCCCCACCCGCACACCGGCGGCCAGCGCGGCCGCCGACGCGGCGACCACCGGGAGACGCAACTCCGGGGCACCGCCGAGGATCACCGGCTCGCCGCGCAACTCCGGGTAGCGGCGAAGGGCGGCCAGCAGCCCGAGATGCGGATGGCGAGCGCAGAGAACGCGCACCTCAACCTCGAGCCGCCACGCCGGCCACATCGGGAATCGGCAGGACGATCGGCTGCAGGCGCGGGACGACGACGCTGGGCAGGCCGACCACCTCGGCGGTGGCGTACGGGCGGGGGTAGCGGAGCAGCACGGTTGCCTCGGCACCGGGCGCGCCGAGCTTGCTCTTGCCGGTGGTGAGCCGCACCCGCAGCCCGGCGACATCGCCGTTGGCGCGTTGCCAGCCCGCGGATGCACAGACGAGCGTGAGCGACGAGGCGTGGCGAAGCGGGGCCGCGACCGGCGCCGGGGTGGCGATGACGCAGATCGCGCCGCGCTTGGCCACGGCTTCGGCA